>CAZOCL010000132.1:0-15774 GCA_964578245.1 uncultured Klebsiella sp. | reverse complement strand
CGCGAGCTGCATCGGGTCATCGAACTGCTCAAGTCCGGCCACCGCAAGGAAGCCCAGCGCCTCTCCGACCGCCTCTCCACCGTGGTGAAGGAAGTCTTCGCCCTCGTCGCCGGTCTGCCCGACGGCAACGCCTTCGCCAACGCCAACAAGGCGATGGACCACTACTTCGCGCACGGTCCGCAGGCGGCCAACCTCACACCACCGCGATTGCACGCCGGCAGCCGGCTGCCCGTGGAAGTGATCCGGCAGGCGGGCGCGGCCCTGGAGCGGCATGGGTTCCTGCCGCAGCGTGGGTATCTGGAGTGATCCTGAACCATGCATTTGAAATCGGAGGGACCACTTCAACGCAGAGACGCAGAGAACGCAAAGCTGCGCGGAGATTAGGACCTGCGAAGGCCACCAAAAGGTGAACGCAAACGACTTGGTCCCACTCTGCGTTTCTCCGCGTTCTCTGCGTCTCCGCGTTAGAGAGACCGGCCACGAAGTTCGGCACGTTCCGTTTTCCAAACTATTCCCACAGTTGGTATAACTGGCACGAACCACCGGCTATTTCACCAGCCGGCTCGCTTTCGAGCGGCCCCCGTTCCACAGGTCATACTTCGGGTCCGCATACTGGCGGAAGAAGGCGTCGAGGCGCTTCGCCAGTTCGTCACGCTTCGCCTCCGTGCCGGGCTGGCCGAAGAGGTTGAAGCGCTCGCGCGGGTCGGCTTTCAGGTCGTAGAGCTCGTTCGGTCCGGCGGGATGCCGCGCCACATACTTCCAGTCGTCCGTGTGGATGGCACGGCAGCTCTCCATCTCGTAGTAGATGGTGTTGTCCCACGGAATCGTCTCGCCGCGCAGCACCGCGGAGAAGTCGCGGCCCGGCGACTTGGGCTTTTGCGGCATCTTGTCCGCCAGGCCAAGGTGGCTCAGCACGCTGGGGAGGAAATCATAGTTGCTTACGAGGAAGTCATTCGTGCGGCCCGCCGGAATCTTCCCCGGCTGCCGGAAGAGCAGCGGGATCTGCATCATCAAGTCGTGCGCACCGATGGGCCGGAAGTGGTCGCCCATGCCCCACATGCCGTTCTGGCCGCCCATCCAGCCCTGGTCCGCCGCATAGACCACGAGCGTGTTGTCATCGAGGCCGAGGCGCTTCAGCGTGCCCATGATCTCACCGACGCCGTCGTCCACGCCGCTCGTTTCGGCGGCGACGCGTTCCATCGCCACCTGCTGGTTGTGGAACTGCTTGTTTGCGTGCTGCCACGGGTGCATGGCGTCGCGCGGGAAACTGGTGAAAGGCTTGCCCTTGTAATACTCCGCGTGGCGGTTGCGCGCCGGGTTGAGCATCAACTGCCCGAGCGAGTAAGGCCCGTTGTAGGCCAGGAACAGGAAGAACGGACGCGCCTGGTTTTGCTCGATGAACTCGATGCCCTTGCGGGTCCAGAGGTCCGTGGTGTAGCCCGCTTCCCTGCGCACCTTGCCGTCCTCGATCACCTCCTGGTCATAGAACTCCTTCGTGTGCCCGTCCGGCTTGGTGACCCAGAAGCTAAACCCCTCGGACGGGGTGAGGTTCGCGCCGAGATGCCACTTGCCGCTGAGGCCGCAGGCATAGCCCGCATCGCGCAGCACTTCACCGAGCGACGTGAATTCAGCGAGCGTGTTGTAAGCCCTCGGCCCCATCATGAAGGCCGGGTCGAGGAAGCTGTGCACGCCGTGCTGCGAGGGAATCAGGCCGGTGAGAAACGTCGCGCGCGTGGGCGAGCAGACCGGGTTGCAGCTCAGTGCCCGCGTGAAGCGGATGCCCTCAGCCGCGAGCTTGTCGATGTGCGGGGTGCGGATGTCGGGATTGCCGTAGCACCCGAGCGTCCACGCGCCTTGATTGTCCGTGAGGATGAAGACGAGGTTGGGTTTTCCCGGCGCGGCCAGGGCGAGCGTGGCGCTGCACAGCAGGATGAGGAGGCGGAGCAAGTTCATCGGCAGGGCTCCTGATGGCTAAACTTCAAATCCCAAGCTCCAAACGGTATCTGTTGCGTGGAAGAAGTCGCGTGCGGCTCGGTCACTGGATGATGCGTTCCCCATCACCCCAGCCCTCTCCCCAAGGGAGAGGGAGCCAGTCAGCCTGTCGGAGTGTTTTGGCACGCGCTTGCACCAAGCACGGGCGGGGATTCTCCCTCTCCCACAGGGAGAGGGCCGGGGTGAGGGGAAAGGGAGCGCGCTGCCTCGGCTCGCTTTCAAAACGACCTCGATGGCCACGGAATCAGCACGTCTGTCACGCCACACAGGTTGCTGAGGTGAACAAGAGTGACCGTGCCTCTGGCAGGGGTCCATTTAGAATTTGGGACTTGGAGCTTGTTTGGAGCTTGGGATTTGGATTTTGGAACTTACTTCTTCGCCCCTTCCTTGGCCTTGGCGATGGCGAAGTCCACCAGCACCTGCGAGTGGAAGAAGCCTTCGAACATGTTGTGGCCCTGGCCTTCGACGACGATGAGCTTCACAAGGTCACCAGCGCCGGCTTCCGTGTAGCGGCGCAGCAGTTCAGCGGAGTTCTCCTTGAGCGGCACGACCTTGTCCACGTCACCGTGGATGAGCGTGACGGGCACCTTCGCCTTGGCCAGCACGGCAATGCGCTCGATGGGATTGAACTCGGCGGCGCGGGCGGTGAGCTGTTCGGGGGTCAGTTCGTAGGCTCCGGCGGCCTTTGCGATGCCGGGATAGGTGCGGAAGTCATAGACCGGGTAGATGCCGATGATGCCCGCGATGCGCGCCGGATTCGTGATGGCCCAACTGCTCGTCCACAGGCCGCCCCGGCTGCGACCGAAGAGGCAGGGCTTCGTGCCGAAGCCACGCTGCTCCGTCAGCTCGCGGTAGAGCGCATCGAAGACCACATGGCTCTTCGGACTGCCGTAGGCCTCGCCTACATCCACCCCCGCGACCGCAATGCCCGCCGCGACAAACTGCTCGTGCATCCAGCGTTCGCCGTTGTCGGGATAGGGCGCGAGCGTGGGGCCATAGAAGATCCACGGCTGCGGCGAGGTGCGCTTCTCGGGCGGCGGCAGGTAAATGAAGGCGGGTCGGCCCGCGATGGTGAAGTTCTCCGTGTGCGGGAGGGCGAGCCGGCTGGACGCGGGAGCCTTCGCCTTCGCGGGCGGAGCGGTGGGTGGGGCAGCCGGGAGTTGTGCCACGAGGTAGCGCGCCGCGTTCTCGACCACGCGGAGATTCTCCGCCTGCTTGAAGACGGGGAAGGTTTCGTGGCCGGGCCGGAAGTAGAAGACGCGGCCCTTGCCCACCTGCCAGAGGCAGCCACTGCGGAAATGCTCACCCTTGTCCCAGCGCTCCTCGAAGACGACCGCGTCCGGCTTGGGCACATGGAACGGCTCGTCATACATTTCCGTCTGACGTATATCCCAGTTCAGCGGCAGCCCGGCGGCGATCGGATGCTCGGGCAGCAGGGTAGTGACATGGCTCGGCGCGCCGTCGCCGCGGTAGGCGGGGAAAATGCAGCCGGGCAAGGTGAGCTTCCGTACGCCGTTCTCGTGCTGCAGTGACGGTGTGAGTGGCGCGTCCCGGCGCGGCACTTTGCCGAGCGGGTTTTCGTTGAAGAACTCAAACTTCGCCGTGGCACGCTCGGCGGCGGGGATCTGCGCGAGGGCGTCTTCCTTGGCCCGCTCCTGCATCAGCCGCACAAAGGGCCGCGACCAATGCGCCGAGTGCAGCGCGACTAGGGCGAGCTTGCCGTCCCGCACACGCTGCACGAGGGCCTCCACGCGCGAGGTCTCGACGAGGCCGTGCTTCTGGTGGCCCCACCAGATGACGACCTGCGCGGCGTCTAGTTCGGCGTCGGAGAGGCCTTGGTTAGGTAAACCGAAGTTGACGGAAGTGACCTTGAGGCCGGGCTGTTTCGCGAGATAGGCGGCGATGGTGTCGCCGAGGAAGCCGCCGTCGTAGGCCGTCTTTTGCGCGGGCTGCTGCTCGTCCCAGACGAGCACGCGGATGGGGGGAGTCTCGGCGGCTCCGGTGCGGAGGCAAAGGACGCAAAGCAGCGCGAAGAGAGAAAGCAGACGATGCATGATGCCGTCATGCTGCTAAGCCCGCGACGGGCTGGCGAGTGGAAACTCGGCGGGCAAGCGAGGACGCTTGCGGCACGGCCCGCGGGACGCGGGCGCTACATTGTAGCGCAAGCCTCCGGCTTGCCGTGTCGCCGGCGTCCTCGCCGGCCCGTTGGGCGTGCGCCCGCCCCAACTCCATCTCACAGCCGGTCCCACAGCGCGTTGGCGTCCCCTTCCGGGAGGTGCATGCCGATGGCCGTGTTCTTCATGGCCTCGTAATGGCCGTCGCCCAGCACGGTGGCCACCTTCTTCTGATGCCGGCCGTAGGTGCGGCAGGGCAGGAAGTCGTAGGGCGGATTGTTCGACGTGCGGAAGATGATGCGGTCCTGCACCCCGACGGAGGTGGGTGCCGGGGTGGCCAGCCACTGCTCGGGATCAGGCGTGGTCGGGTTGAGAATCCATGCCACGTCGGCGAAGGCCACGGTGGCGGCCGGGTTGGCGACCATGTTTTCGTTGATGCGGTTGGGGGTCTGGTTGGCGATGTAGGTGCCGATGTTCGGGTAATTGATGCCGATGCCCCAGTTGCCACCGGTCAGCCCGAAGTCATTTGGATCGCGCACGGCAGGGCAACTGAAGATGGCCGTCTGCCCGCCGACGTAGCGTGCCAGCGCGTCCACCCACTGCGTGACTGCGCCGGGGAAGATGGCGTTGGCCGGGGCCGGCGTGGCGGCCGTGAGCTGGGGGAAGTAGCCGTCATGGTCATCCACATAGAGCTGCAGGCCGATGCTGAGCTGGCGGGAGTTGTTGGCGCACTTGATGCCGTGGGCCTTGGCCTTGGCCTTGGCCAGCACCGGCAACAGCATCCCGGCCAGAATGGCGATGATGGCGATGACCACCAGCAGCTCAATGAGCGTAAATCCCTGACGGAGCGAGCGTTGATTCAGTTTCATGTTCGTGGTGAGCCGTCTGGAGGACTGGCTTCACTGGACTGAATCGAAGTTTTTTGGAGGACATGACAAAAATTGTGCGGAAATCTTTTGGCAGGCTGATGGGGGTAAAATCCAAATCCCAAACTCCAAGCTCCAAGAAAGTTCCAAGTCTTAAATTCCAATCAAGGGGGGCCGCTCCATTCCAGCGCGCTGGCACCCCATCAGGATTGGAGTTTGGAGCCTATTTGGAGCTTGGGACTTAAAGCTTGGAGCTTTCTCCCGGTTTCACCCCGCTCACATCATACACCCGCGTGGTCCGCTCCTGACCGTCCAGCAACAGACGCGTGCCATCGGGGTTGAAGGACAACGTCACGGGCATGCCCTCCAGCCCAAGGAAGTAGTCGAGCGGCTGCCGCGCGTTGCGATGATCCCAGAACTTCACCGAGCCGTCCACTGAGGCGGTCGCGAGGATGGGCTGGGTGGGGTGGAAGGCCAGCGCGCCGATCTCACCGTCGTGGGCGCGGAAGAAGTTTCGCTCCTGGATGCGCCCGTCCGGCTGCGGTTCGGTGTGGACAAAATACACGTAACGGTCGCCCCCCGCGAAGGCCAGCAGCCGCTCGTCGGGCGAGACCGCCAGCGCGTTGATCTGGACATCAATCCGCAGCGAGGCGCGACCCGCGCCGGTGACGGGGTCCAGCCGTTCCAGCCGGTAGTCCATCTTCGCCACGCTGTTGGTATGGGCGGCGATGGCAAAGAGATTCGTGCCCGCGAACACGGCGCGCTCAAACTTCCCCTCGCGACGGAACAGGCTGCGGCCATCGGCCAGGGAAAACATCTCCAGCGCACCATCCCGCATCACGACGGCCAGCCGCTCACCGGCCGAGTCGAAGACCATCACGTTGGCCAGCACCTTGATAGGCAACGCGAACTTCTCGACCGGCGTTCCGTCCGCCTGCGTGAACACCTTGAGGCTCGGGGTCGTGGTCCGGATGTGCCGGGCCAGCGCGAACTGCCCCGAGGCCGGGTGGGCGGCAGCCACATGAAAGTCCCACGGCGGCTGGACCGCCGGCAGTTCGGTCAGCCGCTCGTCGTAGCGCGTCAGGCCGAAGGCTTTGCGGGCGACGAGCACATTGGTGCTCACAAAGACTCCGCCCCACGCCTGCTCCGACTCATGCGTCTTGCGTGCCAGCTCGCGCCCGGCCGGAAACCGCCAGCGGCGCGGCGGCGATTCCAGGGTCAGCAAGTCGCCGCTCCCTGGGTGCAGGCTCCAAGTGGGCGTCCCTCTACCCTGTTTGAGACCGAAGAAGGAGCCGCGCGAGGCGAGCGTCTCGGCCTCCATTAGCCGGAAGCTCCAGCGGGCCTCGGCGAACTTGCCCTCGCTGCCCATGGTGAGCAGGTGGCGGCTGCCCAGCCAGGCCAGCGCCGCGAGGGAGGCGGCATGGACCTTGCCGCGCTGCGTCACCGCCCCGGTGGCGGAGTTGACCAGCACGAGTTCGCCCGCGACGGTCCCGACCGCGAGCAGCCGCCCGTCCGGGCTTAGCGCCTGCATGAGCGGATACAGTTCCACCTGCGCCCGCTCGCTGCCATCGCGGGCGTCGAGGACGAACACCCGCCGGTGCTGCCCGCTGCCGCAGACCATCACCCGGTCGCCGTCGGGATGCACCAGCGCGCTGGTCAGGAAGCCCCGCTGCGGCGATTCCCAGCGCGTCGTCCGGGTGCGTAGATCCACCAGTTGCAGCGTGGAGGTGGAAGTGCTCCCTACGTGGGCGATCGCCGTAAGCAGGCTGTAATCCCGGTGATGGGCGACCCCGAGCCAGTGCAGGTTGGTGAGGCTCAGTGTGATTGTGTGCAGGCGCTGGCCATCCGCCGCGCCGAACACATCCACCTCGGAGCTGCCCCGGCGGGCGATGGCCAGCACCTTCCCGTCCGGCGAGAAAGCCAGCAGATGCACGCCGGTGCGGCCGGTCTTGAACCGCTGCAGCACCGTGCCCTCGGCGGCGTTCACCAGTCCGATCTCGCCGTTGGGGGCCACCAGCGCGAACACGCCGGGCTGTCCCGGCACGGCGGCGAGCGCCATCAGCCGCTCGAAGCCCTCGACCTTCAGCTCGCCGAGCGAGACGTCCCGCTTGGCGGCGAGATACTCCCAGGTCTGCTCGCGCAAATCCACCGGGCACCGGTCCAGCGCCTGCACCAGCCCGGTCAGGTCCGAGGCGAGGACGGCGGCATCGGCCAGCAGCACGTTCATGCGGGCGTTCTCGCGGCGTTGCAGCGCGGCGAACTGCTTCGTCTTCGCCTCGCTGGCCTTGGCCTTGTGTTCGTTCGTGGTCGCGACCTGCCGGGCCGCCGTCGCTTCCTGCGCGCTCTTGGTGGCCGCGTCCCGCTGGTGCGACAGGCTCACGATGAACGCAGCGGTGAGAAGCACGATGACCGCGGCGGCCGTCGAGATGACCTTGTGCCGCTGGATGAAGAGGCGGAGCTGTGTGAACGCACCCGCTTGCTCCGCCGCGGTGGCGAAACCGCCCTGGAACGACTCGATGTCCCGGCCCAGGTCCACGACCTTCTGGTAGCGCTCCGCCCGCGTCAGGCGCAGCGCCTTCATCACCACGGCGGAAAGCGCCTCGGGGACACGGCCGTCGGGCAGGTGGCACAGCGTCGTGTGGGCGGTCGCGCGTGACGGGGACGTGACCTCCGCGCGGCAGACCTTGGCGAGGAGTTCGTTCACGTCCTTGCCCTCAATCGGCGGGCGCAGCGTGAGGATCGCGTAGAGCACGCCACCGAGGGAAAAGACATCCGAGCGCTCGTCCAGCTCTGCGACGCGGCCCGCCGCCTGCTCGGGGGACATGTAATTCGGCGTGCCCATCACCGTGCCGTCCAGGGTAAGCTGCGAACTGGACAGGTGCGGCAACGGGGTGTCCTGCGGACTGGAAAAGCACAGCGGCGCCGCCGTGGAGCTGTCGCTGCCGTTTGCGAGGGTGGCCTCGGGAGCTGAGGCCAGCGTGGGCAGGTCGGGGTTCTCAACCGCCGGAGTTGCCACCGCCGGGGTGACCAGGATCGTGCCCGTCGGCCCGGAGCCGGACACGGGGCCGACCACTTCCTGCGCCAGGCTGCCGGGCAGGATTTTTGCCAGCCCCCAGTCCATCACCAGCACCTCGCCGAACTCGCCCACCATGATGTTCTGCGGCTTGAGATCGCGGTGGATGATGCCCTGCGAGTGTGCGAAGGCCACGGCGTCGCACACTTTTTTGAACACCGTCAGCAGGGCGTTGAGCGGATACTTCGCCAGCGTGGCCGGGTCGCCCGCCTTCAACCGCCCCAGCAGCTCATGCAGCGTGATGCCCTGCACGAGCTTCATGGTGTAGAACTGCCGCCCTTGCGCATCCACGCCGAGGTCATGGACGGGGACGATGTTCGGGTGCGCGAGGCGGCCGAGCACGCGGGCCTCGAGCTGGAAGCGCAGCCGCTCCTCCGGGCTGGCGTGCGCGCGGAGCATCACCTTCATCGCCACTGAGCGCGCGAGCTTCTGGTCGTGGGCGTTCAGCACTGCGCCCATGCCGCCCCGGGCGATCTCCTGGCCGGGACGGTAATTCTCCTCGACCGGCGTCTCCTCCAGCCCGAGCGCCATCAACCCCCCGGCCCGGCGCTCCTCCGCGAGACTGGGCGGCGCGGGGATTTCGGGGCGGTCAGGCATGATGTGCGGCGGGATTTTGCCAGCGCAGGCGCAGGGAACAACAGAGATTTTGCACGGAAGGACGCTCCGTCCGGAGCCCCGGCGTCGGAATCCGGCCGCCAGCTTTTCGCTTGAGCCGCCGTCTGGCCCGGGGTTGCATGGTCCGTGATGCAACCTGACCGCGCGCGGGATTTCTTCTGGCTGGTCCTCAAAGTCGCCGGGGGGGCGTCGGTCTTGCTGGTGGTCATTCTTGCCGCGCTGCTGGCCTACCTCTCGCATGACAAACGCAAGTGGGACAAGCTCCAGGACACGCACGACCTGCGGCAGCGGGCGGCGAAGATGGGCGAAGGCTACCTGGCCGGGCACCCGCAGGCGGCGCTGGTGATCGGCCTCACACAGGGCGGACGGCGGGCGGTGCAGGGGTTTGGGCGGGTGAGTGCGACGAATGCCGCGCTCCCGGATGCGCAGACGGTGTTTGAAATCGGTTCGGTGACGAAGGTCTTCACCGCGATCACGCTGGCGCGGCTCGAACTCGAAGGCAAGGTGAAGCTGACCAACACCGTGCGGGCCTTGCTGCCGGAGAAGGTCGCCCTGGCCGAGGCGCTGGCCCCAGTCACGCTGCTGCATCTGGCCACGCACACCGCCGGGCTGCCGCGCCTGCCGGGGAACCTGGACACTTCCGCTGCGAACGCGGCCAACCCGTATGCGAAGTATCGGGCCGAGGAGCTTTACCAGTTCCTGGCGGGCGTGAAGCCGAACAATCCGCCGGGCAAGCTGGTGGACTACTCGAACCTTGGCTTCGCGCTGCTGGGACATCTGCTCACGCTGAAGGCGGAGACGGGCTATGAGGAACTGGTGCGCGGCGTCCTGCTGGAGCCACTAGGCATGACGAACACGGTGATCCGTCTCTCGGACCCGCAGCGCGCCCGGCTGTCGCCCGGTCATTCACCCAAGGGCGAACCGGTGGCGAACTGGGATTTCGACGTGGTGGCCCCCGCCGGTGCGTTCCGCTCGGATGCGAGCGATCTGCTGACCTTCATTGAGGCGAATCTCGCCGACAGCAACACGTCGGTGGGCCGTTCGCTGGCGCAGGCCCGACAGCTCCACCAGACCGGGGAAGCCGGCGAACTGCCCCTGGGCTGGCAACGGGAGGTGTCCCTGCAAGGCGCGCTGGACATCTACTGGCACAATGGCGGCACGGGGGGCTACGTGAGCTTCCTCGCTTTCAACCGGGCCCGGCAGATCGGGGTGGTGGTCCTGGCCAATTATGGGGACGCGATGGCCGGAAGGTTCGACGTGGACAAGATCGGCCTGGACCTGCTCAAGCTGGGCAGCAAGGTGTCGCTGGATTGAACGGGAGGGGATGCCCACAGATTTGGGAAAGACAAAGATCGGCTGCGGGGAAGCCTGGTCTTCCCTGAATCTTTGGGGATTTGCGGGCAACGGCGTCTTCCCGGCAGACGCCCGGGGCCAGTCGCAAAGGGCAACGAACACGGCCTGACCGCGCGCTTCTGTCTGGGGGTCAGGCTTTTCCGCAGCCGATTTCCGGCGTCGGAGCTTGACTGGCGACGGGTTTTTAAGTGTCGTTTTGGCCGTGCTTGGCCTGTTTAGCATCCAATGTCCGGTCCGCTATAAAATCGTTAACAAGATTTTTGAAGGTGGCATGGGCGTGGTTTACGAGGCGGAGCAGCACGGGGCGAGCGGTTTCATCAAGCGCGTGGCCATCAAGGTGATTCGCCAGAGCTACGCCAATCAGAAGCTGTTCATCGAGAACTTCATCGGCGAGGCCAAGCTGGTGGCCGACCTGATCCATACCAACATCGTCCAGACCTACCATCTGGGCGAGACGGACGGGATGTTCTTCATCGCCATGGAGATGATCCGCGGCGCGAACGTCGAGCAGTTCATCCAGAAGTGTAACGAGCAGAACCGGCAGTTGCCCAAGGAACTGGCGGTGTTCATCGCCAGCCGCATTGCCCGCGGGCTCGCCTACGCCCATGCGAAGACCGACAAGGACGGCCGGCCGTTGGGGATCGTCCATCGGGATGTGAACCTGAAGAACGTCATGATCGCGTTCGAAGGGGACGTGAAGATCACCGACTTCGGCATCGCCAAGGCGCGCGGCCTGCTTCAGGACCAGGAGGGTGAAGTCGTCGCCGGCAAGGTGGACTACATGAGCCCCGAGCAGTCGAACTTCCAGATCACCGACAAGCGCTCGGACATCTTCTCCGTGGGCATCGTGCTGGCCCAGCTCCTCCTCGGGCACAACATCTTCAAGGGCGCGAGCATGACCGAGTCCCGCGAGCGGGTGCAGAGCATGCCGATCCCGGACTTCCGCACGCTGGACCCGCGCATTGACGAGCAGTTGAACAAGGTGCTGCACAAGTGCCTGGAGCGCGAAGTGAACCGCCGCTATCCGAACGCCGACGAGGTGCTGCACGACCTGGAGCACTACATCTACCACGCGGGCTACGGGCCCACGAACGAGACGATGGGCCGCTTCATCCGGCAGCTCTTCGGGCAGGTGGACTACAAGCAGATCCAGAATGCGAAGGGCAAGACGGAACGCATTGACCGCACCCCGCGCGTCGCCAAAATCTAGCCGGCCATGAAGCGTTCGCGCTCCGATACGACCGTCACGCTCGGTCTGGTGCAGACCAGTTGCTCCGCCGACACCGCCGGGAATCTCAAGAAGACCCTCGCCCAGGTGGAGCGTTGCGCGAAGGCCGGCGCGCAGATCATCAGCACGCAGGAGCTGTTCCGCTCCCAGTATTTCTGCCAGAACGAGGACCACGCGAACTTCAAGCTGGCCGAGTCCATCCCCGGGCCCAGCACGGACGCCTTCTGCAAGCTGGCCAGGAAGCACCAGGTGGTGATCGTCGCGTCGCTCTTCGAGAAGCGCGCTTCCGGCCTCTACCACAACACGGCCGCGATCATTGACGCGGATGGCTCCATGCTGGGCATCTACCGGAAGATGCACATCCCGGACGACCCGCTCTTCTACGAGAAGTTTTACTTCACGCCTGGCGATCTTGGCTTCAAAGCCTGGCGCACGCGCTATGCGAAGATCGGCGTGCTCATCTGCTGGGACCAGTGGTATCCCGAGGCCGCCCGCCTCACGGCGATGCAGGGCGCGGAAATTCTCTTCTACCCGACCGCCATCGGCTGGCACCCCAGCGAGAAGGCGGAGTATGGGGTAAACCAGCACGGCGCGTGGGAGACCATCCAGCGCAGCCACGCGGTCGCCAACGGCTGCTACGTCGCGGTGGCGAACCGCATCGGCCTGGAGACGCCCATCGGCGGTGATGGCCTGCAGTTCTGGGGCCAGAGCTTTGTGGCCGGCACGAGCGGGCAGATCCTTGCCAAGGCCAGCGTCGACCAGGAAGAAAACCTCATCGTCCCCGTGGACCTCGCGAAGGTGGACGTGACGCGGACGCACTGGCCGTTCCTGCGCGACCGGCGGATTGATGCCTACGGTGATTTGACGAAACGACTCTCCGACTGACTGGGCGGTTCGCGCTTGCGACGGGGTGAGTCTTGATTTACTGCTCTTCTATGAAACTGAAGAGTTTTGAGGAGATCGTTTTTCAGACCCCGTTCGCGCCGTTTGTCATTAACATTGATGGCAAGAGCATCCCCGTCGAGCACCCGGATCAGGTGCTTTTCAACAAGGAACGGACCACGGTCGTCGTTGCCCCAAGCGACAACAGCTTTCACATCATTGATGTGGACCAGGTCAACTTCTTGACCGTGCGTCCGCGCCGTAAGGCTGCCGTGTCGGCGAAATGAGCCTTCCCCGCGTCTGGATCACCGGAGCCGGCGGGTTGCTCGGCAGCTACCTCGCCACAACGGCTGCTCAATGCGCCCCGGATTGGCAGCTCCTCCCTTTGCGTCGTGAGGAGCTGGACCTCACGGACTTCGCGGCGGTGCGGGCGCGCTTCGAAGCTGACCGGCCGGATGCGGTCCTCCACAGCGCAGCCATCGCGCATCCACCCGTCTGCCAGCGCGACCCGGCGGCCGCGCACCGGATGAATGTCGAGACCACGCGCTGCCTTGCAGAACTCGCGGCTGACCTTCCGCTGATCTTCTACTCTTCCGACCTCGTGTTCGACGGCAAGCGTGGCAACTACACCGAGGCGGATGCGCCGAATCCTGGCAGCGTCTATGCCGAGACGAAAGTGGCTGCCGAACAGGTCGTGCTGGCGAATCCCCGCCACACCGCGCTGCGCCTCTCGCTGAACTTCGGCAAGTCTCCGAGCGGCAACCGCGCCTTCAACGAAATGCTTCGCAATGACCTGGCGGCGGGAAAGAACTTCTCCCTGTTCACCGACGAGTTCCGCTGCCCGACCGCCGCGCGGGTGACGGCGCGGGTGACCTGGGAACTGTTGCAGCAGCGGGCCGCCGGGCTGTTTCACGTCTGCGGCGCGGATACGCTGTCGCGCTGGGACATCGCGAACCTGTTGCTCCCGCGCTGGGCCGCGTTGCCCGGCCGAATACAGCCGGACACCGTGAAGAACTACCAAGGACCGCCGCGTCCGCAGAACAGCTCGATGGACTGCACGAAGGTGCAACGGCTGCTCTCCTTCCGCCTCCCGGGCATGGCGGAGGCGTTGGCGGCCTACCCCGAAGAAGTGGCATGAGTGCGGCGCAACCCATGCGTGAAGGGGACACTCCTATCCCCTTTGTCCATCCTGCAAATCCAACGGCTGCCCACAGCGGACAGGAGTGTCCGCCTCACGCCCATCCCTATCGCGGACGCCTCGCGCCGTCCCCGACGGGTTACTTGCACCTCGGCCACGCGCGCACCTTCTGGGTCGCTCAGCAGCGCGCCCGCGAGCGAAGCGGCACGCTTATCCTGCGCAACGAAGACCTGGACCGTCAGCGCTGCAAGCCGGAGTTCGTGACCGGGATGCTGGAGGATCTGCGCTGGTTTGGCTTCGCCTGGCAGGAAGGCCCGGACGTGGGCGGACCCCACGCGCCCTACACCCAGAGCGAACGGATGCCACTGTATCGGGCCGCGTTTGAGCAGTTGCGCGCCGCGGGCTTTCTCTATCCGTGCACCTGTTCGCGACAGGACGTGCTCCGCGCCTTGCAGGCCCCGCACCAGGGTGAGGACGAGCCGGTCTATCCGGGAACGTGCCGGAAGGTGACGAGTGACAAGTGGCAGGTGGCAAGTGACGTGCGCTCGGACGCCAGCGGCCCCTTGTCACCTGCCACCCGTCACCTGCCGCCCTCCTGGCGCTTTCGCGTGCCGGAGGGTCGCGCGGTCACCTTCCACGATGGCCGGCTCGGCCCGCAGTCATTCGTGGCCGGGCAGGACTTTGGCGACTTCGTGGTCTGGCGGAATGACGACCTGCCGGCGTATCAAATGGCCGTGGTGGTGGACGATGCGGCGATGGGCATCACCGAAGTGGTGCGGGGCGCGGACTTGCTGGCCAGCACGGCCCGGCAAATTCTCCTCTACGAGGCGCTGGGGTTCGCCACGCCGGGCTTCTTCCACTGCCCGCTGATGACCGATGACCGCGGGGTGCGGCTCGCCAAGCGGCATGATGCGTTGAGCCTGCGCGCCCTGCGTGCGCAGGGACGGTCCCCATCCGAACTGCGAGCCGCAAGCCAAGTTGACCACAGAGACGCGATGAACACAGAGAAAGGCCGGTGAAGAGCGGTCACAGCGGGGTTCCCGCAGATTCAAGGCGACCCAAAAGAGGAACTCCCAAAGATTAGGGACGGACAAAGATGGCAGGGCTGGCCGCGCTAGCCGCTCCTCAGCCTTGGTTTCTCTCTGTGGTCAATTCGGTTTGCGGCTCCGCTTCGGCTCAGAGCGTGTGGCCGCTGCCGGACAGGCTGCACGTCGGAGCGCCGGAAACGGTCGCGGCTGCGCTGTAGGCTCCACCGCCGGGGCAGACCGGGACGCGTGTGCCCTTCAAGTAGGCCAGCAACGTGGTGTCGGTCAGCGCGTAGGTGTCGGTGGCCGCCTTCTTGTTTTCGAGCGCCCACTGCTGGACCGCGCCGTCAATCTGCTTGAGGTTGGCGATGCAGGAGTTTTTCTGGGCCGTGGCGCGCGCCTTCACGAAGTTCGGGATGGCGATGGCTGCGAGCAGACCGATGATGGCCACCACGATCATGATTTCCACGAGCGTGAAGCCGCCTTTGCGTGACTGTTGAACTTTCATTTGTTTGCCTTTTCTCTGCGCGCGGCGTGGACAAACAGAAGGCGTGTTAGTTTATAATTGCTGCTGCGTCCACAGGCTGCCTTCCGCGACCGCACTTGGGCCTGAGCGTAGCACACACGATACCATTGTCAATTCTGCGAAAGCCATTTTTTGAGCCCTTTTGCTGGCGGTTGTCCCTGGCAGTGGAGTCCCCAGTTTCGTCCCGCCGCTCTTTTTTCTGCCCGGGCAAACTTCCGCTTGTCTCGCCCCTCTGGCAAACCTAGATTCCGCCCACGCGAGTTGAGTGCTGTCTGGCTGAATGATTGAGTTGATCCAGTTTCCGTGGAGTCCCTTCTGCATCGTGCAGCGGCGCATTCTGGAGTTTTCCGGGGTTCGTTTCAAAATCACGAACATCCCCAACACCGACCGGTCCCTAGTCTGGAAGCTCACCCGCGAGCGCTACTACCAGGTGCCGGTCATCCGGGACGGCCGGCAGGTGGTGTTCGAAACGGGCGAGGACTCCCAGGTGATCGCCAAGTATCTGGACAACAAACTGGGGTTGGGGCTCTTTCCGTCGCACCTGCGCGGCTTGCAGACGATCCTCTGGCGGCACATCGAGGATGAAATCGAGGGGCTGGGGTTCAAACTCAATGATGTTTACTGGCGCGATTTCATTCCCGCAAAGGAACGGCTCGCGTTCGTCCGCCACAAGGAGCGGAAGTTTGGCCGCGGCTGTCTGGAGCGCTGGCGGGACGAGCAGCCGGCCCTGCTGTTGCAATTGGAAGCCCGGCTCGTCCCCTTCGAGCAGATGCTGCTGGGCAAGCCGTTTCTCCTCGGTGACCGCCCCCGCTTCGTGGACTTCGACCTCCACGGTATGCTCGGCAACTTCCTCGCCTCCGGCCACTACGAACTGCCCGCTGCGCACACCCAGATCCGCGCCTGGCATGAGCGCATGGCGCAAGCGCGCGCCGCTGACTTTCCCTCCTGATGGTTCATGTCTC
>CAZOCL010000131.1:4120-15827 GCA_964578245.1 uncultured Klebsiella sp. | reverse complement strand
ATCCCGCAGGAGTGCGAAGTGCAGAAGGAGAACATGAAGTCGCTGGACCACGCCGCCGAGCTGGCCAGGCAGACCATGGCCCTGACCCTCAAGTCCGACCCTGACAACCTGAAGACCTACGCGGCGCTGCTCAAGGCCTGGCGCGGCATGGGCGGAGCCCAGGACTATGTGCTGGCCCAGTGCCACACCGTGACGCGGAAGCTCTATCAGGAGGCCGGCTACGGCTGCGCAGAACCGCCCAAGGCCGTCGCCCAGGCCGAGGAAGTCCGCGTCCGCTGCCGCCAGATTCTGCGGAACCCGGATGGCTACGAGATCTGGGCGGACTATTGAACCACGGATGGACACGGATGAACACAGCGGGGGAGGTTTGACGCGAATTACGCGAATGGACGCGAATTCCGACTCCGGCTCAGTTCGTGGAAATTCGTGCAATTCACGTCAACTGCGTGACCGACTCCTCTCACTGGCTTGCTGGGTGAGCGCCATTGGCATCACCATCGCGCTCTCAGTCTGTGCGATTCTCTGGAGCGTGTTTCCCTTTTTCGCCACGGCTGCCAGCCTCTGGGTGGTGTTCGATTCCAGGCGCGTGGAGTTCTGGCGGTATCATACCGCCATCTCTGGAGGTCCCACCGTTATCTTCATCTTGTTGCTGGTTCTGGGCTGGCCTGTCGTCTTCCCTTGGTATCTGGGCATGCGCCTCAAAAATCTGGCCGGCACCGCGCGCCTGCGCGACGAATATCGGCCCTGGCAGATGTCCGACTCAACAGTGGGCGCAAACGATTTGGTCCAGCCATGGCGAGGCCGCAAATTATGATCGAGCTGAATAGCACTCTACCGCAATCGACACTGCCCTGTGTCTCTGGTCATGCGCATGCCTTGCGGTGCGCCCGTTCCAACCGTGCCTTCGGTCCGGCTCAAATTCGCTGGTTGCCCCTGCTAGGCTTGGCTTTCGCAATCACCGCCTGCGAGCCGAAGCCGTCGGGTTCCACTGGACCCACTCCGCCGCCCGCTCCGGCCAAGCCCGTCGCCAGTGCGCCTGCCGCCGCGCCACCGTCGGGCGCTGCCACGGCACCTGCGCCCTCTGCCGCGCCCGTGTCTGCCAGCCCGGCCAGTGCGTTGGTGCCCATCCCGGCGGGGAAGTTCATGATGGGGGACAAAGAGGAGGTGGACGCTCCGCTGCATGAAGTCGCCGTGAGCGCGTTCCTGATAGACAAGCACCTGGTCACGCAGGACCAGTATCAGAAGCTGATGGGGTCGAACCCCTCGCGCTGGAAGGGCGGGCAAAACCCAGTCGAACAGTTGCGGTGGTCGGATGCGGTCAAGTTTTGTAACAAGCGCTCCGAGGCGGAAGGACTTAAACCCTGCTATGACCTGACCACGCTGAAGTGCGACTTCACCGCCGACGGCTACCGCCTGCCGACCGAGGCCGAGTGGGAATACGCCTGCCGCGCTGGCACCACCACCCCTTACTTCTTCGGAGCCAGCCCGGCCAAGGCAGGTGACTACGCGTGGTTCGACAAGAACGCCGGGGGCAAGCCGCGCCCGGTCGGCCAGAAGCAGCCCAACCCGTGGGGCCTTTACGACATCGCCGGCAATGTCTGGGAGTGGTGCAACGATTTTTACGAAGTGGAGTATTACTCGAAGTCCCCCAAGCAGGACCCGCCGGGCCCGAGCGAAGGGAAGAACAAGGTGCTCCGTGGCGGGGCGTGGCGCTTCAGCGCGGACAACTGCCGCTCCGGCTATCGCTACAACGAAAACCCTGGCTCGGCCGATGTCTGCTTCGGCTACGACATCTACGGCTTCCGCTGCGTGCGCCGCGCGGCCACGACGGTGGCGGGGAAGTGACGCGCGTCTGCCCGGTCTCCGACTGTCGGTGAGGGCAGGGGCACGTCACATGTGGCGGTTCAAGTTCGGTGATGGGTGTGCCCAGGTGCGCCCGTTCCCGCCACGACGAGGGTCAACCTCCTTGACACCAGGGAACGGCTGGGACACCAACGGGGAGAACTCCTGAAGCCATCGCGACACCACCGCGGTCCATTCGCAATCCAGACCTGACATGCACCGATCACACGTCCGTTTCCTTGGCGCCGTGCTGGCCTGCGTCGGCGGGTTCTTCGCCGTTTCCGGCCAGGCTGCGGACGCCGGCGGTCCCGGGGCCTCCAGCCGGGGATTTGTTGACCTCACCAAATCTTCCGGTGTCAGCCAGGCGCTGGCGGATCATTACGAGCGACATCCGAAATGGTGGCTGAGCGGGTTGAACCTCGTGGATCTGGACGGGGATGGCCAGCTGGACCTGTTTTTCGCGGCCCATGGCGCTGGCTCGGCCCTGGCGCTGCTCAACGATGGCCACGGCCATTTCAAGCCCGCGGCGGGCTCGTATCCCACCACAGAGATTCATGTGGCGTATGACCTCAACGAGGACGGCAAGCTCGACTTGCAGATGACCTGGCAGGATGGCGGCGGCAAGTGGTGGCTCAATGAGTCCACACCCGGCAGCCTGCGCTTCCGGGAGACCGCCACCACCGCCGGACAAGGCCGCGCGAATGCGCTGGTGGACCTGAACCGGGACGGCAAGGTGGACTGGCTGCACGAGCGGCCAGGCGTGGCCTTCGAATTCGGCGATGGCCAGGGCGGCTTCAAGCCGGGTGGGAATCTGGCCGTCGCCGCGACCCGCAACGAGATCAACATTCATCCTGTGGACGTGAATGGGGATGGCTTCATGGATCTGGTGCTGCATTGGGGCCGTTACGACTACGAGCGCGGCCGGTCCCGCCTGTATCTCAACGATGGCAAAATGAACTTCACCGACGTGACGGAGCAGGCCGGCCTGCACGAGGACGGGCTCGCCATCAAAGGCGTGGGTGATGTGAACCAGGACGGGCACCTGGACCTGATCGTGCTGGAGGGCGGGCGGCCGGAGATCTACCTGAATGATGGCAAAGGGAAGTTCACGAAGAAACCCGGCGCGTTCACCGGCATGGAGAAAGCCAGCAAGCCACGCTATGTCTCGTGGGGGCTGGCGGTCCAGACGGACTTCGACAACGACGGCATCCCGGACCTGCTGTGGAACGGCCGTAATTTCCTCTGGGTCCTGCGCGGGACCGGAGGCGGGAGCTTCGCCTACATGAACCAGGCCTGGGGCATCGAGGACAAGTCGGCTGCGTCCGTGGATGACGGCCTGTGTTTTGGGGACGTGGATGGCGACGGCCGGCTCGATATCGTTGGCTACACCGGCTCGCTGGATTCAAAACGTGATGTGAAGGTCTATCACAACGAACTGCCGGTGCGGAACTGGTTGCGCGTCCGGCCCGTCGGCGCGACCGGAAACCGGGGTGCGGCCGGGGCCAAGATCCGGGTGACTGAACCGGGCAACGCCGGGAAGCTGCTCGCGTTCGAGCAGGTGATGATTTTGGACAGCCAGAGCGCGCACAGCTACTACGCGCTCGCGCCGACCGAGCGGCACTTCGGCCTTGGCACCCACGGCACGGTGGACGTCAGCGTGGAGTTTTATCCCTCCGGCAAGCGGGTGGAGCGGAAGGCGGTCGCGGCGAATGCCATTCTCACGGTGGAAGAGGGCAAATGAAGCAGTCGTCCGCGCCTTTCTTGTTGAGCGAACCCCGGGCCGTGTCTAGCGTCAGCTTATGCTACTCCGGTCCATCCTACGCCGCCTGGTGAAGCCGTTGCCTGCCGTGACGCTGGCAGGCCTCCTTCTCGGTCTCTCGCCGGTTGGCGACGCCACCGCGGCTGAGCCGCCGCTGCGCCAGCAGTTGAGCAAGCTGCCCTTCAAGATCGCCTACGAGACTTACACGAACGACAACTGGGAAATCTTCGCGATGAACGCGGATGGCTCGGGCGTGGTGAATCTCACCGCGACGCCGAAGGTGCAGGAGCACTACCCGCAGGTCTCGCCGGACGGGACGAAGATCTGCTTCTCCGTGGACGAAGGGGAAGGCCGCGACACCGTGCGCAGCCTCTGGATCATGGACGCGGACGGGAAGAACCGCCGGAAGCTGGCGGACCAGGCGCGCGAACCCTTCTGGAGCCCGGACGGCAAATCCGTCGGCTTCCTGCCGCAGGAGTTTCCGAAGTTCAACGTGATTGACTACTACACGAAGGGCATGAGCTTCGTGGATGTGGCCACGGGGAAGATTGAGGAGCACCCGAACACCGCGAACCTGCACCACCTCTACAACCCGAGCTGCTCGCCGAACGGCAAGTGGGTGGTGGCGACGGTCCACGCGGGCATGGGCGTGGGCCACGGGATCATGCTGATCGAGCGGCACGGGAACAAAATCATCAACCTGAAGATCCCCGGCTGCCGGCCGTGCTTCAGCCCGGACGGCAAGCAGATCGCGTGGGGGCCGGGGGATCACGACATCGCGACCGCGCCGATTGACACCGATGCCGCCGAGCCGTCGGTCGGCGAGCGCCGCGTGCAGATCAAGGACGAGAAGCAGAAGATTTATCATGTGGACTGGTCGCCCGACAGCCGGTTCCTCTCGATCAGCCGCGGTCCGCTCGGCAAAGGCGACCCCACCAAGCCCGGCACGTTCATGGCCGCGTGCGAGATCGTGGGCGTGCATGCGGCGGGCTGGAACCTCATCGCCGTCTCGGCCGAACGCGCGGGCGTGCTGGATTTGAATGCGGCGGACGAGTCGCAGTTCACGACGCTCACGACGAATGGCGCGAGCAACAAGGAATCGGCGTGGTTCAAGGCCGGGCGGAAAGAGGGAGGGAAGTGATTCCGTTTGTAGAAGAAAACGGGTGGGTGGCTGCCTGGGGCTGGATGGCGCGAGGGGCCGACATCGCCGTTGCACGCAACCCCTCACCCCGGCCCTCTCCCCTTGCTCCGCAAAGGGAGAGGGAGAAGACCTGGTGCGCCTCGCACGCAATCTGCACTTCGCACGCAGCTTGCACCGCACCAGCAATCTGCGCTTCTTCGCCAACCGAAAGTCGTTCTCCACGACTCGGGCTGGCGCTCCGTTGGGGGATGGGCTTGGGGCTCGCCATGCTCCTCACGGCGTGCAGCAAGACGGAGCCGTCTGCGCAGACCGAAGCGAAATCTTCATCGGGTCCGGTGGCTGCGGGGCAGCCGATTGAAGTAGTGACCGCCTCCGGCGTCGCCATGGTGGCCTTGCCTGGCGGTGAGTTCGTGATGGGCAGTGACAAGGGCAACGAGGACGAGGCCCCGGCGCACAAGCTGAAGGTCAGCGCGTTCCTCATGGACCAGTTCGAGGTCACGCACGAGCTGTTCACCAAGGCCCAGTTGCCGAACCCGTCGCACTGGCAGGATAGCCCGAAGAAGCCGGTCGAGCGCGTGCGCTGGCGGGATGCGAAGCAGTATTGCAACGAGCGTTCCCTGCTCGAAGGCCTCAAGCCCTGCTACAACGAAAAAACCGCCGACCTCGACTGCGATTTCAGTGCCAACGGCTACCGCCTGCCCACCGAGGCCGAGTGGGAATACGCCTGCCGCGCGGGCGGCACCGGGGACTTTGATTTCGGAGCGCCGGACAAGCTGCGGCAGTTTGCATGGTTTGCCGACAACGGCGATGCGAAGACGCACGTCGTGGGCGAGCGGAAGCCGAACCGCTGGGGCATTCACGATCTCTACGGCAACGTGGCCGAGTGGTGCGAGGACGTGTATGCGCCCGCGTATTACAATGAGAGTCCGGCCAGTGATCCGCTCGGTCCGCCCAGCCCCGGCAAGGACGTGAAGCGCGTCATGCGCGGCGGCTCCTGGAAGGCCAGCGCGGACATGTGCCGCGCGTCCTTCCGTCAGGGCCAGAAGACCGGCGACTCGGATGCCTGCTTCTTCACGGACTATTGTGGCTTCCGCTGCGTCCGCCGGGCCACGCCGGAGGAAGTGGCGAAGCTGGCCAGGCCGAAATGAGTGATGGACCGAACCCCAAAGCGGAAATTGGACAACCACGGATGAACACGGATTTGAAACAAGCAGGAAAAGACATGCCCGCGAAACATGCGAATGAACGCGAAAACCGGAACATCCGAAGGGCAGTGGATTACTGTGGCCATTTTCTTTCGCGTCTTTTCGCGTGTTTCGCGGGCCATCCCCATCCGTGTCCATCCGTGTCCATCCGTGGTTCAATTTCAGGTCCCATGATGAGCTGACCGCGCGCCCACCATGCTTTTCCACACCTGGACGTTCTTCATCTTCATGCTGGTCGTGGTGCCGGGGTTCCTCCTGCTGCGCAAGACCCGGCTGTGGATTCCGTGGCTGCTGCTGGCGTCCTATGTGTTCTACGGCTGGTGGAATCCTTACTACCTGATCCTGGTCGCCTACTCCACGGCGCTGGATTTCATCCTGGTCGCCTTGATGGATCACTGTCCGCGGGACCGGCCCAAGGTGACGCTGCGGGAACGGGTCGCACATCCCAAGTTCGATGACACGGTGCTGAAGGTCGCCTTCATCGTGTCAGCGCTGGGCACGGTGGGCTTCCTCGGCATGGCCGTGGCGGGGCTGCCCACGCTGCGCCCGACGATGGCGGTGCTCACGCTCATCTTCGCGCTCATGGCGGTGGGCGCGTTCTTCGCCAGCCGCGCGGTATGGCTGGGCGTAAGCATCATCAACAACCTCGCGATCCTCCTCTTCTTCAAATACGCGCAGTTCCTCGTGGAGAATGGCAACGCGTTGCTCGCCCGGCTCCACGTCAACACCGTGCTGCCGGACCCCGGCACGTTGATGCCTTTCGGCGCGGCTTATGTGCTGCCGGTGGGCATCTCGTTCTTCACGTTCCAGTCCATGAGCTACAGCATTGATTTCTACCGGGGCCGGGTGCATCGCGAGCGGGACTTCATCCGCTTCGCCGCCTTCGTGAGTTTCTTCCCGCAGCTCATGGCCGGGCCCATCGAGCGTGCGTCCCACCTGCTGCCGCAGTTCTATGAGTTCCCGAAGATCACCACCCGCGATATCACCGACGGGCTGTCGCTCTTTCTCGTGGGCCTGTTCAAGAAGCTCGCGCTGGCCAACTACCTCTCCTACTACGTCGAGCGCGTTTACGACAACCCGAAGGCCTACGGCGCGCCCGCGCTGGTCCTCGGCACGGTGGCCTTCGCCTGGCAGATCTTCTTCGACTTCAGCGGCTACACGGACATGGCGCGGGGCATCGCGAAGGTCATGGGTTTCAACCTGATGCTGAACTTCAACAACCCCTACCTCGCGACCGGCCTGGGCGACTTCTGGGGCCGCTGGCACATCAGCCTCTCCACCTGGTTCCGCGACTACCTCTATATCCCGCTCGGCGGCAACAAGGAGGGGACGTTCAAGATGTATCGCAACCTCTTCATCACGTTCTTCATCTCCGGCATCTGGCATGGCGCGGCGTGGACGTTTGTGATCTGGGGCCTGCTCCATGCCTTCGGGGTGATGGTCACGCGCGAGCTGGAGCAATCGGCCTTTTACCGCGACCGCGTCCCGCGCCTGCTCAAGCAGCTCGGCGTGTTCGCGTTTGTCTGCTTCGCGTGGATCTTTTTCCGCGCCGGCTCGATGGCGGATGCGCTGCTGATCATCCAGCGCATCTTCACAGCGGGCTGGTCGGACCCGCAGATGCCCCTGGTCATGCTGGCGATCATCGCGGTGATCTGGCTCTACCAGATGTGCCTGGAATCCACATTTCGACCGGTGTTGCAGACGAGCTACGTCCGCGTGGGTGGGGCGGTGCTGATGATTCTCTACATGTTCCTGTGCTCCTCGGGCGGAGGGGCGTTCATCTATTTCCAGTTTTGAACCACAAACAGACGTTGGGCTGCTCGACACAGATATGACACTCGACAAGTTCTGGAATATCGTTGAGAAGGTGCACCGCGATTCTGGCGGTGACATGGACAGGAAGTGCGAGCTTCTTGAGGTTGAGTTGCACCAACTGTCGTTGGAAGAGGTCCACTCATTCCACAGACACTTCGATGAGTGCGAGGACCGAGCCTACACTTGGGAGCTCTGGGCCGCAGCTTACATCATCGGCGGCGGTTGTTCTGACGACGCCTTTTCGGATTTTCGCGCCACGCTCATTTCGATGGGCCGCCAGACTTTCGAGCGTGCTCTCAGAGATCCACAGTCACTCGCTGATATGGATTATGATGCCGAAATCGCACATTTCGAGGGCTACCAGTATGTTCCCACAACAGTCGAAACGGAGCTTGGAGGCGGCCAGCGGTTTCCTCGCTATCAGGCTCATCCAGCAAATCCCTCCGGCAAGTCCTGGGACGAGGACAAGGTCGCGGAGCTTTACCCGAAGTTGGCAGCGAAATATGACTACAATGGTTTAGACATTTCCCAGCCAGCTCTGAGATGAGTCAGGAAATCAAAAAGCCACCCGCCGCCGACACGCCGTTCGTCAACGAGATGCGGCTCAATGCGCGTCAGTGGCTGCTCGTCACTGGCATCGTGGTCGTGATCCTCGGGCTGGCTCCGTGGGGATGGAAGCAGGTGGAGCGCTTCGACACCGGGCCGGATTACCGCATCCCCTACACGCTCAGCAAGGACTACTGGCTCTACGAGCGGCGGTTGCAGGAGATCGCGCCCGCCAGCGCCGTGGTCATCGGCGACTCCGTGGTCTGGGGCGAATACGTGCTTCCCGATGGCACGCTCTCGCACTTCCTGAACCAGGCGGCGGGCCAGCCGGATGCGTTTGTGAACGCTGGCGTGAACGGCCTGTTCCCGCTCGCGCTCGAAGGTCTGGTCGAGCACTACGGCGGCGCGCTGCACCATCGGAAAGTCATCTTGAACTGCAATCTCCTCTGGCTGAGCAGCCCCAAGGCCGATCTGCAAACGAAGAAGGAAGAACGCTTCAACCACGCGCGGCTCGTGCCGCAGTTCTCTCCGCGCATCCCGTGCTATCGCGCCGATGCGAGCGAGCGGCTCGGTGCACTCATGGAGCGGAACCTGCCGGTGCTCGCGTGGGTCAACCACCTGCAAAACGTCAGCTTCAACCAGAAGAGCATGCCGGACTGGACCTTGGAGACCGGCACGGGCGAGCCGCCCAGTCACCCGAACGCTTACAAAAACCCGCTCGCTCAAATCACTCTGCGTGTCCCCACCGCGCCGGAGGTTGATCCTGAGCGCGGCCCGGCCAGCGCGCGGCACAAGCCGTGGTCCACGACCGGCGAAGGCACGACGCGTTTTGAGTGGGTCACGCTCGACTCCTCGCTTCAGTGGGCAGCCTTTCAGCGTCTGGTTCGGCTGCTGCGAGCACGCGGCAATGACGTGCTCGTGGTGGTCGGCCCCTTCAATGAGCACCTGATGGCGGCGGAGAACCGGCCGGCCTACCGTCAGCTTCGGGATGGCGTGGCGGCGTGGCTGAAGGAGAACCAGGTTCCGGGCATCGTCCCTGAGCCGTTGCCCAGCCTGCTGTATGCGGATGCGAGCCATCCGCTGACCGAGGGCTATCGGGTGCTGGCGCAGCGGCTGCACGGAGACACGGCTTTTCAGCGGTGGTGGGCGGGGCGGTGAGGGCTGGACTACGGTTGACCGGAAAGGACGGGAGCGCGGTGGTCCGTCCGCTTTGCGAATCCCGATTCTGAATTTGAACCACGGATGGATACGGATCGACACGGATGGGGGAAGGCCGAGCGCTGCCGGTCGTGTCTCTGGGAGTGATCTGGAGGGGAAGGCTCACGTTGGGGCAGCGAGAGTTTTTCCGTGAGCATCGGGGTTCATCCGGGTCGTAGAATTTCTATTCGGGCGAATGGACGCCAAAACGCTGCGGACCGGTGGATTACCTCGCACCCGCAAAGCGGCCCGGAGGGCCGCGCTCCGGCGGCGGCGCTCAGGTTCACCTTGAAGCAGGGAAATCCCGCGCCTATGCTAGGCCTTGTGCCGCACTCAAGGCGTAGTTTCTCGCTGCTGATCCTTTGCCTCGGGGCGCTGCTGCCCGCGGCTGCCCAGGCACAGGTGGACCCGGAAAAGCGCCAGCTTTTTCAGTTCGGCTACAACCAGTCGTTCCAGGGCCTGGGGCCGGTAGCCGGCTATGCGTTCTACTATTTGAACCAGCCTGACTGGCCGCGCGAAGGGCAGACCCTGCGGCTGGCCATTGCGCCGGTGTATCTGGACGGCGAACTGGCGTTTCGCGGGGCGCTGGGCTCGCAGACGGATCTGGCATTCGGCGTCGCGGGCGGCGGGTTTGCGGACAGCCATTCCGAAGTGCGGGGCGGGCGTTTGATCAAGGAGGAATCGTTCACCGGGCACGGGGGAGAATTGTCCACCACCATTTATCACCTCTTCAATCCCGGGGCGCGCATTCCGTTGAACGGAATCGTGCGGGCTGGATTCCACTACACGGAATACGCACCGGACAGCCGCACCGGACCGGCGTTCAACCTGCCGGCGGACACGGGGTCGCTGAGGCTGCGCACCGGCCTGCGCTTCGGTGGACGCGAGCCGATGCTCTCCCCGAGCATGGCGATGGAGCTTTCGGCCTGGCACGAGAGCGACATACGGGTCAACAGCGGGGGCTACGGATTCGCCGGGGACCGGACGGCGCGGGCACAGTCGCACTTGTTCTGGGCGCGGGCGCTGTTTGCCTACGAAGTGCCGGACCGCGGGGACTACTTCTCGGTGAGCTTCACCTCGGGCACCAGTTTGAACGCGGACCGGATGGGCGGCTACAAGCTCGGGGCGGCGCTGCCGATGTCGGCGGAGTTTCCGCTGAGCCTGCCGGGCTATTACTTTCAGGAGATCACCGCCCGCCAGTTTGCGTTGCTCGGCGGGCAATACACGGTGCCGCTGGACTCGCGGAAGCGCTGGCATCTGACCGGTTATGCGGCGACCGCCGTGGTGGACTATGTGAGCGGGATGTCCCAGCCGGGCGACTGGCACTCTGGAGTCGGTGGCGGGCTGGGCTACACCGCGCCGAGCAAGGTCTGGGAGATTTCACTCGGCTACGCCTACGGCGTGGATGCGATCCGCACGACCGGGCGGGGCGCGCACACGATCGGCCTGGTGGCGCAGTATGACCTCGAAGCGCGGCGCACGAAGCGCAAGACCGAACCGGACGTGGGGCCGGAGAAGTCGCGCGGGCTGCAGCAACTGTTCCGCGGGCTGTTTGGGAATTAACGCGCCGGTTCAATTGCCTTGCGACGGACCGGCGCCCTGCGCTATGCCTCTGGCGCTTCCGTGAGCACCAACGCCGCCTGCGCCTTGCCGCACCCGCCCGGCCCATGAACTTTCTCCCGCTTATCGAGGCCAAGCGTGACGGGCGGGTGCTCACGCCCAGCCAGCTTCAGGAGATTGTCACCGCCTACGTTGCCGGCCAGATCCCCGACTACCAGATGTCGGCGTTTCTCATGGCGGTGTTCTTTCGTGGATTGGATGGCGGGGAGACCCGGGCGCTCACGCTGGCGATGCGCGACTCGGGCGAGGTGCTGAAATTCCCGAAGCACGACCCGCGTCCGGTGGTGGACAAGCACTCCACTGGCGGAGTCGGGGACAAGGTCTCGCTGCCCCTCGCACCGCTCCTGGCGTGTCTTGGCTTCCGTGTGCCGATGATCTCCGGGCGCGGGCTGGGCATCACCGGTGGCACGCTGGACAAGCTGGAGTCCGTGCCCGGGCTGACCACGCAGCTCGGGCCGGAGCGGCTGGTCGAGCAGACGCAGAAGATTGGCGTCGCGATGGGCGGGCAGACGGCGAACATGATTCCGGCCGACAAGCTGCTCTACGCGCTGCGCGACGTGACAGCCACCGTGCCCAGCATTC
>CAZOCL010000131.1:0-4020 GCA_964578245.1 uncultured Klebsiella sp. | reverse complement strand
GCCGACAAGCTGCTCTACGCGCTGCGCGACGTGACAGCCACCGTGCCCAGCATTCCGCTCATCACCGCGAGCATCCTCTCCAAGAAACTGGCCGAGGGGCTCGACGCGCTGATCATGGACGTGAAGTTCGGCCCGGCGGCCTTCATGCCCACGCGCGACGAGGCGCGTGACCTTGCGTGGTCCATTGTCGGGCTGGCCATCGAGTGCGGCGTGATGACCCGGGCGTTGATCGTGGACATGGGCGTGCCGCATGGCCGGGCCGCGGGCAACTGGCTGGAGGTGAAAGAGGCGATTCATTGTCTCGAAGGCCAAGGCCCCGAGGATTTGCAAACGCTGGTGATCGAGTGTGCCGCCTCGCTCCTGGTGCAGACGGACAAATCACCCGGTCTGGCGGAGGCGCGGCAGACTGCCCTGGACTGCCTAAAATCCGGCGCGCCCCGGCGCAAGTGGGACGAGATGATCGTGGCCCAGGGCGCGGACCTCGATGCGTTTCGCACCAAGCTGCAAGAAGATCACACCGCGCCCATCGTGTTGGAATGCCTGGCGACGGAAGGAGGTTACTTGCGGCACTGTGAGGCACGCATTATCGGCGAGATCGTCCGCGATCTGGGCGGTGGGCGGATGACCAAGGCCTCGGTGATTCAGCCGGATGTGGGGGTGGATCAACTGGCCAAGCCTGGCGAGGAGGTCCGGCCTGGGTCGGTGCTGGGGCGAATCCACGCGATGACGCAGGCGCAGGCGGAGGCCGCAAGCGCGCAGCTCCGGAGCGCGTTTGTGTGCTCACCGTTTCCCTTGCCGGCCGAGCCGTTGATTGTGGATACGTTGTGAGGCAGGAGGAGCCCGCGAAATACGCGAAAAGGGGAGGCGGAGTGATGCAAATTCCCAATGTAAATCGGCAGCATGCCGCCAGACTTCACCCCACCAAGAACCGGGAGAAAAGTAGGATTAAGATCAGGATTAGGAGTAGGAAGACCCGAGCGGGGCTTCGGCTGCTATTTGGAGAAGACCCAGGCGATGAGCTTGGGGATGCTCGGGGCCTGGCCTTGGGAAAGGATGCCGATGCGGAAGATCTTCGCACTGGCCCAGACGCAGCCGAGCATGAAGAGCGTGGTGAGCACGATGCCCAGCACGATCTCCCACCAGGCAGGTCCGGGCGGGATGGCGATGCGCAGGAACATCAGCAGCGGGGTGGCAGGCGGGAAGAGCGAGATGGCGCGGGAGAACGGGCTTGCAGGGGATTGGAGCACGGCCATCCAGGTGAGCATCGGGATCATGATGAGCATCATCACGGGGAACATCATGTTCTGCGCGTCGCGGATCTCCGAGCAGGCCGCGCCGACGGCGATGAAGAAGGAGCCGAACATCAGTAGCGCGAGCAACTGGAAGAGGAAGAACCACGCAAAGAGGTGCCCCGGCACGTGGGCAAGCTGGTCGAAGCGCCAGAGCATCCAGGCCACGCCGACGAGGTAGAGCGTAGAGAGGGTGAGTGATACCAGCACGGTGCCGAAGAGCTTGCCGAGCATGAGCTGGAAGGGCGACACGCTGGAGATCAGCACTTCGGAAATCTTCTGCATCTTCTCTTCCAGAACGGTGTTGAGCAGCGAGGGCGCGCTGCTCATCACCACCATGAAGAGGAGCATCATGGCCCCCATGGGCACGGCATGGGTGGCGATGGGATTCTCGCGCTTCGCGGCCACGACTTCGCCCGAGCTTTTTTGCTGCGCGAGGCCGAGGCGTTGCAGCGGCACGGACTGTGACAGCCGCCGGACCTGCCGGGAGTCCACTCCGGCGGCAGTGAAGCGGCGCTCGCGGATTTCCGCGTTGAGCGTGCTGTCCAGCCAGCCAGGGAGGTCCTGATAGGTGGGCGTCTCCGTGTGGTAGCGCAGCTCGGTGTCGCCGGTGGCGTCGGTCGCGAGGATGTCCTTCCCGATGATGACGAAGGCGAAGAGTTCCTTGCGGCGCACGCGCTGGGAGAGCTGGAGTTCGGCGGCCTTCACGTCGTCACCGATGACTTTGGCCGCCTCGATCACGAACTCCGGCTGCCGGGGCATGTCCATCTTCAGGCGCTGGCCTTTCATCTCCATGGAGACGGAATTGTCGTTGGTGCGGAGCCAGTCGTTGCGCGACTTTGTCTTGGCCGCGAGGGTGTCATAGAGCTGGCCGGAGCGGTCCAGCACGGCGAAGCGGCGCGGGGTGAGGTCGGTCTTCCCCTGCGCGTAGATTTGCACGCCGACCGAGATGGCCATGATGAGGGGCAGGGCGAGCACGCCGAGGATGAACGCCTTGCTGCGGACGGCGTTGAGGTATTCGGTGAGGGCGACGCGCCAGACTTTTTTCATAGTGTTAAATGGCCAAACCTCTCGAGTTTCATGCCCAAACACCTCTCACCATGAACTCCCCAAGGCTCGGCGCAAGTTCCTGGACACCTCCGAAGTCATGGTCCTCAACGACTACTCGGCCAGTGCTCATCTCGATGCCGAAGGGATTGCCTCCGCCGTCCCAGCCGATGACGAAAACATTCTGCATCGTCCAGCCACGCGGCGACCCGAGTTCGCGACGAAACTTGGCGTGTCCTTTCGTGAGTTGAACAATGTCGTCAACCTGCACTGAGCCAAAAAGTCCACCACCGCAAGTGGCAAGAAACCAGCGGTAGTCTTCGGGAATTGCGCCGTAAGTCGCTTCGAATACACGTAATTGTTCCTCCGTGGCAGGTTCATGGAGCAACGCTGGCGGCATCGCAGCTACATGATCCTCAATTTTCCGCTTTAAGTCTGGAGAGAACATGGCGTCACCGAGAGGTTTCACGAGCCGCCACCCGTAGTCTTCGACCTCTGCACCTCCTGCGCCTCCGGCTTCGCGATGCGGATGAAGATGTCGTGGAGCGAGGGCTTGCAGACCTCGAAATGGGTGACGGTGGTGCGGGCCGCGAGGTCGCGCAGGAGCGCCTGCGGGTCGCGGTGGCGGAGTTCCTGCAACTGGCCGAGGTCGCGCACGAGTTCGACGTCGGGGATGCGGCGGAGCAGGTCCGCCCCGCCCGCGCAGCAGACGCGGGTGGTGTCCTCCCCGAAGCGTTGCTGGATGGAGGCGAGCGTGCCATCGAGCACCTTGTTGCCCCGGTAGATCATGAAGATGAAGTCGCACATGGTCTCGGCCATGGCCATGTCGTGCGTGCTGAAGATGACGGTGGTGCCCGCCGCGCGGAGTTCGAGGATGGCGGCGCGGAGGACTTCGAGGTTCACGGGGTCCAGGCCGGAGAAGGGTTCATCGAGGATGAGCAGTTCGGGCCGGGCCACGACTGCGGCGATGAACTGGATCTTCTGGGCCATGCCCTTGGAGAGCGCCTCGACCTTTTTGTCGGCCCAGGCGGTCAGCTCCATTTTGGCGAGCCAGCGGTCAATCTCCTTGGCGGCGTCGGCGCGGGCCATGCCTTTGAGGGCGGCGTAGTAGGCGAGCACACGGCGGACGGTCATCTTCTTGTAGAGGCCGCGCTCCTCGGGGAGGTAGCCGATGCGGTCGTTGGCGGCGCGGGTGCTGCGCTCGCCCAGGACCTCCACCTCGCCGGAGTCGGGGTGGAAGATGTGGAGGATGGTGCGGATGGTGGTGGTCTTGCCGGAGCCGTTGGGACCGATGAAGCCGTAGGTGCAGCCGGCGGGGACCGAGAGGGAGAGCTGGTTGACCGCCGTGTGCTGCCCGAAGGTCTTGGTGACGTTGGTCAGCCGGACGGCGGGCGGTTTGAGTTCAGTTAGCGGCGGCGGGAGCATGTTGGACAGGCGCATTTCGGGGCGGCGCGGGGAGGTTGGCAAGGGCAAAGGGGCAAATCGCTCGGACGGTGCCGTTCAGAGTTTGCGCCCGCTGCGAGACGGCCGGCAAACGCCACGGCTGGCGGGCGCACCCTTGCCTGTCCGCCGCTCTCCCTCAGCCCGCCGCCGCCGGCTGCCCTGCGGGGGGCCGCCCTGCCACCGGCTGCTTCCACACGTAGCGGAACATGATGGTCCGCAGCGCGGCGGTGATGGGGATGGC
>CAZOCL010000130.1:0-15846 GCA_964578245.1 uncultured Klebsiella sp. | reverse complement strand
CCGGGGCCACTTTCCAGGCCCAGCCCGTCAGCTAACCTCGCAGGCATCGGGAAGGGCGATCCTCTGGGAGCGCGTGTGCGCCACCCACGTTCACCCCGTTCAGACAAACGTGTCGTCCCTTGCGGACGGACGGTGGGACGTTCACTGCGTCCTGCCTGACAGAACTGTGTGCGCGTATGAGAACTGTGTTTGAAAAGTGTCCTGGGTGTGCGGCGGAAGCCATCTATCGGACGTTCGTTGATGCCGGGAGCCATCGAGGACCCAACATGCTGCCGGGCTTGGGCGGGACGATCTTCAGTGGCTTGATCGAAACCAGCTTCGCCAAGCTGGAAGTGTTGGTGTGTGCTGAATGCGGCATGACACGTTTCTTCACGGAACCCGGGGCTCGGGCCAAACTACCGAACGTTCGCCAGTGGACCCGGATTTGAATCGTCCTTCACCCTTTCTTCATCCAGTCTTTCCCCGCCGACATGCAAAGTCACCCCACGGGACGCGCCGCGTTGCCCGCCCTCACGCTCGCCGCACTCGGCGTCGTGTATGGCGACATTGGCACGAGTCCGCTCTACGCCTTGCGCGAGTGCTTCAACCCGGCCAGCCCCCACGCGGTGAAGCCTACGCCCGAGCATGTGCTGGGCGTGCTCTCGCTCATCTTCTGGTCGCTGGTCCTGATCGTGAGCGTGAAGTATCTCGCCTTCGTCATGCGGGCGGACAACAAGAGCGAGGGTGGCATCCTGGCGTTGCTCGCGCTCGCCTTCCCGGAGCGGGACAAGCCCCGGCGCGTGCGTTCCATCCTCATCGGCTGCGGGGTGTTCGGGGCGTCGCTGCTCTACGGCGACGGCATGATCACCCCGGCCATTTCGGTCTTGAGCGCCGTTGAGGGCCTGAGCGTGGCGACAAATGTCTTTGACCCTTACATCCTGCCCATCACGGTGGCGATCCTCGTCGGGTTGTTCAGCATTCAGCGGCTGGGCACCGGGCGGGTCGGCAGCCTGTTCGGTCCCGTCATGGTGGTGTGGTTTGCGACGCTGGTGGTGCTTGGCATCAAGGGCATCCTGGTGATGCCAGAGGTCATGGTGGCCATCAACCCGTGGCACGGCTTCCACTTTCTCTTCACGACAGGTTATCAGGGCTTCGTCGTGGTCGGATCGGTGTTTCTCGTCGTCACCGGCGGCGAGGCGCTCTACGCGGACATGGGGCATTTTGGAGTTCGGCCCATCCGGATTGCGTGGTTTGCGATGGTCCTGCCCGCATTGTTCATCAACTACCTTGGGCAAGGCGCGCTGATGATGGCCGACCCCAAGGCGGCGGAGAACCCGTTCTACCTCTTGGCCCCGTCCTGGGCGCTTTACCCGCTGGTGGTGCTCTCCACCGCTGCTACGGTCATTGCATCACAGGCGCTGATCTCCGGGGCCTACTCCCTCACGATGCACGCCATCCAGCTCGGCTACCTGCCGCGCATGGTCATCCGGCACACCAGCAGCGCCGAGCGCGGGCAAATCTACATGCCGCATGTGAACTGGACGCTCATGCTGGCGTGCATTGGTCTGGTGCTGGGCTTCAAGACGTCTTCCAATCTGGCCGCCGCCTACGGCATTGCGGTCACCCTCACCATGCTGGTCACCACGATGCTCTTCTACTTTGCCGCCCGCCGGCTGTGGCACTGGACGCGGCTCCGGGCGGGTGCATTGTGCGGCGTGTTCCTCGTCGTGGAACTGGCGTTTTTCGGCTCCAATCTGCTCAAGGTCGCCCATGGCGGATGGTTCCCGCTGGTCGTGGGGGCGGCCATCTTCGCCGTGATGGCCACCTGGAAGACTGGCCGCCGGCTCGTGTGGGAACGGATGCAAAACGCCACGCTGCCACGTGATCTGTTCTTCGCGGACATCGAGGTCAACCCGCCCCAGCGCGTGCCCGGCACGGCGATCTTCATGGCGGGCAACCCGAACGGCACGCCCGTGGCGCTCCTGCACAATCTCAAGCACAATAAGGTGCTGCATCAGCGCAACATCCTCCTCACCATCGTCACCGATGAGGTAGCGCACGTGCCCGAGCCCGAGCGGGTGCAGGTGGAGCAATTGCCGGCCGGCTTCCAGCGAGTCGTCGGTCGCTACGGCTTCATGGAGGAGCCCAGTATTCTCAAACTCTTGAAAGACGCGCCGCTGACCGGCGGGCCGATTGATCTCGCCAAGACCACGTTCTTTCTAAGCCGCGAAACCGTCCTCGACACCGGTAAAGCCAATCTCTCCCGCTGGCGCAAGTGGCTCTTCGCCCTGCTGGCCCGCAACGCGCAGACGGCCACTTCCTTCTTCGGCCTGCCGGCCAACCGCGTCGTCGAATTGGGCATGCAGGTGGAAATCTGAGCCAGAGGGCCGGTGTGCGACGGACGCTTACCCAGTTGAACTTCGCCCTTGTTTCGTGAAACTCTCCGTCCGTCGCCGGGTCCTGTTTGTGACTTGAATCCATGTCTGCACCGTTGAAACCCAAACGCCGCTCGGGTCTGCGCTGGTTCCTCGTTCTCCTGCTGCTGGGCGCGGGTGCCGGTGGCGGGTGGTGGTGGTTCGACAAGCACAAGGTGGTGTTCATCACGGTGCAGACGGAAAAAGCCGTTCGGCGCAGTCTCACCGAACTGGTCGTCGCCACCGGCAAGATTCAGCCGATTACGCTCGTCAAGATCAGCCCCGAGGTTAGCGGGGAGATCACCGACCTGCCGGTCAAGGAAGGTCAGCGCGTGCAGAAAGGCGATCTGCTCCTGAAGATCAAGCCGGACTTCTACATCGCGAACACCAACTCCGCCGACGCCAGTTTCAAGTCGTCGCAGGCCAACCTGACGCTGGCCGCGGCGAATCAGGAGAAGGCCCGGCTGGAGTTTGATCGGAACAAGAAGCTCTTTGATGGGAAGCTGCTGTCGGAGTCCCAGTTTCAGGAGGCGAAGACGGCCTACGAGGTTGCGCAGGCCCAGGTGAAATCCTCGTTGCATCAAACCGAGGTGGCCAAGGCTGCGCTGGACCGTTCGCTCGACGATCTTTCCAAAACCACCATCGTCTCTCCGCTCACCGGCACCATCAGCAAGCTGAACTCGCAGAAGGGCGAACGCGTCGTCGGCACGGCCACGATGGCCGGCACCGAGGTCATGAGCATCGCCGACCTCGAAGCGATGGAAGCGCGCGTGGACATCGGTGAGGTGGATGTGGTCCTCATCAAAGTCGGACAAATTGCCCGTCTGGAAGTGGATGCGTTCCACGAGCGCAAGTTCGCCGGTGAGGTGACTGAGATTGCCAACACGGCCAAGGCCAGCGGCCTTGGCTCGCAGCAGGAGGCCACGAAATTCGAGGTGAAGATTCGTGTGAAGGAGCAGGAGATCTTCCGCCCGGGCATGTCCGTCACCGCGGAAGTTGAGACCCGCTACCGCACCAATGTGCTCTGTGTCCCCATCCAAAGCGTGACCACCCGCCTGCCGAAGTCCACTGCCGAGGACGGAGCCAAGGGCAAGGCTGCCAAAGCAGACCCTCGCCCCAGCGATGGCAGCGGCCCCGCCGGCAAGAAGAAGGACGAACCGCCGAAGCCCGTCGAAATCATCTTCCAGCGCGACGGCGAAACCGTGAAGCAAATCCCCGTAAAACGCGGCATCAGTGACGACAGTTTCGTGGAAATCATCGAAGGCGTGACCGAGGGGGCGGAGGTCATCTCTGGCGGCTACAAGGCCATCAACCGCGAACTGGAAGACGGCAAGCAGGTGAAAGTGGACAATGAGAAGAAGACGGCAACGGATGCCAAATGAGGACGCGTGCCACAGCCCTGTCGCAGCTGCGTGTTGCGTGTTGCGTGTTGCGTGACTCCGCTCGAACGCGTCCGGAGCACCTCACGCACCACGCAACACGCCCCGCGCCTCCATTCGTGTTCATTAGCGTCCATTAGTGGTTTCCCTCCCGTGCCCCTCATCCGCCTCCAAAACATCTGGCGCAGTTATCAGATGGCTGCCGAGACGGTCCACGCGCTGCGCGGTGTCTCGCTCGGCATTGAGCGTGGGGAATATGTGGCCATCATGGGTCCGAGCGGCTCCGGCAAGTCCACGATGATGAATCTTCTCGGCTGCCTCGACACGCCCACCAGCGGCACCTACGAACTGAACGGCACGGATGTAAGCGGCATGGACGACAACGAACTGGCCGAGATCCGCAACCGTGAGATCGGCTTCGTCTTCCAGACGTTCAACCTCCTCGCCCGCGCCACCGCGCTGCGCAATGTCGAACTGCCGATGGTCTATGCCGGTGTGCCGCCCGATGAGCGCCGCGAGAAGGCGATGGATGCCCTCACCGCCGTCGGTCTTGCCGACCGCGTGGACCATCGGCCGAATGAACTCTCCGGCGGTCAGCGCCAGCGTGTCGCCGTGGCCCGTGCGCTGGTGAATACCCCGTCCATCCTGCTCGCCGATGAGCCCACCGGCAACCTCGACTCCAAGACCGGCGTGGAAATCCTCGGCCTCTTCGATCAGCTCGCAAGCAAGGGCAACACCATCATTGTCGTCACGCACGAGGAGAAAGTCGCGCTCCACTCCCGCCGCATTGTGCGGATTCTGGATGGGAACATCGCGAGTGATGAACCGGTGAGCCGCCCATGACCTCGGTTCCTACTCCTAATCTTAATCGTCATCTTACTCCTCCCTGCGTGGCTTGGACGAAGAGGATTTGGATTAAGATTAGGATTAAGAGCAGGAGGAGAGGCGCGACGCGATCGAGAGCCACCGCATGAACTTCCTCTCCGAACTCCGCGAGGGTCTGCTCATGGCGTGGGATTCGCTTCGTGCGAACAAGCTCCGCTCTGCGCTCACGACGCTCGGCATCGTCATCGGCATCGTCACCGTCACGTTGATGGGCACGGCCCTGGCCGGCTTGAACGCCGCGTTCATCAAGAGCATCTCCGCCATCGGCACGGATGTCTTCTTTGTCGCGCCCTGGCAGTGGTTCAGCGACGAGCCATGGTGGAAGATGCGCAACCGCCGCCCCATCCTCCTCGCCGACGCCCGCGTCCTCGTTCGCCAGACCACCTTCGCCCGCGCGACCTCCATCGATGTGAACCGCCGCATGACGGTGCGTTATCGCGACTTGTCTGCGACCAGCGTCACCGTCAATGGCACCACCGAGGGCGGCGCGGAAGTGGGCGGACTCGTGCTTAAGGAAGGCCGGTTCCTCTCAACGGCGGAAGTGGATGGGGCCCGGCCCGTGTGCATCATCGGCGTGGACATCGCGGCGAACTTCTTCCCGTTTGAGTCTCCAATCGGCAAGCAGATCCGCATCGAAGGCAGTAATCTTGAGATCATCGGTGTGCTGGAGAAGCGCGGCAAATTTCTGGGCATGGAGAGCCTCGACAACCAGGTGCTCGTGCCGGTCACCAAGTTTGTCTCCGACCTGGTGGCCTACCGTCCGCCGGTCATGGTGCGCATCAAGGTCCGGGACCTGAAGGAGATGGACGAGGCGCGCGAGGAGATTCGCGGCCTCATGCGCAAAATCCGTCACCTCGCGCCCGGTGCACCGGATGATTTCGCCATCAACGAGCAGGCGGCCTTCATCAAGACCTTCGACCGCATGAACGCGGTGCTCGCGGGCGCGGGGCTCTTCATCACCGGCCTGTCGCTCTTCGTTGGTGGCATCGGCATCATGAACATCATGTTCGTGACCGTGGCGGAGCGGACGCGGGAGATCGGCATCCGCAAAGCCATCGGGGCCAAACGCCGCGCGATCCTCACGCAGTTCCTCATCGAGGCCGCGATGATCTGCCTGCTGGGCGGTCTCATCGGGCTGGTCATCGCCTGGCCCATCACGCTCGTCATGGATCGCTTCATGCCGGCGGTGCTCTCCGCCTCGCTCATAGGCATCGCCCTCCTGGTCTCCGTGGCCACCGGCGTCATCGCCGGCTTCCTCCCCGCCTGGCGTGCCTCGAAATTGAACCCGGTAGATGCACTGAGGGCTGAATGAATCTGTCCAAAGTCCAAAGTCCGAAGTCGAAGGTCCAACGTCGTTTGCCGTGGGCGTGCAGGCGCGTTCGTTCGCCAGTCAACGAGTTGCCGCGTCCGGCTTTGGACTTTGGACTCGTGGACCTTGGACCCTCCCCGCCATGAGCCCCCGTCCTCGCCCTTCCGCCTGGACCATCCTCCGCGCCGAGATTGTGGAGAGTTTCGTGATGGCGATGGCTGCACTCGCTGCGCACAAGCTCCGCTCCGCGCTGACCCTCGTCGGAGTCACCGTCGGGGTGTTCAGCATCATCCTCGCGATGACCATCATGCGCGGCTTGCAGCAGAACATTGAGACCGAATTGAGCGGCCTTGGTGCGAACACCTTCACCATCGAGAAATGGCCGGCCATGAACTTCGAGGGCCCCGCCGGCTGGGAAAAGTTCCGGCGACGCAAGAATTTCACCCTTCAGCACTGGCAGGCCCTGCATGACCAGGCCACGCGCGCCCGTAGCGTCGCCGCCGAGGCACCTTTGGCCAATGGCGAGGTGTCGTCGCAGCACGAGAGCACGAACCCCGACACCGGGTGCATCGGCGCGACGCCCGAGGCCTTTCTCGCGCGCAACTGGATCGTCGAGACGGGCCGCGCGTTGCTGCCTGGTGACCTCGAGGGTTCACGCAATGTCTGCGTGCTGGGCAACACCGTCATGAAGAAGCTCTTCCCTCATGGTTCCGCCGTGGGCGGGAGCGTCAAGTTCATGGGCGTGAACTACTCTGTCATCGGCTATCTGGAGCCCAAGGGCGGTTTCGGCGGCCAGGCGCAGGACAACTTCATCCTCATCCCGATCACCACCGGCCTGAACCGTTTCGGTGGTGCGCAGTGGCGCAGCCTCGCCCTCTACGTGCAGGCGCACAGCCAGGAGGACATGGAGGACACGATGGAGCAGGTGCGCGGCGTCCTCCGCAAGGTCCGCAAAGTCCCGCCCGGCGAGGCAGACGACTTTGAAATCTCCTCCAATGACTCGCTCATCGCGCAGTTCCGCGACGTCACTCTCGCCATCCGCGCCGGTGTGGCGATTGTCAGCAGCATCTCGCTCCTCGCCGCCGGTGTGGGCATCATGAACATCATGCTCGTGAGTGTGACGGAGCGGACCCGCGAGATCGGCATCCGCCGCGCCATCGGGGCGAAGAAGCGCAACATTCTCACCCAGTTCATCATGGAAGCCGTGGTCATCTGCGAGGTGGGCGGCCTCATCGGGGTCGTCCTGGGGGTCGCGGGCGGCAATCTGGGCGCGGTTTACATGAACCTGCCGCCGGTCTTTCCTGTGGACTGGGCCATCATCGGCCTGGCGATCTGCTCCATCGTCGGCATCGTCTTCGGCACCTACCCGGCCATCAAGGCCGCGAACTTGGACCCCGTGGAGTCGCTACGGTATGAGTGAAACCGCTTGCGGCTGGGTGGCATGCACGGTGGTCGGCGACTCGTGCGCCGCGGTCGTGGAATCCCGCAGCACGCACGATGAGTAGGGTGAGATCAGACACGCCTTCGATGACATTGCCGCGCACGGCGCTGCCATAGAGGCTGCAGGAGCGGAGGTTCTCGCCGCGCGCCTGCTGCAGCGGGGCCACGGTGCGGGTCCAGCATGGTTTGGGTCTCGGAGGGCATGGGGGGCAACGTAGGGGGAGGCGAGGGTGTCGCCAAGGAAACTGGCTGGCTGGTTGCAGCCTGTTTCCATTTGGGTGGGGAGGCCAACGCACCACAATTGCATTCTCAACGATTGCCAGTTCGCTGGGGTGCTTGATGGTTCTCAGGGCATGCAATCCACAGCGTATTTGCGCCAATCGATCCCATAAACCTTCTCACCGACAGTAGCGTAGATATTCCGTGGCAACTCATCCTGAAACCAGCAAATGGTGACCACGGAAGAAAAGAAGCTTTCGTCCATTGGACCCGCTTCCATGCGCGCCATGCACGTGAAATAAGGCGGTTTGCCTGGCGGTGGCATGTGAACATAGAGACCACCTCCACCCATAACCTGTTCAGCTCTCCGTGCCAGATCATCCAAAACCGATCGTCGAACGTCTTCGGATTCGAGTATGCCAGAGTAGGTATACTCGATGAGGAATCGCACGAGAACGGCGTGATCGGTCTCCGAGATTGGAAAACGCCTCTCTGACTTTACATGCGCCATCCAGTGGCGGACATCGGGAGGAATCTCGCCGGGCGGGGCATACACCTTCTCTGGAGCAAGAAGCCCGTCTTTGTTTGGCCGTTTGAAGAAGTTGAACATTTCGCCAAGAGGTTCAATTCGAGTTTCTAAGGCCAATACACCGCACTAATCGGACGGCTTCGAGCTTAATCCCTGCGTCTCAGCGGTCGAGCAACTTCCCCGGAAAGGTGGCATGTCCCTCATCACACCTGACTCGCGAATTCTGGCACTGGCTACATCTTGGTTTCATCCTCGCACTGTCCGTGGCTAAATGGCCGCGATGATCAAGCCGTTGCTTCAGGATGATGCGTTGCTGGCGGATGTGGAGGCCGCGAAGGCGGACCGGCCGAACTTCCGCCTGTGGTGGCTCGGGCAGAGCGGGTTTCTCGTGCAGTTCAACGGGCGGCACGCGCTGCTGGACCCGTATCTGTCCGACTCGCTCACGGTGAAGTATGCGCAGACGGACAAGCCGCATGTGCGCATGACGGAGCGGGTGATCGCGCCGGAGCGGCTGGGTCTGGTGGATGTGGTAACGAGCAGCCACAATCACACGGATCACTTCGACCCCGACACGCTCAAGCCGTTGCTCGCGGCAAAGCCCACGCTGCCGCTGGTGTTGCCGGAGGCGAACAAGGGCGCGGGAGCGTTCCGCATCGGGCTGAGCCTCAAGGCCCCGAACTTGATCGGGGTGCGGGCGGGCGAGGTGAAGTCGGCGGGCGGGTTCACGTTCAATGGCATTCCGGCGGCGCACAACGACCTGGAAGTGGACGCAGCGGGGAACCACAAGTTCCTCGGCTTCCTGCTACAGTTCGGCCCTTGGCGCGTGTATCACGCGGGAGACACGAAGCTCTACGAGGGGATGGAGGACTGGATTCGCCCGTTCCGCGTGGACGTGGCGCTGCTGCCGATCAACGGGGACAAGCCGGAGCGCAAGGTGGCGGGGAATCTCGACGGTCGTGAGGCGGCGCATCTGGCGAAGGCCATCGGGGCGAAGGTGGCGATCCCGATGCACTACGACATGTTCACGTTCAACACGGCGCCAGCGGATGAATTTGTGGCGGAGTGCGGGCGGCTGGGGCAGCGGTGCCGGGTGTTGCAGGCGGGCGAGCGCTGGAGCAGCGCCGAACTGGCGGGGTGAGCCATGAGCGCGGTCAAGCAGCCATCGAGCACGGGCTTCCTGCTGGCGGGGCTGACGCTGTTTCTGAGTGCGGCGCTGATGTTCGTGATGCAGCCGCTGCTGGGGCGGCAGTTGCTACCCTTGTTGGGCGGGAGTCCAGCGGTGTGGAACGTCTGCATGGTGTTCTTCCAAGTGCTGCTGCTGGTGGGCTATGCGCTGGCGCATGCGCTGGCGCGCGGGTTGCCGGTGCGGCTGCAGGTGGCGGCGGTGGCGGGGTTGTTTTTCGTCGCGTGGTGGACGCTGCCGTTTGCGGCGGGGGCGCAGGTGACGGCGGAGTTGACGGGTTCAACGGCACCGCTGGCGTGGCTGTTGCATGAACTGGCGGTGGTGGCGGCGTTGCCGGCGCTGGCGGTGGCGGTGCTGAGTCCTTTGCTGCAAAGCTGGGCGGCGCGGCTCACGGCCTCGGCGGAGCAGGAGCCGTATCAACTTTATGCGATGAGCAATGCGGGGAGCTTGCTGGGGTTGGTGGCGTATCCGCTGCTGCTGGAGCCGAATTTGTCACTGGTGGGGCAAGCGAACGGATGGCGGGTGGGGTTTGCGGTGCTGGGGGTATTGGTGTGTGGGGTGGGGTGGCTGGCGGCGGGAGGGGAAGAACGCGGGCAAGATGCCCGGGGAGGCAGGCGGGACGCCTGCCCCACTATCACTTGGCAGGGGCGAGGGCGCTGGGTGCTGCTGGCGCTGGCACCGGCGGCGTTGCTGCTGGGGGTGACCAATTACCTCGCCACGGACATCGCATCGGTGCCGCTGCTGTGGGCGGTGCCGTTGGGGTTGTATCTGGCGACGTTTGTGATCGCGTTTTCCAGGGTGGGGGCGCGCTGGCTGGGGGTGGCGGATCGCGCGCTGCCGATGCTGGCAGTGGCGACTGTCTTTCTCATGCTGGCGGAGGTGCGGCATCCGGCGTGGCTGCTGGGCGGGTTGAACCTGGTGTTCTTTTTTGCGGCGGCGCTGGCGTGTCATTGCCGGCTGGCGGCGACGTGTCCGCCGGCGGAGCACCTGACGGAGTTTTATTTGTATCTAGCAGTGGGTGGGGCGATGGGCGGAACGCTCACGGCACTGGTGGCTCCGGTGGTGTTCAAGGGAGTGGTGGAGTATCCGCTGGCGATGTTGCTGGCGTTGGGGTTGCGTGGGGGAAAGGGGACGGTTGCGGTCTCCGAAGGCCGCCTTACCCCGGCCCTCTCCCCCGATGGGGGAGAGGGAGAAGCGGCGGCAGGTGGTAAGGTGCGTCCTTGGGCGGTGGCGGCGGGGCTGGGGGGCGGGACGGCGCTGATGGCGGTGCTGATTCCCCGGTTTGGATTGCAACCATTTCAGTTCTGGATGGTGGTGATGTTTGGACTGCCGCTGCTCGGGGCATATCTGCTCGCGCGGCCACCGGTGGCGTTTGCGCTGGCGCTGGGCGGCGTGATGCTGGGCGGGCAGTTGTTCACGGCGTTGCACGGGCAGACGCTGCATCGGGAGCGGAATTTCTTCGGGACAATTCGCGTGGCCTTGGACGCTAGCGGGCCATTTCACGCGCTGTATCACGGCACCACGATTCATGGGCTGCAGTATGTGGACCCGGCGAAGCGTGGAGAGCCACTGGCCTATTACCATCGCAATGGCCCACTGGGCACCGTGATGCGGCAGGCGAAGATTACAGGCCTGACACGGAATACGGGCGTGGTCGGTCTGGGCAGTGGGGCGATGGCGGCGTATGCGGCTGGCTGGGAGCGGTGGACTTTCTACGAGATTGATCCGGCGATGGCGCGGCTGGCGGAGGCGGGGCCGGAGTTCACGTATCTGGCCGGGGCGACGAACGCGATCGTGCGGGTGGTGGTGGGCGATGCGCGATTGCGGCTGCGGGAGTCGCAAGACGGGGAGTTTGGGCTGCTGGTGCTGGATGCGTTTGGGTCGGACACGGTGCCAGTGCATCTGCTCACGCGGCAGGCGTTCGAGCTGTATCTGCGCAAGCTGGCTCCGGGCGGGTTGCTGGCGATGAACATTTCGAGCCGGCACCTGGAGCTTGCGGCGGTGGTGGCGGACACGGTGAAGCCGCTGCGCCTGTTCGTAATTGGGTGCAACGATGTGCCGGATGCCAACAAGGCGGAGCCAGGGCGCTACTCATCGTTCTGGCTGGTGCTGGCGCGGCAGCCGTCGGAGATGGGGGAACTGCTGCGCGCGGAGGGGTGGTTTGCGCCGGAGCCGCGGAATCCACCGCGGCCGTGGACGGATGATTTTGCGGATGTGCTGAGTGTGTTTCGGTGGCAGTGAGTTGCGGATGAGGTCAGAAGGATGGGGTCAGAAGAAATTGGAGGTGATGGTCCATTCCGCCCCGGCTGGCAGGGAACGCAGTGGGCCAGGTCGCACGGTGTTGAGGGCTCGCTGCAGAACTCCCATAGATTAGGGACGAGCAAAGCGGGCCCAACGTCCGCCTCCACCCGGTGCGCCAGCTCTACTCCGCCTTGCTCCCCGGCCTCAACCTGCGCCATCCTCAGTCCGGCGACCACCCGGAGTGTTAACCGGCGTCCGCCAGCGAAACCATGAACTCGATGCCCCGCCGCAGTGCTGTGCAACTGCTCGCCACCTTCAGCCTTGCTGCCACACTGATGCCCCTCGCACTTCGTGCGGATGATGCCGCGACTGCCAAGGCCTTGCGCGCGCTCGGCGGCGAAGTCATCGAGGCTGGTGGCGTGGTAACGAAGGTTTCCTTTCGCGATTGCTCGAAGCTCGGGGACCCGGAGTTCAAGCAGATCGGACAGCTCAAATCGTTGAAGAGCCTGACGCTCTACGGTAGCTGCAAAGGCCTGACTGACCAGGCCCTCGAATACCTCGCCGCCCTGACGGCGCTCGAAGACCTGGGCACCGACGGCATCCAGGTCACCGATGCCGGCCTCAAGCACCTCGCCGCGCTGCCCAATCTTCGCTCAGCGTCCTTCTTCCACATCGCGTTTCCCGACAAAGGGTTCACCGGTGCAGGCTTTGCCGCATTCAAGACCTTGCCGAAGCTGGAGCGACTTACCGTTGCCGGCACGCCGTTCAACGACACGGGCATGGCAGCCATTGCCGAACTGACGCAGCTCAAAGAGTTCCGCACCTGGCACACTTTTCAGACCCAGGCGGGCAACGAGCAGCTTCTCAAGCTTCCCAATCTGCGCACCATCTATCTCGGCCAGCGCCTGCGCCAATACAACGGCAAACCCAATGGCCTGAGCATTGATGATTCGACGCTGGCCACGCTCGCGAAGTTGAAATCCGTGGAGGCAATCACCCTCGACGAGGTTCGCCTCACCCACGGCGGCCTGGTGCAGCTCAAGGCGATCCCGACTTTGAAGAAGCTCACACTGCTGCGCACGGACATCCCCGAATCGGACATTGCGAGGCTGCGGGCCGACTTGTCCAACGTCACCATCGATTGGAAACCGCTTACCGACGAGGAACGGAAGAAACTCGAAGGCATGCTGAAGCCTTAACACCTGGTGAAGGGGACACCCTTTTAGCCGCTCCCCGAAGTTGAACTACAGTATGCCCGGGTCACCCGCTGCGGCACGCTTCAAATAATTTCCGACCGGAACCGAAGTCAGGAAAACAGGGCCAAAATTTCAGCCAGACCCTCCTGATTTTTCTGACCCCAACTTTCTGAGCATCTTCGATTCATGGGGCGCTTACTGTTCCGTGTCGGACCGTTCCCCGTCCTTGCACCATCTAATGGGCAGGAGATTTTCTCCCCTATTTTCCTGCCAAAACACCGGTTCGTGGAAGCGGAGCGCCATCGTTCCGCACGCTGCTGGGGCGTAGCAGTGACGCTTAGCTTCCGATCGAAGCAACAATCAACCTAGCACAACTTCACGGATCGAAAAGCGGAGAGACAGGGCAGGGGTGTCCACCCCATTTGCACTGCGCCTAGCTTGGTCGTAGCGTTTGTAACGGACCATCATTAGTGGCCCAAGCGAAAGGCTGATTATGAAAACTTTCATTCGTTGGTTTGCGATCATGGTGGGGGGATTCCTATGGGTGAGCGCGCCCAGCACCCGCGCGGACGTTGGGGTCTTCGCCTCCGTGCAGATTAGTGCCGAGGCGGATTTCAACGCACCATTGGCGGAGCATGGTGCCTGGGTGGAGGTGGATTCCTACGGCCGCTGCTGGCATCCAGCCAGCATCGCGGTTGGCTGGCAGCCATACACTTACGGTCACTGGGTATGGACCGACTTTGGCTGGTATTGGGTCAGCGACGAGCCCTGGGGCTGGGCCTGCTACCACTACGGGCATTGGTTTCATCACCCGCGTCATGGGTGGGTTTGGCGTCCCGGCACCGAGTGGGCGCCCGCTTGGGTATCGTGGCGGGTAGGAGGTGGTTATGTCGGCTGGGCGCCACTGCCGCCGCGCGGCGGTCTGTTTGTCAGCGCACCGGTCGCTCCGTTCGTCTTCGTGCAAGCGGGCCGCTTCCATGAACCCGTGCGCCCCACCACCGTGATTGTGAACAACACGACCATCATCAATCAGACCAAGGTCATCAATAACATCCGCCAGGAGACGCGGGACTTTGGCGGCTCAGGGTCACGGAAGGTCATGGTCAATGAAGGCCCAGGCCGGGCTGAAATGGACAAGGCCACGGGTAACAAGATCCGCGCGGTCAGCATTCAGGAAGCGGTCAGTCAGACCCCGGTTCCGAAAGCCATGGAGCGCAAGGTGGTTGAACCGCGCGCCAAGGATTCGCCGGTCCGGGATTTGGCTCGCCCGCAGCCCGCCGTCCAAGGCAAGCCGGAACGGGTCGAGAAGCCGGACACTGCGCCGAAACCAAATCCGCCCGCCAAGGAAATTGAGCGTCCCAAGGCCGTGCCTGAGCGCAAGCCTGAGCGGGTGGATCCGCCCGTGGTCGCGCCCAGACCCAGCCCGCCGGTGAAGGAAACGCCGGATCGCCCCAACCTGGTGCCAGAGCGCAGGCCGGACCCGGAACCGCCGACGAAAGCCGTGCCGCCGGGCAAGGGCAAAGATCCGTCCCGTGACATCTTGGACCCTTCGCCCGGGCGACCAGATGCTCCAGACCGGACACCAGATGCCCCGTCCCGACCAGGCAAAGGCAAAGACAAGGATCGCAAGCACGGCCCGCATTAGGCCGAACGTCGAAGTTGAACAAGACAGCACAGGCTTCCAGCCTGTGCTGTCCGGCCTTCGGCCGGACGGAACGACGGAGCGGCCACGCTTGACCGCACCGCTCCAAGGACGTGGAGCAGCCTTCAGGCCGCAGAAACGAGAGCACGCAAGGGTGGTTCGGGCGCACTTTCCCGTTGCAGCCTTCAGCGGTGTGAACGCCGCGCTCCGCTCGCTGCCGGCGCACTTCCGGTGCTGTCTGCTTAGGAGTCTGGATTCAAAATGGCTTCGTTTCACAAAATCAATCCGCCCATCCCAGTAACTGTCAGCCGGCCCCTGTGGCCGTGTTTCATCAGCATCCCTCTCATTGGTAATGAGTTAGCGCGTTCATCCCAATCCACCAAAAGCTTGGGGTAAGCCAGAGTTGAAAATCCTAAATCTTTGTCTTTCTCAAATCTTTGGGTCCCCGTTTCCGGGAAATCCTCCCCGGCTGTCTGACTACTTTACGCACCCCCTAGGCGATAAATCCTTGAACAGTCACTATTCTCCGCCAGTCTCTAACCGCACATGATTTCCGCAGGCCACGCCCTCCTTCCCGCCGGGTTGTTTGATTTCGTCCCCCGCACCCGGCTGGTCTTTGGCGCGAACGCGGTCGAGCGTGTGGGCGAACTCGCGGCGGAACTCGGTGGCAAGCGCGTCCTCCTCGTCACCGACCCTGGCATCGTCAAGGCCGGCCACGCCGCCCGCGTGCAGGAGTCCCTCGCCAAGGCGGGCGTCCACGTCACGCTCTTCGACCACGCCAAGGAAAACCCCACCACCAAGTGCGTGGACGAATGCGTCGCCGTCGCCGCGGCTGAGCAGGTGGACCTGCTCATTGGTCTGGGCGGCGGCAGTTCCATGGACACCGCCAAGGGCTGCAACTTCATCTTCACCAACGGCGGCCGGATGCACGACTACTGGGGCGTGGGCAAGGCCCGTAAGCCGATGCTCCCCCTTATCGCCATTCCCACCACTGCCGGCACCGGCAGCGAATGCCAGTCCGCCGCCCTCATCGCCGACGAGCAGACGCATCAGAAAATGGCCTGCCTCGACCCCAAGGCCGCCGCCCGCATCGCCATCCTCGACCCCATCCTAACGCTCTCGCAGCCTGCCCGCGTCACCGCCTGCACCGGCATTGACGCCATCGCCCACGCCGTGGAGACCGCCGTCACCACCAAGCGCAACCCGCTCTCGCAGATGTTCTCCCGCGAGGCCTTCAAACTCTGCGTCACCAGCCTCCCCCAGGTGCTCCAGCACCCGAAAGACATCGAGGCGCGCGGTCGGATGCTCCTCGGCGCAGCCTACGCGGGCATCGCCATCGAGAATTCCATGCTCGGCGCGGCCCATTCGGCGGCGAACCCGCTCACCGCGCACTACAACATCGTCCACGGCCAGGCCGTCGGCATGATCCT
>CAZOCL010000129.1:0-15890 GCA_964578245.1 uncultured Klebsiella sp. | reverse complement strand
CGCGGCGGTCGCCTCGCTCCGCTCGAAATGGGGCTCGACGGAGTCTCGCCCTACCGGGCTTACCGGGGTGAGCGGCGTGGACGCCACCTCGCGGGCCAGTTCGAAGGTCAGTTCGCTGGTGAGCGCCTGGATTTCCGCCACGGCGCGGCGGCATTCGGGCGAACGGGCGAGGGTGGCCTCGATGGCGGCGCGTTCGGTCGCGTCGAGTTCACCGAGGGCGTAGGCGGTCAGTTTCGGGTCGTCAGGCGTGAGGGTCATGGGTGGTGGGGGAAACCACGAATGGACACGAATGAACACGAATGAGATGTGCTGCGTGTTGCGTGTTGCGTGAATTACCAAGGCCGCCGTTGGCCATCACGCAGCACGCAACACGCAGCACGTTTCCCTCGTATCCCTTCGTGTTCATTCGTGGTTTCCCTTGTCTTCGCGTTGCATTTGCTGCCGCAGGGTTTTCAGCGCCGTGTGCAGGAGGAAACCGACGTTGCTGACGGAGTGGCCGGTCACGCGGCTGATCTCCGCGTAGCTCAGGCCGGCCTGGAACTTGAGGCGCACCACCTCGCGCTGGTGCTCGGGCAGCGCGTCCAGCAGGCGCAACGCGCGCCGGGCGGTCTCGCTCGCCTCGGCCTGCGCGTCCGGCCCGGGGCCGGCGGCGGGGCGCGTGTCCAGTTCCACTTCGGTCAACGCCGTCATGCGATGTTCCTTCCGCTGCACGTCCAGCGCACGATGGCGGCAGACGGTGAAGAGCCACTCGACCAGACAGCCGTTGAGCCGGGCGGGGTCTTCCCGCCAGAGGCGCAGGAAGACATCCTGCACCACGTCCCGGGCGCGGTCCGCGTCGCCGACGATGCTGGCGGCGTAGCGGGACAATGCCGGGCCGTGCCGCGTGTGGGCGGCGTGCCACCATTCCGCATTGTCAGCACCCGGTTCGTTCATTGAGTCCGACTGGGTCGGGCCTTCAAGGGGGATAACGTGTGAGCGGAGGTTTTCTTAGAAACTATTTTCTGGCGATGAAGAACGGGGGGCAAATTCCAAATCCCAAGCTCCAAAATCCAAAGAAATTCCAAGCTCCAAGGGTCGCCGTTGGACCACTCGGGGACCTTCACACCGATTGGAACTTGGAATTTGGAGCTTTTTTGGAGCTTGGGATTTGGAGTTTGGAATTTTCTACCGCCTCCCACGCCGTCTCAGCAAATACACCAGCAACGACCCCAGCCCGGAAAACTTGTAGCCCGGGTCCACGTAGCGTTCGAGGACGTAGAAGGCGAAGTAGTAGGCGCGGCAGAAGGACCACACGGCCAGCACGAGCAGCAAGGCGACGCGCAGCGAAGCCGCCTCCATCCAGATCAGCGTGGCGGAAGTGATCCCAAGGAAGAGGAACAGCCAGCCCTTGAGCCAGATCAGCCGGGAGCTTTGCAGATCGCGCATGGCGTCAACATCCCGAAAGGCGGCAGTCTATTTCTTCCCCGGGGCGGCTGGCTCCGCGGCCGGCGCATTGGACACCGGAGTGGTCGCGGGTGCCACGCGCTTGAAGCTGGTGGCATCCTCACGGTAACGCAGCCGCTTGTTGGCGAGCAGCTCACGACCGCTCATCTCGAAGTCCACCATGGTGGGCAGCCACGCGTCCGCCTCGATCCGCGTGCGTTCGAGCGTCAGTTGAAACGTCTTGAGCACGCCCACCATGCCGCCGATGAGGTTCACCTCGCCCGTCAGCCAGAACTTCATGCGCGCCAGCTCCCAGTCCTCCGTGTCCACCCAGAGCTTCCCGGCGACCTTGTTGGCGACGCGTTCCGGGATGGTCTTGGGCTGCAAGTTCTTGTCCTTGGGCTCGAATTCCACGACCCAGGCGGGCCGCCCGCGCACCAGTTCCTGGCCGGTGATCTTGAAGGTGTAACGCGCCATCATCTCGTCGGTGAACTGCCACTGCTTCTCGCGCTTGGAGACTTCCGGGCTGCGCAGCGTGCTCTTGCCGGCCCGCACGGCGGCCTCGCGCTCCGCCTCGGCCTTGCGCTCCTTGTCCGTCAACGGCTTGCCATCCTTCTCCGCAAGCCGGGCGAAGGGGATGCCGTTGATCGGAAACCACTCCTGCCGTGACTGCTTGCGCTGCGTGACCTTGCCATCCCCGTCGAACTCGATCATGTCCCGCGCCTTGCTGAACGCGAACTGCGCGGTGGTGTTCTGCGTGCGCTCCCACTTCGAGCGGGCCAGGACGTTGGAAGAGAGGTGGGCGAAGGTCGGCGGTGTAAGGCTGTTCGTGGCTGGCGGGAGCGGTGCGGCAATCCCGGCGACGCAAAGCTCGAAGGACGTCACGAGAATGACGAAAGCAAGCGCCGCGCCGCGCGCGGCCCGCGAGCCCGGCAACCGCCATGGCTGTTCGTTCGTCATTTAATGACTCTTACCCGATGCGTCTCGCTGTCGCCTATGAATATGCTCCCATCTTTGTCCACCCACAAGCCGTGCAGGCGGGCGAGCTGGCACTTGAGGGGATCACCCTCGGGGCCGTCGCCCTTCTCGCCGGTGCCGGCGATGAGTTCGAGCGTGCCCTTCTTCATGTCCACCATGCGGACACTGTGGCTCTCGGTATCGGCCAGATAGACGTTCCCATTGGGTCCGACGGCGATGCCCTTGGGGCCGGAAAGCGTGGCCTGCTTCGCCGGTCCGCCAGTGAAGCCTTTCTTCCCCGAGCCGGCGATGTGGTGGATCTTCCCGGCCTTGAGGTCGAACTTGAAGACTTGGTTGCCCTCGCGGGTGGCCAGCCAGAGGTTGCCCGCCGCGTCAAAGTCCAGCGAACGCGGCCCATTGAGCGTGGTGCCGGCGATGGGTGCGCCGTCAGGCGTGGGACCGGCCTTGCCCGTGCCCGCGAAGGTGGTGATGACGCCCGTCTTCATGTCCACCTTGCGGATGGCATGGTTGGCGATGTCACACACGAAGAGGTCGCCTGCGGGATCGAACTGGATGCTGTGCGGCTGCTTGAACTGGGCGTCCTTGGCCGGACCGCCGTCACCGGAATAGCCCGGCTTGCCCGTGCCCGCAAAGGTGGTGATGACGCCGGTCTTGAGGTCCACCTTGCGCACGGCGTTGTTGCCCATGTCCACGATGTAGAGATCGCCGCCCTTGTCGAAGCGGATCTCATGCGGGAGGTTGAACGTGGCCTTGAGGGCGGGACCGCCATCGCCGGTGTAGCCCTTCTGGCCGCTGCCCGCGACGACGTGCAGCTTGCCATCGGGCGTGACCTTGCAGACGCGCTGGCCGGTGTATTCGCAGAACCAGATGTTGCCATCCGGCCCGCGCACCACGCCGAAGGGATTGTCGAGCTGGGCCTGCGTGGCCGGGCCGCCATCCCCGGCGGAGCCCTTGGTTCCAGTGCCGGCAAAGGTGGAAATGGTTGCGGCCTGGATGGCGGGAAGAGCCATCAAAGTGACGCCCATGAACGCAATGATTGCCCGGTATGAATTCGTCATGCTGGCGGAAGATAGCATAACCGCCCAGCGAACCAAGGAGAGACGCGCGGGGGCCGGACGCCCGCGCGCGCGCGTTCACGTCGCCCCATCGTCCGAGTTCAATGCTGCTTCCGAAGTGCCCGCGACGCGGCGCGCGGGCTTCCCCGATCGTTTTGCGCGTCTGGACATCGAAACGAGGCGCACCCTTCCTGACGCACGCACCCGCAAAGCGCCCGGCGGGCCGCGCTCCAGTGACAAAGGCCATCCCGGGGTTGCATCCCGGGGGCCGTTTCGCCTTAATCACGGCACCACTCCCACGCGTGAAAGCCAAACTCGGCAAACTCCTGCTCTGGGCCGGCGTCTTCGCGCTGCTGGGCCTGGTCATCCTCTGGATCGAGCATGGCCGGTGCGCGGCGCAACTGGCCGCCTACCAGCGGACGCTCACCGCGCGCGGGGACAAGCTGACGCTCCGCGAACTGCTGCCACCCGATCCGCCCGCCAGTTCGAATGCCATGGTGGCGCTGGACGGCATCTTGAGCCGGTTCCCCATGCCGTATGTGGAGGATTCGCCCTGGATGCAGCTCGTGTCCTCGAACCGGGCGCGCGTGTCAGCACGCCAGAACCCCCTGATCCAGGACGCGCAGGATCTCACCTGGGAGGAACTGGCGCAGAAAGCGGGGGAGAACGCCAGCCATCTGTCCAATGTCCTGGCGGCAGCCGCCCTGCCTAGACTCGCCTTCCTCACGCGCGCCAACCTCGACCAGTTGATGGCCGACAGCCAGCAGGCCTACCAACTGGATCCATTGGGACAATGGCTGGGGTTGAATGCCCTCGTCGCGGCGCGTGAAGGGCGCACCAACGACGCCTGGGAGGCCTGGCGGGCACAATTGCGGCTGCGCTCCCTGGCGCTGAATGACCCCGCCACGATTTTCGACGAACGCTGGATCCGGCCCACCGCCTTCACCGGCTCCTGGGAACTGCTGCAACACGCGAACTGGACCGAGACGCAACTGGCCGAGGCGCAGGCGCTCTGGGAGACTTGCCGGCACCTGCGGACCGGGACGGGCGAGGAGCAGTTCGGCCGGGCGCTGGTATTTCAATCGTATGATGAGTTCCGCCGCCAGCCGGCCATCGTGGCCTCCATCGTGGGCGCTTCCGCAATGTCCACCGCCATGAGTTCCGCCTCGGGCGGCGCGGACTGGTGGGACACGCTGCTGACGAACCCGAAGGCCGTGTGGGGCTTCCTGTCGGACGCCGTTCCACGCATGGGAGCCTGGCCCTGGTGGACTTCCTATGGGGACGAACTCTGGATGCTGCACGAATACGACCGGTTCTATGCTGCCGTCCAGTCCTCCGTGGGCAGCCACACCGCGCTGCCAGCACTGGCGAAGCTCCGGGCCACCACGCCGCCACCGCCGTCCGTCTGGTGGCCGCTGGCCCGGGCAGCCGTGGAATACACCCCCATGGAGCAGATGTTTCTGAAGGTCGTCGCGCAGGAGACCCAGACCCGGCTCGTCGTGACGGCCATCGCCCTCCGTCGCCATCAGTTGCGCCACCAGCGGCTGCCCGAAACGCTGGGGACTTTGGTGCCGGACTTCCTCGCCCGCGTGCCCGAAGACCCCATGGACGGGAAACCGCTGCGCTACCGGCCCCAGCCCGACGGCACCTTTCTGCTCTACTCGGTGGGCGAAGACGGCATTGATCAAGGCGGCGATGCCACGCGGCGCGCACCGCCTTCCGTCAGTTCAACGGTGTTCGTCATGTCCTCCATGGGCGTGGATGACTCACGCTGGCAGCAGGGACTGGACTGGATCTGGCCGCTGCCCGCCACGGCGGAAACGTTGGCAGAACATGTCGCTGACTTGCTGCGGAAACGGGGTCCTGTCCCGTCCATGGCTCCTGGTCCAGGACCAGCGCCCACCCCGCCCGTCCTCTCCTCCGAGAAGTAACGCCACGTCGCGAACTCAGGCGGAGCGCGGCGTTTACGCCGCAGAAGGCTGCGACTGGAAAAGTGCGTTCGAACCACTGGCGTGCTCCCAGTTCTGCGGCCTGAAGGCCGCGCCCCCTTGGCATCTGCTTCCGCCCGTTTCAGAGCTCTACTTCAGCGCATCCTGCCCGTCTGTCAGCCATTCGAGGTTGAAGCGGGCGACGGTGAGCGAGCCGGTGCGGTAGATGTCCTTCCCATCCGTGCTGCCGCGCTCGTAGAAGAGCAGGATTGTCCCGTCCTTCGCCACGGCCAGATCACTGTAGCCGCTGAAGCCCGGCTCGATGGTCTTAGTCACCGGCCAGGTTTTGGCCTCGTCGTAGCTCAGCTTCACCGAGACGTTCTTGCGGTCACGGCCCTTGCCGGGGGCTTCCTTGCCGTCGGCGCGGGAGAGATTGTTGGGATTGGAGAAGAGCAGGCGGTTCTTCGCGGGCGCTTCGCTCAGCCGCACCATCGAGGCCATGCAGATGGGTTCCAGCAGCTCCTCGTGGAACTGCGGCTTGCTCCACCCGGTCGCGCCGTCGCGGCTGGTGGTGAGCAGACGGCGGTTCGCCTTGGACTCGCTGCGCATGTTCAGGAGCACGCGCTCGTCCGCAAGCTGCACGGCGCAGGTTTCGTTCGGAATGCTCCAGTCGCCTTCGTTTGGCCCGGCAATCTCGCCGCGTGACCAGACGCGCCCGAGGTCGTCGCTGTAAATTACCGAGGTCACCGAAGGCCGGTGCGCGTGCCCGCCGGTGCCGAGCGAGAGCCACACGGGCACGACCAGCCGGCCGGTTTTCAACTGAATGCCGTGACCGGGGCCGGTCGCGAGCACCTTCCAGTCATACTCCGGCCGGAACTTGTCGAAGGACGCGGTGATCTCCACCGGCGCGCTGAAGGTCACGCCGTCGTCTTCCGTGCGCAGGTAGAAACACCGGGCGTATTCGAGACAGAAGAGGAAGTGCACCGCGCCGTTGGAGTCGGGGATGGCGACCGGGTTGTTGTAAGTGACCTCGTCGGTGGTCGCGAGCTTCTGAGCCAGCGCGACGGGATTCTTGGACTTTGGTCCCGGCACGTTCGCAATGTTCGTGCGGGCACCCCAGGTCTTGCCGCCATCCAGCGAGCGGCGGAGCATGATGTCGATCGTGCCCCAGTCGCCCCGGTCGCTTTTGCGCGCCTCGCAGTAGGCCAGCACGGTGCCGCGACGGGTGGTGACGATGCCGGGGATGCGATAGAGCGCGTAGCCATCCTTGGCTGCCTCGAAGAGGTCCACCTTCTCGAGCAGCGGCGCGGCCGCGTGGGCCGGGCTGGTAAGCAGGAATGCGCAAAGCACGAGGCGGAGACAGGCGAGGGGATTCATGAGCATGGTTTCGAGCAGGAGTTCAGACGTTCAACGGCGCGGACAGTTTCAGGTGGTAATCAATCCGCGAAGGCCGTGACGGTAAACTCGTCGAGATCGAAGGTCGCACTGCCCCCGCCTGCTCCGGCAGCCACGACCACCCTGCCCAGCCGCGAGAGCGTGTCGCGCCACGAGAAGGCGGCGGTCCCGCGCACCCACCCGGCGGCCTCCGCCTCGGCGTCGTTCCAGTCCCAGCGCACGGTCACGGTCACGCGCTGCCAGCCGGTGGTGAACTTGGGCAGCCGCGCGTAAGTCCACGGTGCGACTTCCCGGGCGAAGAGTTCCAACTGGTAGCTGCCGCCCGCCTCGGGGCACCGCGTGTGGAACGTGATGTCCACCCCGTCTCCTGCGAATTTCACCGGCCAGTTGCCCGCCAGGCCATTGGTGGCGGTGGCTGGCATATAAGCAAAGGGCCGCAACCCGCCACCACGCGACGCGGTCACGTGCCCGCCCGCGACCCCGCCGGTCGCGCGCTGCTCCAGCTTGTCCGTGCCGAGCCAGCCTGCTGCCGAGGAGTCGAACGTGAAGCTCTGCGTCACCGGCGTGGGCCATGTGGCGTGACGCGGCTCGCGGTGCGTGAAGACCGCGTCAAACTCCGGCCCGCCACCGCTCACGCCGGCCAGGAAGGCCCGCGCGCGGACCCGCGTGGTTTGTGCCAGCCGCAGCGGACCACGCACGAGTGGCGAACTGGTGGTCGGCTCGGAACCGTCCGCCGTGTGCCGGAGCGTCACGCCGTTGTTGGAACCCGGGAAGCTCAGGCTGACGTCGATTGGTTCGCTGAACTTCCGCACGCCCGTGCTCGCCACGGGTGCGGGCACCAGTTCCACGCCCCGAAACGCATACAGCTTCGCGTCGCGCAGCGTGAACTTGAGCCGCACCAGCTTCCCCCGCAGCGTCGCAGCGTCGTGGCCGGGCCACTTGACCTCGCCATCCGTCACGTCGCCGCTCACCACTGCGTCCGCAAAGCCCGGCTCGTCCACCACGCTTACGCGCAGCGAGCCGCGCACGTCGGCGCTGACCTGGATGGGGCCGGTGACGAGCACCGGTTGCGTGAGGACCGTGGCCTCGCTGCCGGGGGTGACCGCCTCGTAGCCCGCGAAGCCATCCACCCGCACCCGGGCGAGGCACGGGAGACAATGGCGTTTCCACCCCTGATGCGGGGTGAAATCGCCGCCGTAGAAAATCAGCAGCTTGCCGTCCTGCGCGATGGCCGGACCAGACGGCGCGTAGATGCAGGCGCTGTCATAAGTGCCCTTCGCCCCGCGAGGGATGAACGGTGTGCCGGGCGCAAGCCGCGTCCAGTTCACCGTGTCGGGACTCCACGCCAGCTCGCAATCCACGGCGCGGTCCAGGAGGGCGTGATACATCATCACGAACCCGAGGTAGCCGTTCGCATAGGGGAAGACCGGCAGGCAATAGGTCTGGTGCGTCCGGCCCTCGGCGAGCGTCGAGCGCAGCACCACGCCGCTGGATTTCCAGTTCACGAAGTCCGTGCTCTCGAAGCGCGCCACCAGCCGCTCGCCGAGGAAGGCCTTGGTGAACCAGACATACTTTCCGGAGCGCTCGTCCCATAAGGCGTTGTTGTGCGTGTCGCAGTTGTAGCTGGCAAAGCCCTTCGGCTCCTGGGGCTCGCTCCACTTCATGCCGTCCGGCGAGAAGCGTGTGCGCGGCTGCCCGAGACCAATGTCATACACCATCTTGAAGCGTCGCGAGGCATCGGGGTCGTGCGGGTCACGGAAGACGCCGACATTTGGCGTGTCGCGCGCCACGGCATTGTTCGCCGTGGAACCGCCGAAGCCGAACTGCCCGACCGCGGGCTTCTCCCACGCCAGCCCGTCGCGTGAAGTCGCGTAGAGCAGGAACCAGCCCTGGTCGTGGATCGTCACTGGGTCGGCCATCTTCGCGATGACGTCCTTGTCGGTGAGCACGCATTTATACCAGAGCTTGAACTGGTGCGCGTCCGCGTCCCAGAGCACGTTGGGATAAAGGTTGTTGAGCGCGTTTTCCCACGGCTGGTCGGCGTGGATGAGCGGGTTGCGCGCCTCCTTCTCCACCGTGCCGAGGGTGAGCTTTGCATTCGTGACAGACTGGATGACGCGCGCGTCCAGCACGAGCTGCTTGGTGCGGTCGGGCCCGACAAGCTGCGGCTCGGCGGCCATCAGCGAGCCAGCGACCAGAAGCAGGAACAACGAGCCAGAGCGTGAGTTCATGTGAGCGAGGACAGTGTGGCGAAAAGCCGTCGCCGATACAACCTACGGCCATCGGCTCTGCGTGCGTTCAAGCCACATCCACAATCGGCACGGCCACTTCGAGCCGCGTGCCTTGTCCCGGGGATGAAATCACCTTGAGCGAACCTTTGAGGATGCGCACACGCTCCGCGATGTTCCGCAGCCCGAAGCCGCTGGCCGGCTGGTCCACCGCGAAGCCGCACCCATCGTCCGTGATCCAGAGGCGCACCTCATGCACGTCGCGCTCCAGGCCGATGAACGCCCGGCGGGCCTGCGAATGCTTCAGCAGGTTGTTCAGGCATTCCTGCACCACGCGATACACGTTGGCCGCCGCCGCTGGCGTAAACACGTCGTCCGCCGCGTCGAGCTTGTGCTCGAGCACGATGTCCGTGGCCCGGGCGGTGTTCTCAATCATCACCTCCAGCGCGCGCTTGAGCCCGAGCTGGTCCAGTTGATACGGATGCAGGTCGTGCGAAATCTGGCGCACCTCGGTGATCGCCTCGGAGGCCGCGAGGCTGATCGCCTCGACCTGCTCGCGCGCCGCTGCCGGGAGCGTGCCCGTGGCCAGTGCGAGCAGCGCGCGGTTCTTCACCAGCAGGAGGTTCTGGCCCAGGCTGTCGTGCAGTTCGCTGGCGATGCGCCGGCGCTCCTCCTCCTGGGCCGTGAGCAGGTGGCCGGCGAACTCCTCACGCGCGCGCAACTCCCGCTCCTGCGCCTCTCGCAGAGACAGCTCGGCCTGCTTGCGCTCCGTCAGGTCCACGTCCATGCACACAAAGGAGAACTGCCCGTTCGCGGAGGGAATGCGGAACGTCGTGGAGAGGCAGACGCCCGCCGTGCCGTCGCGCCGGCGAAACGGGTATTCGACCGGGCCGATGCCCTGGCCCGTCTGGCCGATCTCGGCCAGCACCCGCACGAACGCCGCCGCTTCCTCCGGCGTGTGGATGAGCTGGTCGAGCGTCCGGCCCACCGCCTCGCCCGCCTTCCACCCGAACATCAGCTCGGAGGCCGGGTTCCAGAAGACGACCCGCCCCCTGGCGTCATACCACTGCACGGCCACATGCGGCGTGTTTTCAATCGTCGCCCGCAGGCTCTCCTCGCTCGCCCGCAGCGCCGCCTCCGCCTCGCGTTGCCGCGTGATGTCGCGTTGCACCGACCAGAGATGCCGGAGCGCGCCGTCCTGGACGAAGCCCACGGCGTTGTTCAGGAAGAACTTGTCCTCTCCCTGCGCGTTTCGTCCGCGCGTGACCACATCCACCGCCTTGTGGCCTGCCGTCACAAACCCGGCCAGCGTCAGCCGGTTTTCAGAATCGGCAGCCCGCATCAAATCCGAAACCCGTTTGCCCTGCATCTCCTGCCCGGTGGACCAGCCGCGCAGCCGCGCAGCCGCATTATTGCACTCGGCGACGATCCCGCGCTCGATGATGGCCTGCACCTGTTCCGCCACCGGCAGGCTGGTCGGGATGGGGGGGTCGAACTCCAGCCGGAAGATGCCTTCGCCTGCGAGCGCGATGAAGTTACGATAGCGTTCCTCGCTCGCGCGGAGGGCGCTCTCCGCCTGCTTGCGCTCCGTGATGTCGTGGTTCACGCCCACCACGCGGGCCGGCGTCCCATCCTTGTCCAAGATGACCACCTCCGCGCCCTGAAGATGGCGCACGGAACCATCGGGCCGGATGATGCGGAACTCGCGCGTGCCGGTCTTGCGCTCGGCGATGGTTCGCTCCAGCGCCGCCAATTGGCCGGGCAGGTCTTCCGGGTGGACCCGGTCCGCCCAGTCCTGAAACACAATGCGGCCACCCGGACGAGGCGGCAGCCCGTGGATTTCAAAGGCGCGCTCGTCCCAGACCGCTTCGTTGGTGCGGAGGTTCCAGTCCCAGACGGCGATGGAGGCGGTGGCAGCGGCCAGTTTGAGGCGTTCGGTGAGGGTTCTGAGTTCGTCCTCGGCCTGCTTGCGCGCGGTCATGTCGCGCACGGCGGTCACGCGCACATGATGCGGGCTCCGGGCCATCGTCCGCCCGCAGACTTCCACGGGAAACACCGTTCCGTCTTTGCGGATGGCGAGATGCTCGTAAGGCTCGGCCCGGCCCGACTCGATCGTGCGCCGGACCAGTTCCCGCGACTCCGGGGCGACCAGCTCGATCACCGGTTTGCCCACCATCTCCGCCCGGCTGCCATAGCCGAGCAGCTTCACCATCTGATCATTGGCGTCCACGAGGATGCCGTCCTCGCAGACCGCGATGCCTTCAAAGGAAGCGTCAGCGAGCGTGCGCAGCCGCGCCTCGCTGTCGCGCAGGGCCGACTCCGCCAGCCGGCGGCTGCGCATCTGTTTCTTCAACGTGAAGATCCACGCCGCCATGGCGGCGAACACGACCAGCACGAGAACGGTGACGCCGAAGGCGACCATTCCGCGCACCCGCTCGCGGGAGACGAACAGCATCTCCTTGGGCCGCCAGTCGTCCTGGATCGCCACCAGCTTCCCTTGAGATTCGAGCGTGCGCAGAGCGCGGTTGATTTCGCCCACCAGCGCCGTGTTTCCCTTGCGCACGGCGATGGCTGCCTCCGCCGTGGCAAAGGGCGCTCCTGCAAGTGTGATGCCACGAACCCCGCCCTGCTCCATCAGATACGCCGCCACCCACAGGTCAGCCGCCACGGCGTCCACCGAGCCGGCCTTCAAGCGCGCCAGGCCATCCTGATAATTGTGGATCAAAACCAGCCGGACGCCGGACTTGGACTCGAGGAACCGGCGCGGAAACCCGCCCGCCGTGACGCCCACCTCCTTCCCCTTGAGGTCGCCCACGCTCCGGATGGCCACCTCGCCCTGCCGCACCAGCACGCCGAACTCGCGCGTGAACGTGGAGATGGCGAAGTCATACAGCTTCCGGCGCTCCTCCGTGATGCTCATGCCTAGCAGGCCGTCAGCCTCGCCCTTCAACACCTTTTCCTGGGCCAGGTTCCAGTCCATCAGCTCGACGCGGATCTCGCGCTGCATCGGCGCGGCGAGGGCCTTGGCCAGGTCCACGTCCATGCCCATGGCGACCCCTTGTTCGAGATACGCAATGGGCGGATAGTCCCGATCACCGAGAAAAACGAGCGGTGCCCGCTCCGCTCCCCGAGTAGACGGCATCGCAGCAAAGCAAAGGGCAGCGAGGATGAAGACGCTGGCCCATGCCCGGCCGCCCGCCACCCCGGGCTGCCGCCCCGGCCGCCACTCGTGATCCGACGCCATGCTCGGAACATTAAGAAAGGCCGTCGCCAGCACCAGCAAGAAACGCGGGCCCCATTTCTCTTCCTTTCGGGTGACAAGCCCGGGAGGGCGGGTATGCTTCAAGCCAACAGTCATGTTCCCTGGCCAGATACTTGCCCGTTGTGTGAAACCCCGGTTAGACCGGGGGAAGCGAACGGTCGTGTTGATCGCGGGAATTGCTTTCGGCGGCTGGAGCTTGTTCGCGGCGGAGACGCGCGGTGCCAAGGGCAACTCGCCGGCCAGCGACCCCGCCCGGCAGTTGTTCGACCAGCACTGTCAGAAGTGCCACTCGGGGGCCAAGCCCAAGGGCGATTTCCGGATCGAAAGTCTTTCACCGGACTTTGCCGACCGGAAGAACCGCGAGCAGTGGCTCACCGTGCTGGAGCAGCTCCGAACTGGTGAGATGCCGCCGAAGGACAAGCCCCGTCCGCCCGCGCCGGAAGTCCAGGCCACGATCAAGTGGATCAGCGAACGCGCGGGTGCGGCGGAGATCGCCCGGCGGTCCACGGAGGGCCGGGTGGTGATGCGGCGGCTGAACCGGGCCGAGTATGCGAACACCGTGCGCGACCTCCTCGGGGTGGAAGTGGACCTGGCCGACTTGCTGCCGCCCGACACTTCGACAAGCGGCTTCGACAACAGCGCTGAGGCACTGCACACGTCCTCGTATCTGATGCGCAGCTACCTCGATGCCGCCGACCGGGTGCTGAACGAGGCCATCGCCAACCAGCCGCAGCCCTGGCTGCTCAAGAAGCGGTTCGACATCCGCGAGGAAAAGTCCGTAAAGCCCACCGGCAGCGTTTACCGCCATGTGGACGATGGCGTGGCCATCTTCGCCTCGTGGGAATCGGCCAACATCCGGGTCACGATGTGGAATTTCCGCAGCCATGTTCGTGGCAAATATCGCTTCCGCATCTCGGGCTACGGCTTCCAGAGCGAGGGCAAGCCGATCAACTTCCGTGTCACGGCTGGCACGCTCAAGGAAGTCACCGAGGAACGGCTCATTGATTACTACGCCGTGCCCGCGGACAAGCCCACGGTCATCGAGTTCACGGAGCAGCTCGAACCGGAGAACCGCATCCGCATCATCGCCGAAGGCCTGCCCGCGCTACCACCCGCCGTCGAAAAGATCGGGGCCGACAAATACAAGGGACCGGGCCTGGTGATCCAATGGGTGGATGTCGAGGGGCCGCTGCTGGCGTCCTGGCCGCCGCCGAGTCACAAGGCGATCTTTGGCGATCTGAAGCAGGCAGTGGTTCCCAGCCCCACCGATCCGAAGCGGCTGGAGGTCGTGTCTTCGCAGCCGCTGGTGGATGCCGAGCGGATTCTGCGCGACTTCGCGCGCCGGGCGTTTCGACGCACGGTGACGGACGAGGACATCCGCCCGTTCCTCGCGCGCGTCAAAACCCGGCTGGAGCAGAACTACTCGTTCGAGCAGGCGATGCGTGTGGGCCTCCGCGCGGTGCTGGTTTCACCGAGCTTCCTGTTCCTGCGCGAGAAGCCGGCCACCACCAGCGCGCCCGCCCCGGCCAGCGTGCCCGCGCTCGACGACTTCGCGCTGGCCAGCCGGCTCTCCTACTTCCTGTGGAGTTCGATGCCGGATGAGCCGCTGTTCAAGCTCGCCGAGGCCCGCAAGCTCCGCGAGCCGGGCGTGCTCCACGAGCAGGTCGAGCGGATGCTGCGCGATCCCAAGGCCAAAGCCTTCACCGAGAACTTCACCGGCCAGTGGCTGAGCCTCCGGGCCATTGACGCCACGCTGCCCGACCGCACGCTTTACCCGGAGTATGATGACATCCTCAAGGTGGCGATGCTGAAAGAGACCGTGATGTTCTTCGAGGAAGTGCTGAAGAACGACCTGAGCCTGACCAGCTTCGTGGCCTCGGATTTCACTTTCCTCAATGCGCGCCTCGCGAATCACTACGGCATCCCCGGCGTCGAGGGCATGGACATGCGTAAGGTGACACTTCCCCCGGCCAGTCATCGCGGCGGCGTGCTCACGATGGGCAGCGTGATGAAGGTGACCGCCAACGGCACGACGACCTCGCCCATCATTCGCGGGGCCTGGGTGCTGGAGCGCATCCTGGGCACGCCGCCGCCGAAGCCGCCCGCGGACGTGGAAGCCATCGAGCCGGACATCCGTGGGGCCACGACGATCCGCGACCAGCTCGCGAAGCATCGCAAGGTCGAGACGTGTGCGAGCTGCCATACAAAGATTGATCCGCCGGGATTCGCCCTCGAAAGCTTTGATGTCATCGGCGGCTGGCGCGAAAACTATCGCAGCCTGGCCAACAACGGCGAAAAGGATGCCAAAGGCCGTCGCATGCGCCCCGGTCCCGCCGTGGACCCGAGCGATGTGTTGCCCGATGGCCGACGGTTCCGCGACATTGACGAATACAAGAAGCTGCTGCTCGAGGACAAAGACCAGCTTGCCCGCTCCCTGACCGAAAAGCTGCTCGCCTACGCCACCGGCGCGGCCCCGACGAAGGCGGACAAGCCGGAGATCGAAACCATCGTCCGCCACCTCCGCGACCAGAAATATGGCTTCAAGTCTTTGATCCACGAAATCGTCCAAAGTCCGATGTTTCAGAGCAAGTAGCGAGGCGACGAACAAAACCCTCGTGCCAAAATGACCGCGTGTGAGATAGTGAACCCCGTCATGCCACCCGTCGGCACCATGCCCGCAGACAATCTCGATTTCGCCTGGGACCGTCCGGAGACGGCGGAGACCCTGCGCGCGAAGCTGGCGGTGCCGTCCTCACCCGAATGGCTCCATGCCGCCTCGTGGCTGATGCGCGAGGCGCGTGTGGACCAGGTCTGGCAGTTCCTGACCCTCCGGCAGGTGGCCGACCATTTTCCCCGGCTCTCCCCCATGCTGGGCCGTCGTCGCCCGGTGTGGGAGCACCTCCTTCGCGCCGCCCATGAGCTGGGAAGACTCTAATGCCATGACCATCCCTCGCCGCACCTTCATCCGCGCCGCTGGCATCTCGCTCGCCCTCCCGTGGCTTGACGTCTTCGCCGCTGACCCCAGCCCGAAGCGCGCGGCAGCGAACGCCAAGCAGCCGCCCCGCCGCATCATCTGCATCTGCGCGCCGCTGGGCTTGCACCCCGACAATTTCTTTCCCGCGCAGGCCGGCAAGGACTACGCGCTCTCACCCTATCTGGAGATTCTCAAGGAGTTCCGCGAGGAGTTCACGGTCATCTCCGGGTTGGCTCACGCCGGCATGGGTTCGAGTTTCGCACACCAGGCCTCGGCCAGTTTCCTGACCGGCGTCCCGGGCGCGGGCCGGCCCGGCTTTCGCAACGCCATCTCCCTCGACCAGTTCGCCGCCGACCACATCGGCACGCAGACGCGCTTCCCGAGCCTCGCGTTGTCAGGTGAGGGTTCGGGCGGGCTTTCTTGGACCCGCACCGGCGCGCTCATCCCGGCGGACAACGCGCCGTCCAAGGTCTTCGCCCGCCTCTTCCTCGAAGGCCGCGCCGACGAAGTCCAGGGGCAGATGCGCCGGCTCGCCGACGGTCGGAGCATCCTGGATGACGTCCGCGATCAGGCGAAATCCCTGCGGTCCGGCTTGGGCAGCGAGGACCGCGACAAGCTCGACGAATACCTCACCAGCGTCCGCGAACT
>CAZOCL010000128.1:0-15949 GCA_964578245.1 uncultured Klebsiella sp. | reverse complement strand
CGCCGGCCTTCTCCTTGATGGCGCGCAGGCCCAGCGTGCCGTCCGAGCCCATGCCCGAAAGGATCACGCCGATGCTGCGCTCCTGCTGGTCCTGCGCCAGCGAGCGGAGGAAGAAATCAATCGGCAGGCGCAAGCCGCGCGGGGCCGCGGGGTCGAGCAGGTGCAGCACGCCGTGCAGGATGGACATGTCCTTGTTCGGCGGGATCACATAGACGCAGTCGGGGCGCACGATGGTGCGGTCTTTGACCTGAATGACGTTCATGCCGGTGCCGCGCTGGAGCAGCTCGGGCATGATCCCTTTGTGCGTGGGGTCCAGATGCTGAACGATGACGAAGGCCATCCCGCTCTCCGGCGGCACCTGTCTCAGAAACTGCTCCAACGCTTCCAGCCCCCCGGCGGAAGCACCGATCCCAACAATGGGGAACGGCAGGCTGACCGGCGCGGCAGCCGCGGGCTCGCGGGCCGCAGTGACCGGTGACCGGGGCCGACGGGAGGGGGAAAGGTTTTTTTTCATGCGCTTACTCCGAGCGCTTGACCATGGCAGCTTTGCTGCCGGCTGGATAGGACGGCGTGACCATGGCTTGCGAAAGGCGGCGGGCAGGCGCGCGGCCTTCAGGCCGCTTCAAGCCACGGGTGCCAGCGGATGCCGCCAGTCTGGCCGGTCTTGGCTTGGCGGAAGCCGAAGCGCCCGTCCGGCCGCGCGCCACCAGTTCCATGAGCTTGGGCGCGATCGCCTCCAACGGCAGAATGAAATCCACCTCGCCCGTCTTGATCGAAGTCTCCGGCATGGAAAAGTCCTTCGAGGTCGGCCGGTCCTGGGCAATCACCAGGCCGCCGTGATCCTTGATGATCCGCACTCCGAAGGAGCCGTCCCCGTCACCTCCGGTGAGGACCACGGCGATGGCATGGGTTTGATACACATTCGCGACCGAGGCAAACAACGGCTCGGCCGAAGGCCGGGCGTGATGAACTTTTTCGGCCGCGGACGAAGAGAGTTTCAAGCGGCCATCCGGCGCGACGAACAGGTGATGGTTGGGCGGCGCGACAAACACGCAGGAGCGGCAGAGGAAATCCCCGGTCCTGGCTTCCTTGACCGGCAGCCGCGAGCGGCTGTCCAGAATCTCGGCCAGCAGGCTTTTATGGTCGGGGGCCAGATGCATCACGATGGCGATGGCGGCCGGGAAGTTCGCCGGCAGACCGCCAAGGATGACTGACAACGCCTGCAAGCCGCCGACCGAGGCGGCCATGGCAATGACGGGGAACGCACCCCGCGCGGGCGAGGCGGGCAGGCACGAGCCCGCCGGGAGGACCGGCGGCTTCGTCCGGCTTGCCACCCTGCGCACCTTAGGTTTCCTGATGGAGTTCGAGTTCACGGGCAAAGCGGTTGATGGTGCGGATGGAGTCCGCCACGAGCCGCTGGGTGTCGGTGATTTCCTTGGTCAGGACGGTCGAGCCGCCCTTGGCCGCCTGCTTCAAGACCAGCAACCGGACGTTGATCCCCAGCAGGATCTGGGCGACCTGATCCTGAAGCTGGTGGCTGAGCGCCTGGCGTTCGGATTCTTGCGCGAGGAGAATCTGGTGGGTGAGGTGCCGCAGCCCGTCAGGCAGCAGGGAATCCTTCAACAAGCGGGTGTATTTGTCCCCGCTCCGCTTGAGCGTGGCTTCCATCCCCTTGCGCCGGAGGACGCCACGTTGCAACTGCCGGCGGTTGTCGGCCAGCTCCAGATTCTTCTGGCCCAGCGTTTCGCTCAGCCGGTTCAAATCAACCTTGCTGCGTCGGGCGGCCTGATGCGTCTCCACAATCGGGGTCAGGGCTTCATCAAAAAACCGTTCCGCCTGATGCAACTGCCCGGCCGGCTGGCTGGCGACCTTCAAGGTGAGCAGCGCCCGCTCATGCATGCGGGCCAATTCGAGTGTTTCGAGTCCGAGCGCCACGGCCTGGCGTCCCAGCCTCAGCGCCGGCCGCAGGCTGGTGCCCGGCTTGCGCCGCAAGTGTTTCCGCAAGGCCGCCACATAGTGCAGCGACAGCTCGTCTCGCTCTGGCTTCATGTTGTCATTCAGGGTCCGGCGGCGTTCACCACCCTGCCTGATCGCGTGGTTCGCAGGGCCGCTGAACCTTCGGCCCATCGCCGCCCCGTGCCTATGGGGTGAACCCCCCATAGGCACCTGCCACAGCAGCCCCCAGAGTCGGCGGACTCAACCCGTGACCACCCCGTCCGACCTCCGGAAGATCGCGTTTCTCGGCAATTACCTGCCGCGCAAATGCGGGCTTGCCACGTTCACGACCGACGTGCTCTCCGCCGTGGCGGCCGCGTATCCCGGCATCCAATGCTTCGCCCTGCCGGTCAACGACCGCAAGGGGGGCTACGAGTATCCGGATGAAGTGCGCTTCGAGATCGAGGAGCAGGACCTGTCCTCCTACCAGCGGGCGGCGGATTTCCTCAACATCAGCAACGCGGACATCGTCTGCGTGCAGCACGAGTTCGGCATCTTCGGCGGGCCCGCCGGCGGCCATCTGCTGGCGCTGCTGCGCGAACTGAAGATGCCCGTGGTCACCACGCTGCACACCGTGCTGCGCGACCCGAACGAGGACCAGCGCCGCGTGATGGCGGAACTGCTCGTGCGCTCGACCCGGCTCGTGGTCATGTCCGAGCGCGGCCAGCAGATGCTGCGGGAGATCTACCAGGTGCCGGCCGCGAAGATTGACCTCATCCCGCACGGCATTCCCGACATCCCGTTCGTGGACCCCAATTACTACAAGGACCAGTTCGGGGTGGAGGGCCGCACGGTGCTGCTCACCTTCGGCCTGCTCTCGCCGAACAAGGGCATCGAGCACGTGCTCAACGCGCTGCCGGCGATCCTGGCGGAGTTTCCCGACGTGGTTTACATCGTCCTCGGCGCGACGCATCCCAATGAGGTGCGCGAGCAGGGCGAGGCCTACCGGGTCGGTCTGGAGCGGCTTGCCAAGAAAATCAAGATCGAGAAGAACGTCATCTTCTACAACCGCTTCGTGGAACTCGATGAACTCAAGGAGTTCATCGGCGCGGCGGACATTTACGTCACCCCCTATCTCAACGAGGCGCAGATCACCTCGGGCACGCTGGCCTACACCTTTGGCGCGGGCAAAGCCGTGGTCTCGACGCCTTACTGGCATGCAGCGGAACTGCTCGCGGACGGACGCGGCGTGCTGGTGCCATTCGCGGACGCCGGGGCGATTGCCCGGGAAGTGACCGCCTTGCTGCGGGACGAGCCCCGCCGCACCGCCATGCGCAAGCACGCCTACAAGCTGGGCCGCGAGATGATCTGGAGCAACACGGCGCGGCTCTACCGGCGGTCGTTTGAGCTGGCCCGGCTGGAGGGCGCGGTGCTGTCCCGCAAGTCCTTCGCCACGAAAACGCTGGACCAGGCTCCGCGGCAGTTGCCGGAGCTGCGGCTGGACCATCTGTCGCGCATGACCGATTCGACCGGCATTTTTCAGCACGCCATCTTCACCGTGCCGAACTTCTCCGAGGGCTATTGCACGGACGACAACGCCCGGGCCCTCATCCTCACCGTGCTGCTCGACGAGCTGAACGAGGAGCCGGAGCGCGCCCGGACCCTCGCGACGACCTACGCGGCCTTCCTGCATCACGCGTTCGATGCCAAGGCCCGGCGGTTTCACAACCATCTGAGCTTCGACCGTCACTGGCTGGACAACCCGGGGTCGGAGGACTGCCACGCGCGGGCGCTCTGGGCGCTGGGCCTGTGTGTGGGCCGCTCGCCGCACCGGAGTTTTCAAGTCATGGCCGGCCAGTTGTTCGCACAGGCCCTGCCCGTGGTGACGGACTTCACGTCGCCGCGCGCGTGGGCCTTCAGCTTGCTCGGCATCCACGAATACCTGCGCCGGTTGAGCGGTGACCGGGCAGTCACCCAGGCCCGGGAAGCCCTGCTGAGCCGGCTCATGGGCCTGTTCGACCGGACCGCCCAGCCGGACTGGCCGTGGTTCGAGGAGGAACTCGCCTACGACAACGCCAAGCTCGCCCACGCCCTGATCGTGAGCGGACGCGCCGCCGGACAACCGGCGGTCTTCGAGCGCGGGCTGGCGGCGCTGCGCTGGCTGACCGAGGTGCAGGCCTCGGAGAACGGCCATCTCCGGCCCATCGGCAGCAACGGATTCCATCGTCGCGGCGGCGTGCGCGCCCACTTCGACCAGCAGCCCATCGAGGCGCATTCGATGGCGTCGGCGTGCCTCGCCGCCTACCGCGCCACGGGCGAGGCGCACTGGCTGGAGCAGGCCCAGCGCGCCTTCGACTGGTTTCTGGGCTGGAACGATCTGGGCCTGGAACTTTACTCGCCCACCACCGGCGGCTGCCGTGACGCATTGCACGTGGACCGGGTCAACGGCAACCAGGGCGCGGAATCCACCCTCGCCTTCCTCCTTTCTCTCGCCGAAATGCAACTCATGCAGAACGCCGGTCCGGTCTTCCGTCCGACTGCCACCTGACCCCCGCTTCTGAAAACCAATTGTCTCCACGCCACGCGCATCGGGCCGACGCTGACCCCGGATCGTTCACGGGTCCTGCTGCGTCCATTTCGCCCCGCCACGGATGACATCGCGCGGCGAGTCGTCGCCCGGATCATGGCGCTGTCCGAGGAGGATGTCGTGCAACTGCTGGGCCAGGTGCTTGGCGAGTTTGCGGACCGGCACGAGCACGTGGAGACGTTCTTCCACCGCAGCTTCACCCGGGTGAACATTCATCTCGAACCCGGCGCCACGCCTTCGCCCGAACGGCAGCTCCTCATCGGCGCGCACTTCACCCACGAGTATTCGCCCGAGTCCGCGGCGCTGTTCAATCCGTCCATCGTGCCGCATCCCGATCAGGGCGGAATGCCCAAGGGGGCCTTGCGCTTCATCCTGAGCCTGCGAGCCACGGGGGAGGGCCACATCTCCTCCATCACCTTCCGCACGGGCCAGGTCAGCGCGCAGCATCGCATTTCGCTCGCCCCGCCGGTGCCGTTCGTGATGGAGCCCGAACGCGTGGCCAACGCCGCCTATGTGAAGGCGTTGTTCGCCCACAAGCTCCAGGAGGCCGGCGTGCAGAACGAATTCTGCCGGCGCGTGCTGGACCAGCTCCACGAGGATTTCACGCTCAAGGAACTCCATGCCGTGCTGCTCGCCTCGGGACTGACGGAAGACACCTCGGATGCCACGGCCACCCGGGCCGCGCGCGGCATCCTCCTGCTGGCGGAATCCAACTACGAAGTGAACTTCGCGCCGGAAAGCCGCGTTTCGCAGCGCGTGCTGTTTCCGTCCGCGCCCAGCCAGAGCAACGGCATCGAGGACGCGCGCTTCGTCCGCTTCCAAAACGAGGACGAGGGGTTCACCTACTACGCGACCTACACCGCCTACGACGGCAAGATCATCCTGCCGCAGCTGCTCGAGACTCCGGACTTCGTGCATTTCAAGTTCAGCACGCTCAACGGGCCCGCCGTGCAGAACAAGGGCATGGCGCTCTTCCCGCGCAAGATCAACGGACGCTATGCGATGCTCTCGCGCCAGGATGACGAGAACATCCTGCTGATGTTTTCAGACAACATCCATTTCTGGCAGACCCCCGAGGTATTGCTGGCCCCGGCCCGGCCATGGGAATTCATCAAGCTGGGCAACTGCGGCTCGCCGATTGAAACGGAAGCGGGCTGGCTCGTTTTGAGCCACGGCGTCGGAGCGATGCGGAAGTATTGCCTGGGTGCGTTCCTGCTGGATTTGAACGATCCCACCCGCGTCATCGGCCGGCTGCGCGAGCCGCTGCTGTGTCCGAACGAAGCGGAGCGCGAAGGTTACGTGCCGAACGTGGTCTATTCGTGCGGCAGCCTGCTGCACCACGGGCAGCTCATCATCCCCTACGCCATGTCCGACTCCGCCAGCACCTTTGCCAGCGTGCCCCTCGAAGACCTGCTGGGCGCGATGCGTTAGGCGATGCAGCCGGGGAGAAGACCCCATTGGCACGGGCCCGGCATCGCGTAGCGTCCTCCTCGCAAATGCCCCCAGCTCACTGCCCTCTCATCCGCGCCGGGGCCGGCGCGGATGGATGGCTTCGCTGACGGAGGCAGTCGGTTTCACCCAAACTCACCCTTATCATGAAAACCTTGTTCACTGCGGAAGCGATCTCCAAAGGCGGCCGGTCCGGCACGCTGCACAGTCCCGACCAGTTGCTGCAGGTCACGCTGGGCAACCCGTTGAAGCCCGGCGAAGGCGGCCAGGGGCCTAATCCCGAACTGCTGTTCGCCGGGGCCTATGCCGCCTGCTATCACGGAGCCTTGGGCAACGCGGCCAAAAAGCTGGGGACGCCGGTCACTGATTCCACCGTGCGCGCCTTGGTGAGTCTGATCGAGGATGACCAGGGCGGCTACCGGCTCGGGGTGGACCTGCATGCGCAGCTCCCCGGCATTGCTCCGGCGCAGGCGCAACTGATCATGTCGGAAGCGCATAAGACCTGCCCGTATTCGAAGGCCCTGCGGGGTGACGCCGCGGTGAAGCTGACGGTGGATTGACGCGACCGCAACGTGGGCAAAGTGGGTTGCAGGCCGCTTGGACGGGAGGGATTTTCACGATCCCTCCCGTGCTGCGTCCGGAGGTTGAAGTCAGGCCAATGCCGTGCGCGTCGCATCCCGCCGGCCCTCCCGTTCAGAGCGGGTTACACCCCATAGGAAGCGCCCCCCTGGTGATCTAATTTCGGGACAACCGCGAATGGCGGAGTCACTTCACCGTCACGTGGCGATGAAGCACCAAAACATCACAGACCATCATGACCAAACTCGAAATCAAGGGCGACTGGAACATCATCAAAGGCAAACTGAAACAGAAGTGGGCCTCGCTCACGGATGACGACCTGCAATATGTCGAAGGCAAACAGGAGGAACTCCTGGGCCGGATGCAGAAGCGCACCGGCGAGACCCGCGAGGCGATCGAGAAGATCATCAAGGAGTCCCACGCCAGTTGCTGCTCTTGAACGGAGCCCGCAGGCACCAGCCGTCCGCCGATGGTGGGCGGCTGGTTACGGCTTCGGCAAGCCACCTTCCGTATGAACATCTCCCCTCCCTCCGGCGGAAACGGCACCGATCATGCCCAACGGAGCCTGCTCCAGCCGCGGCGCTGGCTCCTCCTCGGCGTAGCCCTCCTGGCGCTGGCCGGACGACCAGCCACCGGCGGGGAAACCCCGCTCCAGACCACGACGGACCGTGACGGCGCTGAACCGGCTCCGGCCGGCTTCGAGGCGGGTGCGCGCATGAATTATTCGGAAAGCGCCCCTTCCAGCGCCAGCCTGCTGCACCGCATCCAGCCCGACACCGGAGCGCGGGGGAGTTATTCGCTCACCCGGAATTTCGGGCTGAGCAGCGCCGACGCGGCCGACCCCGGCGCACGCCTGCGGCAAAGCACTTCCCGGAGCCCGCCCCCGCGGCTCACGTCGGGGCAGAGCAGCCTGCTGGCGACTGCAGCGACCATGTTCGACCAGCATTTCAAGAAACTGACTCCCTGGTCCGGCCAGTCCGGATCAGGCATCTTATATCCCATCAACGAGACGCTGGGAGTGTTTGTGGATGCACGCACGGTGATGCCGAACGGCTCCAAATATTATGGCGTCGCCCGGGCCGGTATAAGAGTCATGTTTTGATCCGCATTTTGCGTGGGCCCACCGCTCCAGCCCGCCGGTAGGGTTACACCCCATGGTGAGAAATTGTCCTCCACCGTAGATTAAGAACGTAACAGAAAAACATTGGAACCACCCTTATGATGACCCTGAAATACACGCTCTCCGCCTGCCTGGCCTCCTCCCTTTTCCTGACTGGCTGCAACAAGCCGGAGACCACGGCGCAAAAAATTGACAAGGCCCAGGAGAAGGCCGCCGAGGCGGCCCAGGACCTGAAGGATTATACTTACGCGCAGAAGGCCGAGTTTGTCCAAAAGATGGAGGCCCAGTTGCTGGAGCTCAACCGGGACCTGGACCAGCTCGCCGCGAAGGTCGAGAAGTCCAGCGCCGCCGCGAAGGCCGAGGCGCAGCCCAAGCTGCAGGCGCTGCGCGAGCAGACCGCGAAGCTGAACAAACAATTGGACGAGGTCAAAAACTCTTCCGAATCCACCTGGAGCGAAGTCAAGACGGGCTTCAAAAAGGGCTATGGCGAAGTGAAGGAAGGGTTCTCCAATGCCCGCCAGTGGGTGAGTGATAAAATCGCGCCCTGACCGGCGCGAATGACGGCAAACAAAAAACAAACAAAAGAACTAGTGCAACATATGAAACCAACATCTGTAAACATGGGCAAAGCCCTGGCCGGTATCGGATTGATCGTCAGCCTCAGCACGGTGACGCTGAACACATGGGCCGAGGAGCTGCCCCCGCGTGAGCCCATGCGTGCCACCCAGCAGTCATTTCGCATCATTGGCACGTCCGTGCGGGATTCCCAGGATCAGACCATCGGGAGCATCAAGGATTTTGCCATCGACCTGGAAAACGGACGCGTCGTGGAAGTGCTCGTCACCACCCCCGGCGGCTTTCTCGGGCTGAACCAGCGGATCGTCGCCGTGCCGCCCCAGGCCATGCAGTATGATTCCGCCAGCAAGGTGCTCCGGCTCAATGTGGACAAGGAAAAGTTCAAGGCTGCGCCTGACTTCGCCATGGCGCGCTGGGCCGACAACTACCAGAGCCGCCGGGTGGCCGAGACCTATCGCCACTTTGACCAGCAGCCTTACTTCGCCGCCGACGGCCAGGGCACCCGGACCGGCAACACCTCCGTCGAACCGATTCGGCACATCGAGAGCAGCCTCAAGCTTCTGGGCCTGCCGATCATGAACCTCCAATACCAGATCCTCGGCAAGGTGAGCAGCTTCCAGCTCGACCTGGCCAAAGGCCGCGTGTTTCACGTCATCGTCGTCGCCCCCGGCATGGCCGAGGCCAAGTGCGTCATCCCGGCGACCGCGTTGAAGTTCAACGCTTCCCACGACGGGCTGTATTATGATGTCACCACGACCGCTTTCCTGAGCGAGCCGCGCTTCCAGCTGGTCAATGTGACCACGGGCGCCTTCCAGCAGGAGACCTACAACAACGCCAAGGTGGCGGCGAACGACGGCGTCAACACGCGGCAGAATGTCCGCGAAGGCTCCGCGGAGAGCTACACCCCGCTCGCGCAGGGCAGCCGTTACGGAGATGTCGAGACGACCTACCGGATCTACGCCGCCATGCGGTCAGACAACTCCCTCTCCCGGAACGCTCAGGAAGTGGAAGTGGGCACCCTGAACAGCCGGATCACCCTCCGCGGCCGCGTGAACACGGAAGAAGACAAGCGCGCCATCGGCCTCATCGCCGCCACGGTTGGTCGGGCTGAGAACATCAGCAACCTCCTCGAGGTGCGCCCCCTCCCGGTCACCAGCAACTAAGCTGGCTTTAACCAGACTCTGTTCAACTGGAAAGTCTCCCTCGCGTCCTGGACGCGGCGGAGATTTTCCGGCGAAAAGAAACCTCACCTCCCGGCGGTTGCACCCCTGCACACCATGAAAACGATCGGCCGGCTGGGTGAAACGATCTGGGTGCAGGCGGACGAGGTGTGTCACGCGGCAGCGGTGATCGGCACCGCGATCTGGGCCGCGTTGCAACCTAGACACTGGGTGCGCACGGTGGGGAAGGCGCTTACCCGGCAGATCCTCGCCATTGCGGTCGAGCCGCTGGGCTTCGTCGGCGCGCTGGCCGTGTTCGTCGGTATTTCGGTCGTCGTTCAGCTTACCTTCTGGGTCGGGGAAACCGGCCAGTCCCAGTTGCTCGGGCCGCTGCTCGTGGCCGTGGTGGCGCGTGAACTCGGCCCGGTGCTGATCAACCTGGTGGTGATCATCCGCAGCGGCAGCGCCATGACCACCGAACTGGGCGTCCTCAAGCTCAATGGCGAAGTCCGCGCCTTGGAGGGCCATGAGCGTGATCCCTTTCTCGAACTCGTGATGCCCCGGGTCCTGGGCATGATGGTGGCCACGTTTTGCCTGACGGTGGCGTTCATCCTGGTCGCGTTCATGAGCGGCTATCTGTTCGCCGCCGTGCTCGGCAAGGGCAGCCGGAATCTGCTCCTGTTCGTGGACACCGTGTCCCGCGCCGTGCAGCCCAAGGACGTGCTGAACATCCTCGTCAAGAGCATCGTGCCCGCCCTCTTCGCCAGCGCTTCTTGCTGCATCGGCGGGCTGGGCGTCGGCGGGTCCATCGGCGACCTCCCGCTGGCCACGCAACGGGCGCTCACCCGTTCCGTCGCCGGGCTGTTTGTCATCTCCGCCGTCGTGTCGCTGCTGACGTATCTGTGATCGCCAGATGATTGAGCGCTTTCAATTCCGGCGGGTCAACGAGATCACGGGCGTCTTCGTGCTGGTGGTGATCGCCGTGCTGATTGCCGCCGTGGTGTGGACGGGCCACAGCCAGCGCTGGTTCAAGAGCCGTGTCCTGCTGCGCATCGCCCTGCCCGAAGGCGGTGCGGCGGGCATCCGGCAGGGATCGGAAGTTTACTTTCTCGGGACGCTGGTCGGGTCGGTCTCCGACGTCATCGTGGATGCGGCGGGGCGGATGGAGGCCCAGGCGCAGATCCGGAATGATTTCTTCCGGTTCGTGCGGGCGGACTCGTCGGCCGTGGTCAAACGGAAGTTTGGCGTGGCCGGCGATTCGTTCTTCGAAATCACCCGGGGTGAAGGCCAGCCCCTGCCGGAGAAGAACGCCGCCATCATGTGCAGCGAGCAGTTGCAAAGCTCGCTCGAGGCCGCCATCGAGGACATCCGGCGAGAAGTGCTGGTGGTGTTGAAGCAGTCCAGCACCGGCCTGGAAACGTGGACCAGGCTGGGTGGCGAGCTGAGCGAAACCCGGCTGCAGCTCGACCTGCTCACGGGCCGCCTGGGGAAACTGGCCGCTGGCGTCGAAGCCGGCCAGGGCACAGCGGGACGCCTGCTGTCGGACAACGCGCTGGCCGACGACCTGCAACTGCTCCTGCGCCGGGCGAATGAAACCATGGGCGGCCTGCAAACCATGGTGACCAACTTGAATGCCGCCGCGAAGCACGTCGAGCAGGGCACGACCCGGCTGCCTGCGTTCAGCGACTCGATCACGAGCGAAACGCAAAAGCTGATGGCCCGAGCGGACGTGACGCTGAGCGGGTTGCAAAGCGTGGTGACCAATCTGCATGCGGCGGCGGTAAACGCCCGCCTGGGCACCCTCCGCTTGCCCGAAATCACCGACGCCGTCGCGGATGAAGCCAGGGACCTGCCCGGCCTGGTGCGCCAAACGCAGACTTCCATGCGGGAAATGGAACGCCTGATGGAAGCCATGCAGCACCACTGGCTGGTGCGCAAATACGTGAACCCAACCAACCCAGCACCCCTTCGTTCGTCCGGGGGGACCCTCCGATGAAGCCATCTACCCCCGAGTCCGACCTTCCGCTTCCGCCAGTTCCACCCGCCACCCGGAGCTGGGACGTCCGCATGCTGGTCCTGATCGTGGTCACCGCGCTGGGCATCTACCTCTGTTACCGGCTGGTGCTGCCCGTCCTGCCCGCGCTTGTCTGGGCGCTGGTGCTGGCGGTGCTTTTCATCCCGCTGCATCGGTGGCTGGAGAAGAAACTTAAACGCCCCAGCCTGGCCGCGTGCGCCTCCGTGCTGGTGGCGGGCTTGATCGTAGCCGTGCCGGCGACCTTCGTGGTCCAGCGCCTGATCCAGGAGGCCGCCAAGGGCGCGGAAATCATCAAGACCAAAATCGAATCTGGCGATTGGCGGCGCGCCCTCGAAGCCCAGCCGCGGTTCGCGCCGGTGGCCGAGTGGATCGAAGCAAACGTGGACCTGCCCGGCATCGCCAAGACCGTCGCCGGGTGGCTGACCACGACCGCCGGGGCCTTTGTCAAAGGCTCCGTGGTCCAGGGGATTGGGCTCTGCCTGACGTTCTATCTCCTGTTCTTTTTCCTGCGCGACCGGCGGGCGGCCCTCGAGGCAGTGCGGTCTTTGTCGCCCCTGTCCATGTCGGAAATGGACCGGATGTTTGCGCGGGTGGCCAACACCATCTTCGCCACCGTCTATGGCGCGCTGGCCGTCTCCGCCATGCAGGGATTGCTGGGCGGGCTGATGTTCTGGTGGCTGGGCCTGCCTACGCCGTTGCTATGGGGCGTGGTCATGGCGCTGCTCGCCGTGGTGCCGGTGCTGGGCGCCTTTGTGGTCTGGATTCCGGCGGCGATCTTTCTGGCCCTGGAGGGCAACTGGGAAAAGGCGCTCATCCTCACCGTCTGGGGCGGGCTGGTGGTCGGCCTCATTGACAACGCGCTGCGGCCCATCTTGATCGGGAACCGGCTCGATCTCCATCCCGTCCTGGCCTTCCTGGCGGTCATCGGTGGCCTGATGCTCTTCGGACCGGTGGGGCTCATTCTCGGCCCCGTGGTCCTGACCATCACCACGGTGCTGCTGGAAGGCTGGCACGCCCGCGCCACCGTTGATCCGAAGCCCGCCAGCTCGATCAACCCCCTGCCGAACCCCAATTTATGACCACTGAAAACACCCCCCACCTCCTGGCCCGTCTGGAAGCTGGCTTCCGCACCGATGCCGCGCGCCTGAGCGAACTGGAACTCGACCTGACCCAGGCACTGCGACGCGCCCGCCAGTTTGGCAAGGACCACGGCGCGCCCGATGAATGGAACACGAACTGGCACCAGCACTGGGACTATGTGGAGGGCCTGCTGGGCCGCATCCGGGCGCTCGTGCGCGAAATGCACGGCTCCCTCGCCGGCAGCGAGCCCGACCGCTTTGACAAGGCCCTGGCCGCATGGGCGGTGTTCGAAACGGAGGATACCAAACTGGTGGCAACCCTCGGCCTGATCCGGCAGCAGGCGAGCGGCTTGAGCGCGGCGGTCCGCAAGGATTGGAACCTGCTGGCCCGCGTGCTGGAGCCCCATTTGGAGGCGATCCATGCCTACGCTCAGACGCTGCGGCTCAAGCTCGAACTGATGAAGGAGCATTCCCAGGAGGACGTGGATCACGTCGTCCAGGATTTCTTCGCCAAGCTCGCCCGCCGCGTCCCGGCGGACGGTCGGACGGCCGACACGCTGGAACGCGAGTATGACCAGGCGTTCCTCGAACTCCAGCGGGAGCATCACCGCTTTCTTGGCTTCATGGATGTCGTTAAAGCCTTGTTTCTATTCGTCGAAACTCCGGAAGAGCGTGTCAGCAAGAACCGGACGCTCACGGTCGACGAGCTGTGAGGCCCAGGCACCGGGATCCGTCGTCACCGGAAAGCACGGTAGGGTTACACCCCATGGCCGGAGAACGGGTCCGTGGCTCAGCCTGCGTGGTCGGGCAAACCATCAACCTCAGAAAGCGAGCAATTCCTATGGCCAAGAAAAGCAGAGGCGGAAGAATGACAGCGGCAAAAACACGCGCGGCAAAAAGTCCCGGCGGCAAAGGGCCGATCAAGAACCGGCCGGCCGGCAAGAAGATCATGAGCACCTGAGCGTGGCGGCCGCTTGTGGGCTGCTCGCTCAATTGCCAGTGTCACGCCGGGTGGTCATGGCCGCTTCCAAGGCCTTTCGCGTGGCCGGGCGTGGTCCGTCTGCCACGCCAGGCTGAACCCACCCCATGTTGATCCCCCATCGCCGCTATCTGTTGATCCTCGCCGCGCTGTTCACCGTCTGGTGGGTGGCGTGGGCCATCAGCCCCTGGCATCGCAACACCTGGCTGCTGGAGAATGCCCTGGCCCTGGCGGCGGTGGCGCTGCTGGCCGGGTTTCACCGGCAGCTTTTGTTCTCGCGCGTTTCCTACACGCTCATTTTCGTGTTCATCTGCCTGCATCAGGTGGGCGCGCATTATTCCTACTCCGAGGTCCCCTACGATGTGTGGTTTGAGCACCTCACTGGCCGGACCTTCAACAGCCTCGTCGGCTGGCAGCGCAACAACTTCGACCGCGTGGTGCATTTCAGCTACGGCCTGCTGCTCGCCTATCCGGTCCGTGAAATCTTCCTGCGCGTGGTCAACGTCCGCGGCTTCTGGGGCTACTTCCTCCCGCTCGACCTGACCATGTCCACGTCGATGCTCTTCGAGCTGCTCGAGTGGGGCACCTCCGTGGCTTTCGGCGGCGATCTCGGCCAGTCGTATCTCGGCACGCAGGGCGATGAGTGGGATGCGCACAAGGACATGGCCCTGGCCAGTCTCGGCGCGCTCGTCACCATGTGCCTGACCGCCGCCATCAATGGGCGGCTCCAGCGCGACTTCGCCCGGGAGTGGGCGGAAAGCCTCCGCGTGAAAGACAAGGCTCCGCACGGTGAAGACGAACTGGCCCGCATGGCGAAGAAGTGGAAAGCGTCCAAATGACAGCGGCCAGCGCGGTGGAGCCGTGCGCCCCGTGGTAGCGCGAGCTTTCGACCAGCACTCCGAAGCGCCGAACGACGACGAGGAGCGCGCCCTTCAGGCCGCAGAAACGTGAGCATGCCAAGTTTGATTCGTGTGCGCCTTTTCTGTCGCAACCTCCTGCGGCGTGAACGCCGCGCTCCGCTTACCACCCTGCGGCGGCTGGTCACAAGTCTGGCGCTGTGGTTGTGCCTGGCCTGTCTCATGGGATGTGCCTCCGCGCCGCGCCCGGCCGGCCACCGCCCCTTCCAGTTTGCGACCGACACCTTCGCCTATGCGAACGAAGTGGACGTGGCCTATGCCTATGATGCGCAGGGTCGCTGGCGCGGTCGCCCGGTCGAGCCCAAGCCCGGCTACACGCTGCAGTGCTTCGTGGTCGCCCGCTCCGCCCGGCAGTTCTTTCAGCACGCCCGGTTCGACCCCGCCTTGCCCAAGGCATCGGCAGCCGAATACCAGCGGCGGGTGCGCGCGGTGGTCGCGCTCAGTCCGCGCCGCGATCGGCCGGATGCAGCCCGGGTGATCATTCCGGGCTACGCGACCCTGCGTGAGTTCAGCATCGAGCACGAGCCCCTGCTCAAGGCGGAGTGCGGCAGTTTCTGGCAAAGCTACTTCCAATGCGGCAACTGGCGGATGGTGTTTCCCTTCACGGGCGGGCAACGGACCGTCACCGCCGACCGGCTGGTCAGGGCCGTCCGGGAGAACCGTCCGCCCATTGTGCACCTCGCCTGCTTTCCCAGCCTGCGCATCAACCACGCCGTCCTGCTCCACGGGGTCCAGGAAACCAGGGAGACGATCCGCTTCGCCACCTACGATCCGAACGCACCCGGGCAGTCCACCTGGCTGACCTTCCACCGTGCGGACCGGACCTTCACCTACCCGGCGAACAACTATTTCCCCGGTGGCCGCGTGGACGCCTATGAAGTCTATTGCAGCACCTGCTACTGATGCCGGTGAAGTCGGGACGACGGTGGTGAGCGTGCAGCCCGCAGGCCCGGTCCAGTCGGGTTACACCCCATAGAGCCAGATGGTCCGGAAGCCTAGCGTGCTGCCTGTGGTAAAGAACAACAACGCAACCCCTGAACGTCATCGCATCATGAAATTGAAACCCTCCTCCTCGCTCGCGCTGCTGGCCGTAAGCGCCCTGCTGGTCACCAACACTCCGCTGCGCGCCTCCGAGACGGACGACCGCATCGAGGCCGCCGCCAAGAAGTCCTACGTCTTCAAAACCTATCTCAAGGACGACGCGATCAAGACCGTGTCCAAGGATGGCGTCGTCACCCTGACCGGCACCGTCGCCTTTGCCTCCCACAAGTCGCTCGCGGAAGACACGGTCGAAGGTTTGCCGGGCGTCAAGAGCGTGGACAACCGCTTGAAAGTCAAAGGCGAACCCGCCGAACGTTCGGATGCCTGGCTGATCACGAAGGTGAAATCCGCGCTGCTGTTCCATCGCAACGTGAGCGGCACCAAGACGGAAGTGGACGTGAAGGACGGCGTCGTCAGCCTGCGCGGCGAAGCCTCCAGCATGGCCCAGAAGGAACTGACCACCGAATACGCCAAGGACGTCGAAGGCGTCAA
>CAZOCL010000127.1:0-15967 GCA_964578245.1 uncultured Klebsiella sp. | reverse complement strand
TCCAATCGCGGCCTGCAGACCCGCGACCAGCTTCGCATCATCATCGAGCAGGCCATCGTGCCGGTCGTCGTGGACGCCGGCATCGGTGCGCCCAGCCACGCGGCGGAAGCGATGGAGCTTGGGGCAGACGCCGTGCTGGTGAACACCGCCATCGCCATCGCCAGCGATGCCAACCGCATGGCCACGGCCTTCAAGCAGGCGGTCGAAGCCGGGCGGACGGCGTTTGAACTCGGCCTCGGACCGCAGCAGACCGTGGCGAGCGCAACCAGCCCGCTCACGGCGTTCTTGAGTTGACGGACACCTTCTGCAACATTCCCGGCATGAACTTCAGCTTTGACGCTGCCAAGGCGACCCAGGCGGTCGCCGAGTTCCTCCGGCTCGCGGGCGGGGAGATGGACGTGCTGAAGCTGGTCAAGCTGGCGTATCTGCTCGACCGCACGTCGCTGATCCGGCGCGGTTTCCCGGTGCTGGGGGGTAACTACTATTCGATGAAGAACGGGCCGGTCACCAGTGAACTGCTCGACCTCATCAACAGCGGCTGGCTGCGTGGGACCACGACGGATTGGAGCGACTTCATCTCCACCCGTTCCGGCAATCAAGTCGGGCTGCGGCAGCCCTGCGGCACGGGGCAACTGTCTGAATCCGAGCTGCTCCTCATTGTGGAGCTGTCCACCGCCCACGCCGGGCGCACCGGGCGTGTCCTGGCCGATTGGTGCCATGAAAATTGCGCGGAATGGCATCCCATCACCCGGGGGCGTCATGAAATCTCGGTGGAGTCCATCTTGGAGTCCGGCGGACGTCCCCCGGAGTTCGTCTCCCGGGTGGTCGAAAACGAGGCCGAAAGCCGCTATCTTGCCGAGCTGCTCAATTGAGCGTCATGGACATCCAGCCCGGAGACGTGTTCCGACCGCGCGCCCTCGGCTCCCATGTGCATATCGTTGTCTCGGCGGTCACCGCGCAGGGGAAGGTGTTGACGGTGAACTGGACCTCCCTCGACAAGGAGTGTCTTGACGACGCCTGCGTTCTGCAACCGGGGGACCATCCGCACATTCGCCATGCGAGCGCGGTGGCCTACTCGCGTCGTGAACTGCGTGACGCCGGCAAACTGCGGCAGGCCATCGCCGCCGGGCTCCTGGAAGTGCTCCCCCGGCTGAGTCCCGAAGTGTTCCAGCGGGTTGTTGCCGGGGCCCACCGCTCCAAAGAACTGGGGCGCGATTTCAAATCATTGTTGCCACCTCTTTCGTCATGAACGATGCCAGCCTGACCGTTGAACGAGTTCATCAACTCCTGGACGCCGCCGCCCAGGCGCGCGTCCTCGTCGTCGGCGACGTGATGCTGGACCAGTATATCTGGGGCCACGTCGGCCGCATCTCTCCCGAAGCGCCGGTGCCGGTGGTCGAGTTCGACCGCGAAAGCTTCATGCCCGGTGGCGCGGCCAACGTCGCGCGCAACGTGCATACGCTCGGCGCGAAGACAGAGCTGCTCGGACATGTGGGCCGGGATCAGGCCGCCAAGCAACTGCGGACCCTGCTCGGCGCGCAGGACATCACCTGCGACGGACTGCTCGCCAGCACCGCGCGCACCACCAGCGTCAAGACCCGCATCATTGCCCATCAGCAGCAGATCGTGCGCGTGGATCGGGAGACCCGCGGCGCGGTGGACGAGCGGGACACCGGACGGTTGCTCGCCTCGATCGAGAAGAATCTCAACGGTGCGGACGCGGTGATCGTGTGCGATTACGGCAAGGGCGTTGTCACCCAGGCGCTGCTCGACGGGGTCCGCCAGCTCTGCCGGGCCCGGGGCGTTTGGCTGAGCCTGGACCCAAAGCCGGTGCATGAACTCAGCCTTGTCGGTCTTTCGCTGCTCACGCCCAACCGCAAGGAAGCATTCGAACTGGCCGGCATCTCGGACGGCACGCGCAACGCCGACCCGCTCAAGGATGTGAATCTCCTGCGCGTGGCGGAACTGCTGCTGATGGAACTCAGCCCCGCCTTGCTGCTCATCACGCTAGGCGACCAGGGCATGCTCCTCTGCCAGCGCGGGCAGAAGCCATTCCACATTCCCACGGTGGCCCGCGAGGTGTTCGACGTCTCCGGGGCCGGGGATACCGTCATCGCATCCTTTACGCTGGCGGTCGCCGCCGGTGCTTCCCCGGTCGAGGCGGCCATCTTCTCCAACCACGCGGCCGGCGTGGTCGTGGGCAAGGTGGGCACGGCGACCGTTTCACCGGCGGAACTGGCAGAAAGCTTTCGGAGGGAAGGATGAACCTGCTCTCCATAATAGGCGGATATCGGCGACGGGGAGCGCGGCCTTTAGAGCCTGTGCGAAAAACGGCGAGGCGAAATTCGTTAACGATCCAAAATTCGATATGGCGCATTTTGATGAAGTGCCGAGGCGGATTGGATGGTGGAAAAATCGTTTTTCACACAGGCTCTTTAGGCCGCAGAAACGTGATCAGCTCAAAGGTGCTTCCATCGCGCTTTTTCGTCCGTGGCTTTCTGCGGCGTGAACACCGCGCTCCGTCTGGAGGCATTGTTTTCCTCCGATGAAGCGTGCCGTCTTCCTTGACCGTGACGGGACGCTCAACGTGGACAAGCGCTACCTGAGCGACCCCGAACAATTGGAGCTGATCCCCGGCGTGGGTCCGGCCTTGAAGCGGCTTCAGGACGCGGGCTTCCTGCTGATCATCGTCACGAACCAGTCAGGCATCGGCCGGGGCTACTACACGGAGGAGAACATGCACGCCGTGAACCGCCGCCTGATCAGCATGCTCGCGCCGCTCGGCGTGCGGCTGACCAAGATCTACTACTCGCCCGAGGCCCCCGAACAGCCGAGCGTCGGCCGCAAGCCTTCGCCCGCCTTTCTCTTCGCCGCGCGGGACGACCTGAACGTGGACCTCTCCCGCAGTTTCATGGTGGGTGACAAGGTAATTGACCTGGAATGCGGCTGGAACGCCGGCGTCCAGCAAAGCATGTTGGTGCGGACCGGCTACGGCGCAGAAACCGAACTCAAGCACGCGGACAAAATGGCGCGGGCGGTCGTGGTGGATGACGTGGCAGCGGCGACCGAGTGGATTCTCAACCAACCCAAGTAGAAGACGACGTGAGGAGTCTCTGACTAGGAACCGGCCGTGAGGCACCGCGCGCACTGTGTTCATCTTCAACTAGCAGGCGCAGGAAAAATAAGTCTTTGTTTCAGCGTCCGAGGCCACCGGCAACCCTGTGATGATGGACCAGTTCATCCAGAACTCCGCGGCATGCTCCCGCAAGGCATCGCACATCCGCTCATTGTTTCCACAACCAAGCCACAACTCCCTTTCGTCTCCGATCGGCTCCGCAACGGCTGCTCGCCCGAGTTCGATCAACTGTTCGTAGGAGATGGCCGCGACCTCACTGTCGGGGGACGGAGTGTGTTCCAGGCAGAGGGCCAGTAGCCACTGTTTCGCAGCGGGCCATTTCCGCTGGCGATCCGCTTCCTCATGCTCACCTTGCTCGTCCAGCCAGTCCGCGTAAACGAGGCGGGTCTTGGTGTCGTCCTCGTTCGCTGCCAAAGCCTTGAGAAAAGCGGTTCGGAGATCGTTCACCATAGTTTCTCTTTGAGCGCGGTGGCGGCTTTGGTGAAGGCCGGGTGCGTCCACACATGACGGAGGCCGGTGACGGTGCCCGGGTAAAGAAACAGCCAGAATCGCTGGCCGGGCTGGACAGCTTCCGATAAGAACGGGTCCACGACCCCAATGTTGCGTTCGCACGGGCCGACTAGTTCCGTGTCGTCCTCATGGATCAGCCCGACGTGCTGACCGGGACTTAGCAAGGCCGCAGCCGTGACTGGGGCGACCGCAATGTGGATCGCATCCCGCCGCCGCTCACCTTCAGCAACTAATTGGCCGAACTTTGGTCCAGGGTCCATGCATCATCTCGCATTCAGCTGCGCCACTTCATTCAGAGGGGACGGATTCCTGTTACCCTTGGCATGGCAAAGTCACGCACCACGGACCACGCCCTATCTGCTACCAGTTCCCATCCACAATCAACGAAGCCGCATTCCGCGCGAGGTCTTCCGCCAGCAGCGGCACCGCCTGCCGTTCGGCGCTGGCCAGATCGGTGCCTGCACGGATCGTGGTGCGACCGCTGACTTCCCGGTCGAAAATAACTTTGCCGGAGGAACGATCCTTCACGGTGAGTTTCGCGGAAAGCCCCAGCGCATAGTCGCGCACGGTCAGGATGTCGCCCGGCAAGTAGCTCAAGGGTGCCCGGTCGAAGCGCGTGATCACCCCGGTGAGCACCACGTCGGATTCGCCGCGCGTGTCGAGCTTGTAGGTGCCGTCCTGCTGGAAGCGCTTCCGCAGGGCGTTGTTCAGCGACTCAATGAGACGCGGTTCCAAGGTCTGGTTCCGGATCAAGCCGATCTGAATGCTGTGCTGGCCGGCGGGAAAATCCGTGGTGGAGCCCAGCTTGTAGCTGGCGCAGCCAGTGAGCGAAGCCAGCCCGAGAGCCAGGCCAAGGGAGAGCAGCGTGCGCATGGTCAGGGCGTTTTGACGGGCACTGCGGGGACGGCCGGCACTGCGTTGGTCAACGTGGGCGAGGGCACCACGCCGGGCAGCGACTTGAGGAACTCAATGCGGCGCTTGGCTTCGGGAGCCAGCGGGGACTCGGGGTCCTTGATCAGCACTTCGTTGTAATAGACCAGCGCGCCGCTCCATTGCTTTTTCTTCTCGTAGAACTTGGCAATCTGGATCGCCCCGCGCGCCTGCTCCGCCCGGAGCCCGTCAATGTTCTTCCGCGCCTCGTGGACGCGCTTGTCATCCGGGTAGAGCGAGATGAAGTCGGTGAAAGAGGCGATGGCCCGGCCGGCGATGCCCTGGTCGTATTCGGCGTTCCGCGCCTGCTTGAGGTGGGTCTGGCCCGCCTTGTAGAGCGCGTCGGCGGCGAGTTCCTTCTGGTCGTGGTATTTGTCCGCCGCCTTTTCGTAGGCCTTCACGGCGTCGGTGAACTCGCCCCGCTTCTCCTGCGCGGTGCCAATGCTCATCTGCGCCTGCGGCGCGACGTCGCTGTAAGGTCCGTTCTTGATGACCTTCTCATACATCTTCGAGGTCTTCTCCATGGAGGGGAAGAAGGGGACGACGCCCCAGAGCTTGAACCACTGGCCACCCAGATAGCGGTTGGTGATCTCGAACTGGCGCTTGAGCACTTCCTGGTAGTTTTCCACCTTCGGGTATTTCTCCAGCAAGGTCTGGTAGGCCTTGAACGCCTCTTCGTCCTTCTTCTGTTCTTCCAGGCTGCGACCGACCAGGAACTGGGCCTTCGGAGCGTAATCGGAGAGCGGCCACTTCTTCACGGTTTCCCGCGCGGCCTTGAGGGACAGGTCGTAGTCCTTCTTCTCAAACGCCTTTTCGGCGGCTTCGAGCTGGTCCTTGGCGCGGGTCTTCTTCCAACTGGAGTCACTGCCGTAGGCCTCGTAAGACCAGCCCTCGCCGGGCTTGTAAATTAGCGGGGCCGGGCAGAGGTGTGGAAAGGCCAGCACCGCAGTCAGCAGCAAGGTCACCCGCATTGTCCGTCGAATCATGGTGCCGACTGTAGGTAGCGCACGGGAGTGAGTCAAGGCGGGCAGGCACATGGTCTTCCTCCTGTGGCTGGCCCGGCTCCCTCGTTGCCCGCCGTCTTCGGCCGGATCAAGCGCAGGAGTCAGCGGTCGGAGAATGGCCGGGTGCTTGACACCCCTTTTGCTTTCCAACAGCCTGCCGAGACTAGTTTAACGTCACACGATTCACGCTATGTTCTCGCAACGCAAATTCCTCCTTGGCTGCGGCTCTGCGGCGCTCAGCGCGGCCGCGTTCTCCGGTTGCGCCACCTTCGATCGCGAAGCTGGTTTCCTCCCGATCTTCGATGGCAAGACCCTCAACGGCTGGCAGTTGCTCGGGGGCAAGGGCGAAGGCTACGGCGTGAAGGACGGCGTCATCTACTGCGCCAAGGGCGGCGGCGGCAACCTGCTCACCGAGCGCGAATATGCCGACTTCATTCTCCGCTTCGAGTTCAAGCTCGAGCCCGGCTCGAACAACGGCATCGCCATCCGTGCCCCCATGGCCGCTGGCAGCCTCGCCTACAGCGGCATGGAGGTGCAGATCCTCGACGACACTGATCCCAAATACGCCAAGCTGAAGGCCGCCCAGTATTGCGGCTCCGTCTATCTCATCGCCGCCGCCAAGCGCGGTTCGCTCCGCCCGGTGGGCGAATGGAACGTGGAGGAAATCTACTGCCGGGGCCGCCACATCCGCGTGACCCTGAACGGCAACGTCATTGTGGACGCCGATCTGAACGAGGTCACCGACCGCGAGACGCTCCAGAAGCACCCGGGCATGCTGCGGGAGAAGGGCCATATCGGATTCCTCGGGCACAATGACTACGTCGAATTCCGCAACCTCCGCCTCAAGGAACTGCCCGTGGCCGAGGCCCACAACATCCCGCCCAAGGGCTTTCAGCGGCTGTTCAACGGCGTGACCCTCGAAGGCTGGAAAGGGCTCGTAGCGGACCCGATCAAGCGCGCGAAGATGTCGAAGGAAGAACTGGCCACCGCGCAGGCCGCGGCCGATCTGGACATGACTGCGCACTGGGGCGTTGCGGATGGCATGCTGATCTTCGATGGCAAGGGGCACAACCTCTGCACCGCGCGCGACTATGGTGACTTCGAGCTGCACTGCGACTGGAAGATTCAGCCGAAGGGCGACAGCGGCATCTACCTGCGCGGCTCACCCCAGGTCCAGATCTGGGAACGCGACACGCCGGGCAACCCGAAGCGGGTCGGCTCCGGCGGCCTCTACAACAACCAGAAGAACCCGGCTGACCCCCTCAAGTGGGCCGATCACGCGCCCGGCCTGTGGAACCGCTTCCGCATTCTCTGCGTGGGAGACAAGGTGCATGTCTTCCTCAACGGCGAACTGGTGGTGAACAACGTCACGCTCGAAAACTACTGGGACCGCACCCAGCCGCTCTTCCCGTTCGGCCAGATCGAACTGCAATCCCACGGCAGCCTGCTGTGCTTCCGGAATCTCTACATCCGGGAGATCGCGGCTGCGTCCGCTCCAGCGGCCAAGTAGCGATCCGTCCTGAGTCAGAGCTCCAGCCATGAAGCTGGCCCGTTGGTGTCCAGCGCCATAGCCCTGTCCGCAGGCCCTTGACCTCGCTGTGTTGAGGGCTACGCGCTTTGATTGTCACCGGTTGGCCACTGTTTCGACACCGGGCCGTCGCTTGACATCAGCGGGTCGCAGGAGCTTACTGACACCATCACGGGAAAGCCTGCTGATGGCATGTTGCCACGGGGGCTGCCCCCGACGACAACCCAGCGACCATGAGCATCGCCCCGGTTCACCCTCCGCGTTCGTCCACTGCCTTCACCCTGATTGAGCTGCTCGTGGTCATCGCCATCATTGCGATTCTGGCGGGCCTGCTGCTGCCCGCGCTCGGCAAGGCCAAGGAACGTTCGAAGCGCGTCAGTTGTGTGAACAACCAGAAGCAGATCCTGCTGGCCGCGCACATCTACGAGCACGATTTCCCGACGTGGTTTTACTATACCCCCAGCGTCTCGGATGATCGCGGGCCGGTGGCGCTTTACCCGGGCTATGTCCCCGGTCTCCGCACCTTCATCTGCCCCAATACCAAGAACACCATTCGCCCCACCACCTTTGCCACGGCAGCGGGCTGGACCACTTTCCTCCAGGATTTGATCACCACTTCCAATGGGGATCGCGAACGCACCACCGGCGGACACAGCTACGAGTATTGGCTCTATTATCAGGACGCCCCCATGGCCAACGTCCGCAAAACTCCCAACGACGGCATGTCCCCGGTGAATGTCATCTTGTTGGTGGATGCCGATGACTCGCTCGGCGCACCCACTCCTGCGAACCAGAATAACTTCCCAGACTCGGTGAACAATCATGGCCGGGAGGGCTGGAACTGGGGCTTCGTGGATGGCCATGCCGAATGGATCAACCGGGTGCGCACCGTGCCGGGGCTCGCCGCCAGCTTGATGACCACGAATGCGAGCATGATTCCCTGAGCCCACGGCTGGCTCCTTGTCGGGAGGACGATGGTCGAGTATTACATCCGCCATGACCATCGGCGTCCCCAAGGAGATCAAGGCCCAGGAAAATCGCGTCGCGCTGCTGCCTTCCGCCGCCTACCAACTAATCAAGCGTGGTCACCGGGTCCTCGTGGAGTGCGGGGCAGGGGCTGGCTCCGGCTACCCGGACGCCAACTACGAGCAGGCTGGGGCGAAGCTGGTCACTGATCATGCCACGGTCTTCGCCGAAGCCGACTTGATTGTAAAAGTGAAGGAGCCGCTGCCTGCCGAGTATCCGCTGCTGCGTCCCGGCCAGTTGCTCTTCACCTATCTCCACCTCGCCGCCAACCGCGAATTGACCGGAGCATTGATGGCATCCGGTGCGACCTGCATCGCCTACGAAACCATCGAGGTGAACCGCCGCCTGCCGCTGCTCGAGCCCATGAGCGAGATCGCCGGCCGGATGAGCGTGCTCGTGGGTGGCTACTTCCTCGCCAAACACTGCGGGGGCAACGGCGTGCTGCTCGGCGGCGTGCCCGGGGTCCTGCCCGGACGTGTGGTGGTCATCGGCGGCGGTGCCGCCGGAGTCAATGCGGCGCGCATGGCCCAAGGCCTGGGCGCGGATGTGACCATCCTCGAAGTGGACCTCGAACGCATGCGCTTCCTCGACATCACCCTGCACACCGCGCACACGCTTTACTCCAACGAGGCGCACTTGATGGAACTCTTGCCCACCGTGGACCTGCTCATCGGGGCCGTGCTCGTGCCTGGCGCGAAGGCTCCCAAGCTCATCCGTCGCGAGATGCTCCGCCAGATGCGGCCCGGCAGCGTGCTTGTGGACATCGCAATCGATCAGGGCGGCTGCGCGGAAACCTCCCGCCCCACCACGCATCACGATCCGGTGTTCACTGAAGAAGGCGTGCTCCACTACTGCGTGGCGAACATGCCCGCCGCCTACGCCCGCACCGCTACGCAAGCCCTCACCAACGTCACCTACCGCTTCATCGAGCAGTTTGCGGACTTGGGCTTGGCGGATGCCTGTCAGCGGCAACCAGCGTTGTTCGGTGGCATCAACGTCCAGTCCGGCAAGGTCACTTGCAGAGCAGTCGCGGAAGCGCACGGATTGCCGTATCACGCCCCCGGGATCTAGCGCTCACGGCTCCGTGACAAGCGCATGATAACCAGTGCGGACTGCGTCTCTCCCTCTCCCAGCGGGAGAGGGCAGGGGGTGAGGGAGAACGGCAGCCCTTGCCACCAACCGCTACTGTTTGCCGTCGAGCGGTTATCTCCGTGCCATCACTCCACTCGATACCGCGGCACCGTTGCATCCACTTCCTGCGCCCACGCATCAATGCCCCCGCGCAGATACTTCGCCCGCGAGAAGCCATGCCCGGCGAAGTAAGCCGCCGCATCCAGGCTGGCCGAACCATCGTGGTCGTAGAAGACCAGCAGCGCATCCCGCGGGGCAGTCCCCATCAGCGATTGCACCAGCTCCTGATTCACAAACTCCGCGCCGTCCAGGTGGACGGCGTCCCACTCCTCGCGCGTGCGGATGTCCAGCAGCCGGAGTGCTTCTCCCCGCGCCTTGAGTTCAGCGACTTCTCGCGGGGTGGTTTCGATCTGCCGGTCCTGCTCGCGGCTGGCCTGGATGTGGGCAATGACCTCCGCCACGTCCAGATTGCCGTTTCGTTCACAGAGCTGGCCGAGTGTCTCCGTGGGCTGAAAGCCGCAGCTCGCGCAGCCGCCTAGGTGATACTTGCGGAAGAGCGCCCGCCGCGCGCCGGGGTAGGCGGCGAGGACATTCTCCATGGTCGTCTCAGGAGCGAGGGAATCAGTCACAGTCACGAGGGGAAAGTAGCGGTGGATGCAGGCGGATGCACATGGATTTGTGAAGTGATCAGTATTCAGTATTCAGTCACTCCTCGATCCACATGCGGCGACTGAATACTGGACACTGGATACTGAAAACTCCTTCCGCAAAGGCCGCTCGCGAATCTCCTGCCACGACCTTCGCCGCCCTACTTCTTCGGCCCCTGCTCCGTAATCACCTTATACATCGCATCGGCGTCCGGGGCGGATTCAAGGGCGGTGCGAAAATCCTTGTTGTGCAGAATCTTCGCGATGTTCGCCAAGGTGTGCAGATGCTTCTGAAACTGGCCTTGCGGCACGAGGAAAAGCATGACGAGTTTAACCGGCTGGTTGTCCAGCGCGTCGAAATTCGTCCCCTTCACGCTCCGACCGAATGCGCCAATGACCTCCGGGATGAGGTCCGTGCTCGCATGCGGGATGCCGATGCCGAAGCCGATTCCGGTGCTCATCGAGTTCTCGCGCTTGCGCACGACGGCGGCGATGGCCTCCCGGTTCTCTGGCTTGATCTTGCCGCACTGCACCAGCAGGTCGAGCAGTTCATCAATCGCCTGCCAGCGGTCCGTCGCCTTGAGGTCGGCAATGATTTGCTCTTTCCGAAGAATGTCCGCGAGCGTCATACGAGAAAAACCACCGCCATTTCGCCGGAAGCCAAGTGGTGATTCAAGAACGAATTCCGTTTCGGCTCCGATTTGCATGGTCGAGGGCTTCTGCAGTCCATCTACATTCCACCGGGGACGAGGAAAGGGCCGCCTCCGCCTATGGCATCGTGTCGGATAAGCGCGTCCGCTTTCAACGCCCCTTGATGAGAGCGTTGCTCGACCACGCTCGTTTCAGTTCTTGGTGAGGGTCTCGTCGAGATTCAGCAGCGCGTTCGCGACCATCAGCCAGGCGGCGGATTCCACGCTGGTATGCTTGGCCAGACCCCTGGCTTGCAGAACGAGCGCGGCGGAAGCTGCCTCGTTCTGCCGGAAGGCGTTTCGCGTGTCAGTCAGCAACGAGGCCAGATGCGCCAGTTCGGCAGGCTCGGGCCTGCGCGTGATGCAACAGCGGAAACCGAAGGTCAGCCGTTCCAGTTGGTCGCCCTCATGATCCATCATCCTTCCCGCCAGGCCGGCAGCGGTTTCGAGGAAGAGCTGGTCGTTCAGTGTGGTCAGCGCCTGCAGGGGCGTGTTGGTGCGCATCCGGCGCACCCGGCAAACAGTGCGGTTGTCCATGTCGAACGTCATCGCGGTCGGATGCGCCGCCGTGCGGCGGATGAATGTGTAGATGCTGCGCCGGTAACGATTGGGGCCGTCGTCCTCCTTCCACCGATCCGCATCTTCGAACTCGTAGGCAAAGCTCCGCTCCCAGATGCCGGGAGGCTGGGGTGGGAAGACGCTCGGGCCGCCGATGCGACGCGTCAGCCGGCCGGAGACCGCGAGCGCGAGGTCATAGACCTGTTCGGCCTCGAGCCGGTGGCGCGGGCCACGGGCCAGCAGGATGTTCAGCGGGTCGCCCGAGAGCAGCTCCGGCGTGGCGGAGGAAGACTGGCGATAGGTCGCCGAACTGACGATGAGCCGGTGCAGAGCCTTAAGATCCCAGCCTGAGCGCATGAATTCGACCGCCAGCCAGTCCAGCAGTTCGGGGTGCGAAGGTGGTTCCCCCTGACTGCCAAAGTCCTCCGGGGTGGCCACCAGTCCGCGTCCGAAATACTGATCCCAAACGCGGTTGACTGTGACACGGGCCACCAGCGGATTGTTGGTGTCCATGAGCCAGCGAGCGAGGCCGAGACGGTTCGCTGGTGCGTTGACCGGCCAGGGATGCAGGATGGCGGGGATGCTGGGGGTCACCGTTTGTCCCGGAGTGTGGAAGTTGCCGCGGAGCAACACGCGAGTTTGCCGAGGATCGATCAGTTCAGTCAGCACCATGGTAGGGGGCGAATTGCTGCTCAATGTCTGCTCTTCCCGGCGGCATTGGCTGCGGTGATCGAGCAGCGAACGCCCGGCCGGGCCGACGCTGATCCGATCCCAAGCGTCGAGCGTGTCTCGCTCCTTCTGCATGAGCTGGTCGCGGGGCTTGGCGAGGATTTTGGCGACGCCATCGGGAGGTGGGGTGTTTGGCCCGCTCCGTGCCAATATCCTGCGCACTTCAGCGTCGCAGCGGGCGATTTCGGCGCGCAGCCAGTTCGCCCGCGCCTGATGCTCCGGTGGTGCTGCTCTCAACACTGGCTCAAAGCCGACGCCCGAATCGCAGGTCTGGTTCAGGTAGGCGTAAAACTGATAGTATTCCACCTGGGTGATCGGGTCATGCTTGTGCGTATGACACTGGGCACAATTGAACGTCAGACCCAGCCATACGGTGGCGGTGGTTTCCACCCGGTCCATCACCGCCGCCACCCGGAACTCCTCCGGGTTCGCGCCACCCTCGTCGTTCAAAATCGTCTGCCGATGGAAACCGGTGGCGACCCGCTGTTCGTCCGTGGCTCCCGGCAGCAGGTCGCCGGCGAGCTGAGCGAGGGTGAACTGGTCGAAGGGCAGGTTCCGATTGAAGGCAGAGATCACCCAGTCGCGCCAGGGCCACACTGGCCGGCGGCGGTCGATTTCGTGTCCGTTCGTGTCGGCGAATCGGGCCAGGTCCAGCCACGGCCGGGCTTGTCGCTCTCCGTAATGCGAACTGGCCAGCAATCGCTCCACTACCCGCACATAGGCATCTGGCCGGGGGTCGTGTGCGAAGGCATCCGCCTCCTCGACTGAGGGCGGCAGGCCGGTCAGGTCCAGGGATAATCGCCGGATTAAAGTGTGGCGATCCGCCTCCGGGGAGGGGGACTGCCCTTCGCGATCCAGTCTGGCCTGAATGAACCGGTCGATCCCGTTCCGTGGCCACTCCGGCCGGCTCACCGTTGGAAGGGGGGCGGCGACCGGCTTGATAAAGGCCCAGTGCGCCTTGTCATCCGGCCATGGTGCACCCCCTTCGATCCAGCGCCTCAACAAGTCCACTTCCTGAGGCTCCAATCGCGCCCCGCGCGCGGGCATTACTTCCTCCCGCCGGGAACTCGTCACGCGCCGGATGATTTCACTGTGCTCCGCTCGCCCTGGTTCCAGCAAGGGCCGGCCAGATTTGCCGCCGCGCCACTCTGTCGGTTTGCGGTCCAGCCGCAGCCCGGCCCGCTGCTCCGTCGGGCCATGGCAGCCGAGGCAATATCGATTCAGGATGGGGCGGATGACTCGTTGAAAATCCGGCGTGGGCATCACTTCGGCTGTGGCTAGGGACAGGCCATGGAAGGCAAATAGCAAGGCCCAGAGGTAAGGCCAGAGGCGCTGCCCCGGCCTGAGTGCTGCGAGCTTGGCCGGGGTCAGAGGCTCGTTCGCCGGTTTCGGCGAACGGTCAAGGCTGGCGGCTGAAATCACGCCAGGATTCCCTTCACCACCTGTCCGTGGACGTCCGTGAGCCGGAAATCTCGGCCTTGGGACCGATAGGTCAAACGCGTGTGATCCATCCCAAGGAGGTGCAAAATGGTGGCTTGCAAGTCATGCACGTGGACTGGGTTCGCCGCGACCTGCAGGCCGAGCGGGTCGGTCTCGCCATACAGCAAGCCCGGTTTTACGCCTCCTCCGGCGAGCCACATGGTAAAGGCGGTGCGCTGGTGATCCCGGCCTGCTTGCTTGGGGGAAGGTATTCCTTGAGCCGTTGGATGCCGGCCGAATTCGCCGCCCCAAATGACTAGGGTTTCCTGCAGCAGTCCACGTTGCGCCAGATCGAGGATCAGTGCCGCCGAGGCCTGGTCCACCGAACGACAGCGGGCCGGGAGACCTTCCATCAAGTTGAAACCTTCGCTGCCGTGGTGGTCCCAGTTGCCATGATCCAGTTGCACGAAGCGAACCCCACGTTCCACCAGTCGTCGGGCCAGCAGGCAATGGTTGGCGAAGGTGTTCCTGCCTGGTTCGGCACCGTAAAGCCGCAGGACATGCGCCGGCTCACCCGTCAGATCGGTCAGTTCCGGCACGCTCGTTTGCATCCGGAACGCCAGTTCAAATGCGTCGATTCGTGACAGTGTCTCGGGGTCGCCGTAGCGTGCGTAGGCTCCCTCGTTTAGCGCGCGCACCGTGTCCAGCGAGCGTCGCCGCAGCTCGGGTGTGACTCCAGAGGGATTGGACGTGTGCAGCACCGGATCGCCGGCCGCGCGGAACGGGACCCCTTGATATGAACCAGGCAGAAATCCGCTCCCCCAGCAGGGTGCCCCGCAACTGCCGGCCCGGCCTGACTGCATCACCACGTAGCCGGGCAGGTTGCGGTTCTCGCTCCCCAGTCCGTAGGCGATCCATGAGCCCATGGTAGGTCGTCCTGCCCGTGGCGAACCCGTGCTCAGGATCAACTGCGCTGGCACATGGTTGAAATCGTCGGTGTGCATCGAGCGGATGAACGTGAGGTGATCGAGCACCTTCTCATGATGCGGCAGCAACTCGGAAAGCCAGGCGCCGTTGCGTCCTGCCTGACGCAGCTTCCAAGGTGGGGCAAAGAAGAAATATCCGTCTGGATTCGGCGTGCCAAAGGGCGTGTTTTTGATCAGTGCTGCGTCTATCGGCCGTCCGTTGAGCCGGGTCAGTTCCGGTTTGTGGTCGAACAAATCCAACTGGGATGGCGCGCCCACCATGTTTAGGAATATGACGTTTCGCGCCTGTGGCGTGAAGTGCGGCGGGAGCGGAGCCATCGGATTGGGCCGGTCAGCGGAAACCGCCGTCGCTCGCTCGTCCAACAGCGACTCCAGCGCCAGCGAACCGATGACCCCGGCCCCGAACTGCCCCAGAAAGCGACGACGCGCCCCTTGAAGCCGAGTTAAAGGCCGGTCTGCGCCGTCGGTGGACTGATTGGGGAGAGCCATGGGGTTGAGTGGGCTTTGGGTAGCTGATTCCAGGAGCTTCATCAACCTGATATTCAACCCCGAGGCTCCGTTGCCCTCTCGTGCAGTCCTCCCCGGCCCGCAGGATTACTCGCTGGTTCTGGAGATCAGGTAACGGACGTCCGCCCCGGAATTTGGATCAGCCCCATTGCGAGTCAGCGTCCGCTTGTCGGTCCAGCGGTGGGTTTCCGAGTGTCCATCGGCGAACGATAGCCCGCATGCACCATTGTGATAGCTGGCGGGATAATCAATGAACGTCGTGGCCGTCGGCAGTGGATCGGCCACCCAGAAGATGCCATCATTGAGTCCGGTCGGCTCTTCATCCAGGAAGACGAAGCGGTCCGCCGGGTTGATGATGGCGTCGAAGCGCGTGAACTTCGCATAAGTCGAGGCCTGGATATTGGGGTAGAACTGGCCGTTGTTCTGTCCGCCCATGTAGCCGTTCATCGAAACACTGCGCACGCGCGGGATGGCCAGGGCCGGGTCCACGCTCCGGTCCGCCGGGCATTTGTAAATCTGTGGCGTGCTCGTGTAGCGGCCGATCAATCCTGCCATCATGGCAGTGTAATTGGTTGCCTCGACCGTGACCGACATCGAATTGACCCCATACCACTGCTGGTAGGTGGTCTGGTTTGAGTTGTAGGGCAGCAACCCCTCGTTGTCGCCCGCATACAGGTTCCACGCGAGCTGCAATTGCCGCAGATTGTTCAGGCACTTGATGCCGTGCGCCTTCTGTTTGGCCTTGGAGAGCGCGGGCAGGAGCATGCCCGCTAGGATCGCGATGATCGCGATCACCACGAGCAGTTCAATCAAAGTGAACCCCCGCCGACGCAATGTCGGCCAGAGTCGCAAGCCGGATATCATTGGTTATGACCGTTGGCTCAAATCACCCAAGCGTCAAGCCGCATTCCTTACCGTGTAGCGCAAGGGGCGCAGCTCAGGTTTTGAGCAGTGAATCCGCAGGGCACAGCGGGAGGGCGCATGTCTGCACTTCGTAGCCGCTCTCCCTCACCCCAACCCTCTCCCGCTGGGGTTTGACGGGCAACGCCGTCCGCATTGGTTGGCAAAGGGACGCTTCGATTAGTCAGGATGGCGGCGAAGATTCTCCCTCTCCCAGCGGGAGAGGGCCGGGGTGCGGGAGAGCGGCCACCCATTGCCCTGACGAGA
>CAZOCL010000126.1:13524-16007 GCA_964578245.1 uncultured Klebsiella sp. | reverse complement strand
GTCCTCGCGAAAGGTGAGGAAGTGCTCGTGCAGCATGTGGCTCACGGAGATGGCCCCGCGGCAAAGCATCGCGGTGGTGGCGGTGTCGTGCGGCGAGAGGATCAGGCTGACTTCGTTCTTCTTTGCGGCCTCGATGGTCTTTGGTTCGACCTGCAGGCCGCCGGTGACGATCACCAGCCGCACCCGCTCGCGGATGGCGAGGTTCTGCACATCCCAGCGGTCGCCCACGACCACGGCGAGCTTCTCATGCGGGTAGTTCGAGAGGCGCTCGGCAAACGACTCCACGGCCATCGCACCTATCATCAAGATGAGGTCCTCCTCGCGGTCCGGCTCGACGGAGAAGACCATCTTGCCCTCCAGCGTCCGGGCGAGGTGACGGATGGAGGAGAGGACCCGACGCGAATCAAAGAGCCGCTGGCCCGGCGCGAAGAAGAACTTGCTCAGCTTGAACAGCGAGAGCAGGCCCCGGCACGAGCGGTCCTCGTTGAGCACGGGCAGCACACGGATGTTGCGTTCGTCCATGATGCCCAGCGCCTCGCTGACCGACGCGGAGGGCGGGACGGCGATGACATTGGTCTGCATGACGTCGCGCACCTTGGGCGAGACGTCGGCCACGAAGCGCGGCGGTGGCACGAGGAAGGATTTGAGGACGAAATCAATGCGGTCGTTCGTGTCGCCGCAACGCGCGGCCTCGACGTTGCGCATGCCGGTGCGGCGTTTGAACTCCGCGTAGCCGATGGCCGAGCAGATGGCGTCGGTGTCCGGGTTTCGATGGCCGATTACGAGGATGTCACTCATGGATGCGCGGCGCGAGCGCCGGGGCGGGACTGCAATAGCCGCAGACGGAGCGCAGCGCAAGCCTGTGGCTCACCAGAGCGTGCTTTGACTACGGTGGCCTACTCCAGTGGCACGGCGCGGTAGAACCGCCGGGGCGAGCCGGGGGAATCAACGTCGAAGTAGATGTAAGGGCGGGAGGGCAGCGCGACATTGGTCAGCACGATCCAGTTGGTGGACGGGGTGTTCACGTCCGTGGTGAAGTCCACGCGGTATTGGCTGCCGAGCGGTCCGTCAATCACCACGCCGGCGAAGAGTTTCAGGTCCACGAGCGCCAGACTTGCGGTGTTGGTGATGGACCCGGCCGCGTTGCTGATGACCACGCTGTAGATGCCCGCGTTGGTCGTATTCGCCGACGGCACAGTGTAGCTGGCGCCATTGGCTCCGGGAATCGGCACCCCGTTCAGCAGCCACTGGAATCCCGGGGCCGGGACACCACTGGCATCCACGGTGAAGGTCGCGGATCGCCCGCTGGCCACCGTCTGGCTCATCGCCGGCTGGTTCAGGCCGGGCCGCACATAAACGGTCAACGTCGCCACCGTGCTCGTGGCACTGCCGGAGGCGCTGGTGACGATCACGTCGTAATCGCCACCATTGGCCGGCTGGGCATTGGGAACGGTCAGCAGGTTCGTGTTCGAATTGGGTATGGGGTTGCCGCCGAAACGCCATTGATAGACCAGCGGGGGCGTGCCCGTAGCCGTGACGCTGAAGGTGGCGTTGCTGGTGGCGATCACCGTCCGGCTTTGGGGCTGGGCCGTGATCGTCACGTCATTGGTCCCGAAGGTGAGCAGCGAGAGGCTGGTGGCCGCATAGACCGGCTCGAAGTAGCGGCCGTTGCCAACGAACAGCCCGCTCGTGTCGGCGAAAAAGCCGCTGGAAGAACCAAAACTCATCACGGTGAACAGCGTGTTCGTGGCTGGTTGATATCCGTTCAGCAGCACCGCACCCAGACTGCCGGTCAGGGGGGCGTTTCCGGTCACGTTGATGCGTCCGAAATTGACCGCATCGCCGATGCCATAGGTCACCGTCCCGCCGGTCATGATGTAGCCGGATGGGAAGTCGAGCAACCCGCTGTAAGCCTGGATGGTTCCGGTATTGGTGAACCCCATCGTGATCTGGGAGGTGCCCGTGCCGGCGGATTTGCGGAGGATGCCGGCATTGTAGAAGCCGGCCGGGCTGATGTTGAGGCTGAAGGAGCCGTCCTTCTGGACATCAATGACGCCGCCGGGCTGGTTCTGAATCCGTGCGGTGTTGAAATACCAGGCGTTGGGACCGGAGGCAGGCCAGCGGATCAGGCCGAAGTTGGTGATCGCGCCGCCGGTGAAGGTCTTGGAATTGTCACCGCCGAAGTCGAGGACGCCGCCGGGCACCACGGTCAATTCTCCATTGAGGCTGCCAGCCACCCAGTTGAGGACGCCGGAGAGCTGGTTGCTGATGGTGAGCGTGCCGCCGACGAGCATGAAGTTGGTGTTGATGATCGGGCCGTTGATGATCGGGCCGCCGCTGGCCACGCCATAGAAGCCGTTACCCGTGAAGGTGTGGCCGGGCTGCAAATTGAAGGTGCCATTTTGGAGTTCGATGGCCGCGCCCGCGCCCACGTTGAAGGTGCTGGTGCTGGTGAAGCCGCCCGGGAAAAACAGGGTGCCGCT
>CAZOCL010000126.1:0-13424 GCA_964578245.1 uncultured Klebsiella sp. | reverse complement strand
CGTTGGTGAAGTTGAGATTGGCCCCGACCGAGCCCAGGCCGGCCCCGGCGGATTTACGGAGGGTGCCCGCGTTGTGGAAGGAGTTGGGGCTGATGTTTGAGGTGAAGGCCCCGTCCTTCTGGAGATCAATGACGCCGCCCGGCTGGTTCTGGATGTGGGCGGTGTTGAAATACCAGGCGTTGGGGCCGGAGGCGGGCCAGCGGATCAGGCCGTAGTTGGTAATCGCGCCGCCGGTGAAGGTCTTGGAGTTGTCACCGCCGAAGTCGAGGACGCCTCCAGAGACAATGGTCAACTCACCGGCCAGGCTGCCGGCGACCCACTTGAGGACGCCGGAGAGCTGGTTGCTGATGGTGAGGGTGCCGCCGACGAGCATGAAGTTGGTGTTGATGATCGGGCCGTTGATGATGGGGCCACCACTGGCGACGCCGTAGAAGCCGTTGCCCGTGAAGGTGTGGCCAGGCTGAAAGGTGAACGTGCCGTTTTGCAATTCGATGGCTGCGCCCGCAGCCACGTTGAAGGTGCTGGTGCTGGTGAAGCCGCCCGGGAAAAACAGGGTGCCGCTCTGGACATCCACGAGGCTGGCGTTGGTGAAGTTGAGATTGGCCCCGACCGAGCCCAGGCCGGCCCCGGCGGATTTGCGCAGGGTGCCGGCATTGTGGAAGGAGTTGGGGGTGATGTTCGAGGTGAAGGCGCCGTCCTTCTGGAGATCAATGACGCCGCCCGGCTGGTTCTGAATATGGGTGGTGTTGAAATACCACGCGTCAGGTCCCGAGGCGGGCCAGACGATCAGGCCGGAATTGGTGATCGAGCCACCGATATAAGTCTTGGAATTGTCTCCGCCGAGGTTCAGCACGCCGCTTGCCGCGATGGTCAGTTTCCCGCTCATGCTCCCGGCGGTCCACTGGAGGGTTTGAGTTCCAGTGCCACCACCCAGGGTCAGGGAGTCGAAGTCGGCGCTCCCGTTCAAGGTGACTGAGTAAGTGCCATTGGCATTGATGATGGCCGTGTCTCCCGCCCCGGGCACAAAGCCGCCGCTCCAGTTGGCCCCGTCATTCCACAGGCCGCCGGAAGTGTTCAGCCACGTCCGGGTTGCGGCTTCCGAGCAGGCGGGGTGGAGCATCGCGGCCAGGCCAGCGACCAGGAGCGCATGGCACCAAAAACTACGACGAGGAGGGAACACGATGGGAGAAACAGAGGCGGCATTCATGGCATGAAAAGCGGACCGAATTCATTCCAAGCAGTAACCTGAGTCGGTAGCAAATCCAGAGGCCGCAGTAAAGCTGGAATTTGGCCCTAGTCGAGTCTCCCGGATCAGTCACGATTCATCGTGGGCATTGGGCCCCGCCAACGCAGACTTGCCGCCCGGGCTGCTCTCGCCCAAGACTTGGCCGTGCCTGTCCGCTCACTTCACCTGCGTCTGCGCCGCTGGCTGCCGGTGCTGGCGGCGGCGCTGCTGTTGCCGTGGCTCGGCGGCTGCCTGTGTCCACCCAAGCCGGGCGCGCTGCTGAAGCGCCAGGGCGATGAAATCATCGTCGCGGGCCAGCTCTTCCACACGGGCACCCGCGTGGTGACGTGGATGGATCCCAGTGGCTACGACGCCTACCGGGTCGAGCGACGGTTCGCCGCGTTTGACCAGTCTTCGTGGGAAACTTCCAAGGTCGCCGTGGCCGCGCTTACAACTCCCAATCGCTACGGCCTCCGCAAGCAGGGCCTGACCGCAGCGGAGATTGAGCGCGTGCGGGGCGGGGGCTGGGACCTGCCGCTGCTGCGCGAGAAGGTGGATCAGTTCGTCCTGCACTTCGACGCGGCGGGCACGAGCCGGCAGTGCTTCCGCGTGCTACACGACCACCGCTGCCTGAGCGTCCACTTCATGCTGGATCTCGACGGGACGATCTACCAGACCCTCGACCTCAAGGAGCGCGCGTGGCATGCCACCACGTCGAACACGCGGAGCATCGGCATTGAGATTGCCAACATCGGCGCGTTCGCGCCCGGGCAGCAGAAGATGTTCGAGGAGTGGTATCAGCGCGACGACACTGGCTGGCCGCGCGTGGTGATCCCCTCCCACAGCGGGGACCCCGGACTGCTCACGCCAAACTTCATCGCGCGACCGGCCCGTCGCGACCCTGTGCTCGGTCCCGTGCAGGGGCGGCAGTTGCAGCAATACGACTTCACGCCGGAGCAATATGCCGCGCTCATCAAACTGACGGCGACGCTGTGCAAGGTGTTTCCCAACGTCCATTGTGATTACCCCAAGGACAAGGCCGGGAACCTCGTCACCCGCAAGTTGTCGGACGAGGAACTGGACCAGTATCAAGGCATTCTTGGCCACTACCACATCCAGACGAACAAGGTGGACCCCGGCCCGGCATTCCAGTGGGAGCACGTCATCGGTGGCGCGAGGAAGTTGTTGAAATGAGGTGGAGCGTGTTACGTGGCGCGTGGTGCGTGGTGCGTGAACGCCCGGTCGAGCGAGACTTTGTCGAGCCCCATCTGCCGACGGAGTCGGCGCGGGCGCAGGGAGCGTCTCGGTCCGGTCTCGCGGATGACGAGATGCTCGCTCCGCTCGCCTCGCTGCGCTCGAGATGGGGTTCGACGGAGTCTCACCCTACCAGCGTGGCCTCCGCCTTCTCACGTCGGCGGCTACGGGGGCGCGCATGAAACACTTCCAAGCCATCGCGGCGATGTCGCTGAACCGTGTCATCGGGGACGGGAACAAGATTCCGTGGCATCTGCCGGAGGACTTCAAGTGGTTCAAGGCCACGACGCTCGGGCATGTGCTGGTGATGGGGCGCAAAACTTTCGAGTCCATCGGACGCCCGCTCCCGGGCCGTGAGACCATCGTGCTGAGCCGGATGGGCTGGACTCATCCTGGCGTGGTGACCGCCGCAACATTGGAGGAGGCCCGAACTCTGATAGGCGACCGGCAGGCCTTCATCTGCGGCGGTGCGCAAATCTACGCCCAAGCCCTCCCGCTCTGCTCCGATCTGTTCCTGACGCTGGTGAAACGCGAGGTGACTGGCGACGCCTTTTTCCCGGCGTTTGAAGACCATTTTGAACTGGTCGCGGAATTGCGCGACAAGCCGGAGTTCAAGATTCTCCATTATCGGAACCGTGCTTTGGCCGGGTGAGGGGCGAGTGTGAGGCTGTCACCCTGCTGGCGGAGCCGGGCTTGGAAGGTCGCGTAGCGACTCGCCGATGGTAGCCGTGGGTTTCAACCCACGGTCACTGGCCAGGAGATCCGGCGTCGCGTAGCGACGCTTGAGGCGGGCCAGGGCCAGGAGGCGGAAGTGCCAACCGTTCAAGCGTCGCTACTCGACGCAGACCCTCTTTCGCAGTGGCCGTGGGTTGAAACCCACGGCTACCGTCGTGCCCTCGCTACGCGAGGAAACATCACGGGCAATGCAGCCGAGACGAAGCAGCACCATTCGTTTCAACGCAGCAACGTTGAGAACGCGGAGGGACGCAGCGAGCATTCCCAAAGATTCAGGGAAGACAAAGATTGGTGAGTGGGACTGGAAACCGCACCGCGGCGGGCCGCAGCCGGAACTGGACCACAGAGACGCGATGAACACAGAGAAGACACAACGGAGAGCATCTCTGTGGGGCGCATCTTGACACCCGCACTATCCGACTGAGACGCGCTCCGGTCTCCCTCTCCTCCATGGAATGGAGGAGAGGGCCGGGGAGAGGAGGCGCGTTACTTCATAGCACTGTCGAAGCTCCCCTCTCCCCATCCCTCTCCCCGCTCGTGCCTCGCGGGGCGAGGGGGTTCATCTCCGGTGGTGCGTGTGTCAAGCTGCGCCCATCTCTGTGTTCATCGCGTCTCTGTGGTCAAACTCAGGTTGCGGTTTTCGCCCGTTTTCACGCAAGTTCAACGGCTGCTTCGAGGTTGAAGTCCCCGCCAGTTCAGCCTCCACCTTCCGTGTGGTCCGCGTATTTCGTGGTTCCGGCTCCGGCTCCCCGGCCTCACTTCTCAATCACCCGGTAGTAGCGCCGGACGAGGTTGGTGACCGAGGGATCGTCGAACTGGAGCATGCCGTTCACCACGGAGAAGCCATTGGTCAGCTTTACCCAGGCGGTGTTCGTGCCCAGCAGGGTGGCGGCGGCCTGGACCTCGATCTTCGCCATGTCCACGGGGCCGGCTTGTTCGCCGTTGTCATCCGTGAAACGCAGGCGGAAGGGCGCGCCCGGAACGAAGACCGGCGGCTCCACGCGCTGCGGCACGCGCACGCGGACCAGCGCGTTGCTGCTCGCGGCGCTGCCGGCGAGGTTGGTCACCACCGCCTGGTAGAGGCCGTTGCTCAGGCGCGTGACGTTGGTCAGCGTGAGCGTGGTGTTGGTTTCGCCGGCGAGGTCCACACTGTTGAACCGCCACTGGTAGAGCAGGGGAGGCGCGCCGCTGGCGGCCACGGAGAGCATCACCGGAATGATGTCCGCGGAGTTCGTCCGGAGGAGCGTCACATTGGTCGGGTGCGTGGTGATGGTGGGGGCGAAGAGCACCGTGAGTGTCACCGGCGCGCTGGTGATGGCCCCGGCCACGTTGGTGGCCACGACGACGTAATTGCCCACCTGGCCCGCCTGCACGCCCAGCACCAGCAGGTTGGTGGTGATGACGCCGGAGTAGGTGGGCGAGCTGATCAGGCGCACGCCATCCTTATACCACGAATAGGCGGGCGCGGGCACGCCGCTGGCCGTGGCGGAGAAATTCGTTGTCCCGCCCTGCAGCACGGACACCGGCTGTGGCATGCTCAGGAAGACCGGCGGGGCCTGCACGGTCAGCGTGGCCGGCTGGCTGGTGGCGAGGCCTGCGGAATTGAAGATCTGCACGAAGTAAGTGTCCGTGTCCGCCAGCGTGGCGTTCGTGATGGTGAGCGTGGGCGAGTCGTTGTTCGGGATGGCATTGCCGCCGCGGACCCACTGGTAGTTGAACGGCGCCGTGCCGCTCGCCGCCACGCTGAAGGTCGCATTCGACCCCTCGCGCACGGTAAGGCTCGCGGGCTGGTTCGTAATGACCGGCGGGAAGACCTGGATGACGGTCAGCACCGCGGGCGCGCTGGTCACCGAGCCGAAGCTGTTGTTCAGGACCACCGTGTAGGTGCCGCTGGAGTTGGTGGTGGTGCCGTTCAGCGCGAGGAAGAAGAGGTTCTGTCCCACGAGATTCGTGCCGTTCTTGCGCCATTGATAGCCGATGGGCTGCGCTCCCAGTGCATCCACGGTGAGCAGCACCGCCGAGCCCTGGGGCACCGTCTGGCTCTGCGGCTGCGTGGTGATGAAGGGCACACCGCTGGTGTCCACGGTGAGCGTGGCGTTGGAACTGGCCGTGATGCCTAGCGCGTCGCCCACGAGCACGCTGTAGGTCCCGGCATTGGGAGGGATGACGGCGGGAATGGAGAAGGATACATTCGTCGCGCCCGGGAGGTTCGTGCCGTTGTAGCGCCATTGATAGGCGAAAGGCGGCGTGCCAGTGGCAGCGACGGCGAAGGTGATGCCCTGGCTGATGCTGATGGTCTGCGAAACGGGCTGGGTGGTGATGACGGGCGGGACCGCACCGAGCTTGGCAACGAAGACATCGCCGGCTCCCGCGCTGGTCAGCGTCAACGGTGTGAACAGTGCGTTTCCGTGGAAGCTTCCGGTTACGAGGACATTGCCTGACGCATCAACATCCAACGCTCGGGAGTAATCATAGCCGCCGCCGCCTGCCTGTTCCACCCAGAGGAAATTGCCCGCCTTGTCGTATTTGGCGATGAAGACATCGTTGCTGCCGTAGCCGGTGACCGCCGTGTTTCCAAACGTGGCGTCGCCCCCAATCCCGCCGGAGATGTAGGCATTGCCGAAGGCATCCACCACAATCCTGCCGGACGAGAAGGTGTCGTCATCGGCCAAACCGCCAGCTTGACGGGCCCAGAGGCAGACACCATTCGTGTCCAGTTTGGCCAGGAAAATATCGGTGCCCCCAACGCCGTTCAGGCTGTTTGTGCCGAACGCCACACTCCCGCTGAAGTTCCCGCGAAGGAGCAGGTTACCAGCCCCATCTCGGGCGAGACCATTGGCCGCCGCCGTGCCCGATCCGGTGCTTTGCACGGTCCAGAGCGGATTGCCGGTGGAGTCGTATCGCGATAGAAACGCGGCGCTGCCGATGAAGCCGTCCAGATACACGCCGCCGGTTCCATCCGCAGCCAGGCCCCAGCCGGTGTCGTTCCCAGCCCCGCCTGCCTGCCTGACCCATTGGATAACGCCCGCTGCGTCCAGTCTGACGAGGAACACATCCCCGGCACCCGCACTGGTCACGGCGTTCGCTCCGAACGTGGCCGTCTGATTGAAAACACCAGTCACGAAAATGTTGCCCGCGGTGTCCACTGTCACACCGGCACCATTGTCCAGACCGGGGCCGCCAAACGACTGAATCCAGGCGAGTTGCCCGTTCGTGGTGAACTTGGCCACGAAGACGTCCTGCCCGCCAAACCCGGCAAGGACATTGGTGTCAAAAGTGGCAGGCCCGACCATGATGCCGGTGACGACCGGGTTGCCGGCCGGGTCCAGCGCGATGTCGAGTCCCTCGTCGAAGCCTGCGCCACCGCCGGTGGCCACCCAGAGAAGGGTTCCCGCCGGGTCGTATTTGGCGAGGTAGAAATCAACGTTGCCCGCACTGGTAACATTCGTGGCCCCGAAGTCCGCCACACTGGAGAAGTTGCCAGTCACATACACGTTGCCTGCGGCATCCACCTTCATCCCTTTGCCGAAGTCGTTGTTGTTGCCTGCCGCAATTGAGCCACCGGCGCGTCTCGCCCACACGAAGCTCAACGGGTTTAAACTGTTGACGACCGTCACCACCGCCGGGGCGCTGGTGGCGGTGCCATAGACATGAGTCACGAGCACGTCGTAGGTTCCAGCCGCGTTCGTGGTGACGTTGGGGATGGTGTAGGTAGTGTTCGTCGCGCCGGTGATGTTCGTGCCGTTAAAGCGCCACTGGTAGGTCACCCCACCGGTGCCGGTGGCCACGATGGCAAGGGTCAGGTTTTGGCCTGCCAGCACACTCCCGCCAACGGGCTGAAGCGTGATTGCAGGAGGCACGAACCCAATCTTACCTACGAACATGTCGCCCGCACCCACGCTGGTGAGGCTAAATTGCCCGAATTGTGCGGTGGCTGTGAACGTGCCGCCCACGTAGACGGTGCCGGCGGGGTCCACTGCCAGTCCGCGCGAATAGTCGTAGTTGTTGCCGCCTGCATGCTGCACCCAGACTAAGTTGCCAGCCGGGTCATATTTCCCGATGAAGACGTCGTCGTTGCCCATTCCAGAAAGAGTGGTTGTGTTGAAAGTCGCAGTGCCACCAACCGCACCCGCGATGAACGCGTTGCCATTTCCGTCCACTGCCACCTTTCCGAAAAAGCTCTCATCGTCATTTGCACCACCGCCCTGACGTGCCCAGAGGAACGTGCCGGTGGAATCCAGCTTCGCGAGGAACACGTCACCGTTACCAGCGCTGCGCAACGTGTCCGCACCGAAGATCGCGGTGCCAGTGAAACTGCCTGAAAGCAGCAAATTGCCACTTGGATCACGGGCGAGGCTGTAACCTTCTTTGTTCCCGGAGCCGGCCGAGCACACGGCCATGATGACATTGCCGCCAGCGTCATAGTGCGCCACGAAAGCCTCGGTGCTGCCCGTGGCCGTGAGATTGATCGCTCCAAAGTCTGCGTTTCCGGCTATCGTTCCCGTCAGGAATATTCCGCCCGCACCGTCGGGGACGGCTTCATAGCCGTCATCCAGCCCAGCGGCACTGCCAGCCCGGCGGGCCCAGACCACGTTGCCTGCAGAGTCAAACTTGACAATGCAAACATCCCGGGTTCCTAAGTCTGTCAAGTTAAAGGCTCCGAAGCTCGCGGTGCCGGAGAACCCGCCGACGAGGAACACATTGCCGGATCCGTCCGTCACCACGCCGTGTCCGTGGTCTGTGCCGGGTCCGCCGGCGGTTCTTATCCAGAGGAGCTGCCCGGCGGGCGTGAATTTGGCGACGAAAATATCCGATGCTCCGAGGCCGGTCAGCACGTTGGTTCCAAACGTCGCCGAACCGCCAATGTCTCCGGATACAATCGGGCTGCCTGCGGGATCCAAGGTCAGGCCGAGTCCTTGATCGGACCCGGCTCCGCCGCCTTGGGCTACCCACAGAAGCGTTCCTGCCGGGTCATACTTTGCAAGAAAGAAATCCTGGCTTCCTGCGCTCGTAATGTTGGTGGATCCAAAGTCTGCGGTTCCGGAAAAACTGCCGGTGACATAGACGTTGCCGTTGGCATCCACTTTCGTCCCTTTGACAAAATCGTTGTTCGTGCCGGCGGCGTTGGGGCTGCCGGACCGGCGCGCCCAGGTGAATTCCGGTGGCGTATCCAAGGGGGTGATGCGGACGTTGCGGAACTGCACTGAGGAACCATTGTCCTGGAGGACAATGGGACCGGGCGTGGGGCCTTCCGCCGCGCCGCCCGTGGTGGGTCCGGTGAGGGCCACGTCGTTCTGCACAGTGACGCCGTTCAGCACCACGGTGACCCGGGCATTCGCGAACTTGGTGTTCCGGTTCCACTGGGCCTGGTGGAAGGTGATGTCGTAGGTCTGCCACTGGCCGGCGGGCAGGGCGGCGTTTACGCTCGGGGTGCGCTGGCCCCAGACCGCGCCCGCGTCGTTCAGGCCCGGCACGCTGACGCCGAAGGAGTTGAAGATCTGGATTTCGTAGCGGTTCTGGAGATAGATGCCGCTGTTGCCGTTGGCCAGGTCGGTCGGATTCGGGGTGCGGAACTCGGCGTGCAGGATGAAGTCGCCGAAGCTCTGGGTGGTCTGGATGCTGCCAGAGTTGGGCACGACGAGGATTGTGTTGGAGGAGGTGAGCGTCCACGGCACTGCGCCGCCGCCCACCTTGATGAAGTTGGCCACGTCGTTCGTGACGCCGAACAAGGTTCGCGCATCGCCCTGGCCCAGCACGTTGAGCACGGCGGGCATGCTGTTGGTGGCGACGCTGTCGAGCTGCGTGATGCGCACGTCGTAGGTGCCCTCGTGGATGGAGTAGGCGGCGGGGATGCTGATGGAGAAGTTGGTCTGGCCGGGCAGGTTGGTGCCGTTCAAACGCCACTGATACGCGAGCGGGGCATAGCCTGCCGCCGCGACCCCGAGAGATACGGGCGTGCTCTGATCCACCACCGTGAGCGCGGGGGGCTGAACGAGGATCGTGGGCGCGGCAGGGCGAGCCTTGCCAAAGGTGTCCGCCGTGAAGACAGATTGCATCTCCGTCGGTGCGAGCGCGCGGCTGTAAACAGAAATTTCATCCAGCAGCCCGGCCCAGGCGAAGCGCTGGTCCACGTCTATCACACTTGAGGTTGAAGCTTCATGACCGATGATGATGCGACAACTGGCATTGGCTGAATTGCGGACGGTGCCGCTGGCGGCCACGAATCCTTGTGGTATGCCGTTCAGATAGGCGGTGACGCGCGTTCCGTCATAGGTGTAAGCGATATGGGACCAGACATCCAACGGAAGGATTGGCCCAAAGTTAGCGAGCACGTCTCCGCTGGTGAGTCGCAGGTCCACTTGGATCACGCCACTGTTTAGGCGTAGCGCGAAGCCATCACCGTCCGTGTGACCGATGACGGTGCGTCCATAGATGGTGCCGGAGCTGTGGTTGGTGGGGAACACCCAGGCTTCGACTGTCAGCGCCGAGTAGGGGCTTTTAAGGGCGTTAGTTGAGGTCAACACTGCGGAGGTCGTGCCATCGAACGAGAAGGCGCTGCCGACTTTGCCGATGGCTGCGATGGTTGCGGCGTTGGTGAACGTGCCGTGGTTCGTCCACGCATAGTCCACCGCGTAGCCTTCCGCTGCCCACCAGCCGACGAGGCCCGCCGGGACCGGGAGGGGGCCAGGGTTGGCGGGGATCTTGGTGAAATAGACATCATTCGCTCCAGCGTTGGTGAAGCTCAGATTGTCAAAACTGATCGTATTGGAAGAGGAGCCACTGAGGAACACATCGCCGTTCGAGGCTACCGCGAGGTTGCCACTGGTGTCCGTGCCCGGGCTGCCAGCGCGCTTGAGCCAGAGTGGGCTGCCTGCCCCGTCCATCTTGAGCACGAACACATCGCGCGAGCCGGAGTCGTTGGCGACGGACAACGGGCCTACGTTCAGCACACCGGTGAAATCGCCATGCAAATAGATGTTGCCCGCTGCATCCAAGCCCACGCCACGACCGCGGTCCTCGCCGGAGGTGCCGATGTGCCAGACGTGCACGAGCGTTCCCGCCGGGTCGTATTTCGCAACAAAGGCGTCCGCGCCGCCCAGACCACTAAGGTTGGTGGTCCCAAAGGTGGCGACGCCGACAAACTCGCCCGTGACGAAGACGTTGCCCGCTGGGTCCGTGGTAAGTTCATTGCCTAGATCGTCACCGGGGCCGCCCGCCTGTCTGGCCCAGAGCACGCTGCCGTTCGGATCGTATTTCGCCACGAAAATGTCGCTGGCTCCCAGGCTAGTCAGCAGGTTCGTGCCGATCAAGGCGTTGCCTTGAAACGCTCCGGTCATGAGGGCATTGCCGGCGGAGTCCACAGCCACGCGGGCGTTGGATTCGTTGCCGGAGCCTCCGAGCTGGCGTGCCCACAGGAGGGTTCCGGCGGGGTTGAACTTGAGCAGAAAAAGATCCATGGCTCCTTGATTGATGAAGCTGTTGGTCCCGAAACTGATATTTGAGGCAAACTCGCCCGCTACGTAGATGTTCCCGGCGGCGTCCGTGGCCGCACGGGTGCCGCGTTCATCCTGGGTGCTGCCATACTGGCGGGACCATAGGAGGACGCCGGTGTTGTCATATTTGACGACGTAAACGTCGAAGCCACCGGCATTGGTGGCGATGAACGAACCGAATGAGTAGTTGCCGGAATACCCGCTAGTGACGATGACGTTGCCCGCTGGATCCAAGGTCATGCCCCGTCCACCCGGGCGGACCGCCCACTGACAAACGCCGCGCGCGTCATACTTGGCGACAAACGCATCCACGGTGGCAAGGGGAGCCAGATTGGTATTGCCGAAGCTGATGGGTGCGGAGAAAAAACCGGACAGGTAAATGTTCCCGAAGGCATCCACCTTGACGCACTCCGAAACGTCGTCCGAAATACCTGAGATCGTGTTCACCCACTGGAAGGGTGGCGCGGTCTGAGCCGGTGCGAGAGAGGCCTGTAGCAGCAGACAACTGCCGAGCACCCACGAGAAGAAGGTTTTCATGTGCTTGCTTTGCTCAAGGGGAGCAGACGCCGCGGTCTGATGCCGCAGGCGGCTCCTCCGTGCTTGATTCGATGCCATGGCAGCACATTTGTGCCTAAGGGTCAAAGTGATTCCCGCGATCCGGAGTGGGTAAAGCACACCAGGCCCGAGCCTCGACCCGCCGAGGCAAGCGCGGACGCTTGCGGCACGGCCGGCCGGAGGCCGGCGCTACGTAGCGCCCGCGTCCCGCGGGCCGTGTCGCCGGCGTCCGCGCGGGCTCGGCTTCGGGGGCAGTGTCAAGATGCGCCCGACACAGCCGCATCTCCGGGCAGAGGGTTGAACCGGCCCTTCGCATCCGGCATAGTCGCGCCGCCGTGCCCGCTCCCACCCCCAGCCGCCGCCTGCCTCCGCGCGATCCGGTCGGGGCCACGCGCACACTCTTCAAGCACGCGTTCGGCCACGCGCCGACGCATCTGGTGAAGGCTCCGGCGCGGGTGGAACTGCTCGGCAGCCATGCAGAATGGAACGAGGGCCTGGCGCTGACCGTCGCGATTGACCGGCACCTCTGCCTCGCCTGCGCGCCCCGGATGGACGGGCGGGTTGAACTGGTGTCCTCCGCCTATCCGCAGCGCGAGGTGGGCTGGCTCAGTGACCTGGCCTTGAACCCGGATGCGCCGTGGACCGCGCTGGTCAAGGCGGTGCTCCAGCAGTTGCGCGAGCGCGGCGTGCACTTTGGCGGGTTCAACGCGGCGGTGCACAGCGAGATTTCACCGGGCGCGGGCTTTGGCAGTTCCGGTGCGCTGATGGCGGCGACGGCGCTCCTGGTGCGGCAATTGTATCCGCACAAGCTCACCGAAACCGGGGCGGTGATCCGCCGGTTGGGCCGGGAGAAGATGCCCGCGCCAACGAAGCTGGAGCGGCTGCGTATGGCGCGGCTCTGCCACGCGGCTGGGCGTGGTGTCGCGGGCGAGGTCGGAGGTGTGCTGGACGCGAGCACCTCGCTGTGCGCGGAGGAGTTTCATGCGCTGCTCGTGGATGCGCAGCAGGGCACGGTGGAGGCGCTGCCGCTGATTGGTGAGATCGCGCTGGTGGTCTGCGACACGGGGCGGATGAGTCCGGTGGTGGAAGCCCGCTCCGCCGCGCTGCGCTACCACTGCGCGGCGACGGCGGGGGTGCTGGGGGTGAAGTCTCTGCGCGCGGTGGAGCCGGCCCAGCTCAAGGCTTTGCGCCATCAGCTCACCGCCCGCCAGCACGCTTGCGCGTATCACGTCATGGGCGAGAATCAGCGGGTGGTCGCCGCTGAGCGGGCTCTGCGCAGTGAGGATTGGGAGCAGTTCGGCCAATACTTGTTCCAGAGCCATGACAGTGCGCGGGAGTTTTTCCAGAACAGCTCGGCGGACCTGGATTTGCTGGTGGAACTGGCGCGGGCACAGCCGGCCTGTCTCGGGGCCAGGCTGTCGGGGTTTGGCTTCGGCGGCTACACGGTGAATCTTGTGGCTTGGAGCGAAGCCGAGGGATTCATGGCCCGGCTGAGTGAAGGCTACGGTGCGGCGAGCGGGCGGACGCTCAGCACCATGCGTTGTCGCGTGGTGGGCGGGGCACAGGTCGTGTAGTGGGAGCGCGGCATTCATGCCGCTTCAGCGTGCGATGCTCTTTGGCAATGTGAAAGCGCTGCGCGTTCGGACGTTGAAGCGACGTAAACGTCGCGGTCCGAGCGCGTCTACGAGGCAGGATTGCTCGCTGCGAGGACGCTGAGATCACCCACTAGTTCGGCCAGCATCGGGGAGACGTCATCGGCGGGGACGGGCAGATACTTGCCGGTGGCGGTGGCGTAGATCGTGCCGGCGTCATCGCGAAGTTCGGCCTTCGCCTCGAACAGCTTGTTCCGCCGGTTCGCCACCAGTTCGGCGACCACCAGCAATTCCACGTCCGGCTTGGACGGCTGCAGGAAGCGCACGGTCATCTCCGCGCAATAGGCAAAGCGCCGCGTGCGCACCGCCACGGCCCAGACCATGATCTCGTCGAGCACCGTTGCGAGGATGCCACCGTGGGTGACGCCCTTGAAGCCGATGTGTTCGGCGCGCGGCGTGAAGCGGCTGTGGACCTCGTCGCCGACCGATTCAAAGCGGAGGTTCAGCCCGTGGGCGTTGGATTCGCCGCAGACGAAGCAGGAGCGGGTATGCGGAAGCTGGCGCATGGCG
>CAZOCL010000125.1:0-16038 GCA_964578245.1 uncultured Klebsiella sp. | reverse complement strand
CAGGTCTTCCTCCGCACCGTCAGCCGCCCGCCGACCGCCACGGAGATCGAGAAGGCTCGCGTTGACATCGGCGCTGCCAACTCCACGAGCGAAGGCGTCCGCGAACTGCTCTGGGCCATGCTCAACACGCGCGAGTTCATGGTGAATCATTAAGCCACCCTTTCAGTCGGAACCCAAAACTCAGAACACATTATGTCCACCCACCTCACCTGTGACGGAGTCGCCCGCCGCGACTTCCTGCGTGTCGGCGCCCTCGCCGGCGTCGGCCTGAGCCTCAGCGAGTATTTCGCCTTGAGCAGCCAGGGCGCTGTCAGCGAATCCAAGGGCAAGGCCGCGATCTTCGTCCGCCTGGGCGGCGGTCCGAGCCACATGGACACCTTCGACCTCAAGCCGGACGCGCCCGAGACGCATCGCGGCGAGTTCAAGCCGATCAAGACCAACGCCGACGGCGTGATGATCTCCGAGCACCTGCCCAAGCTGGCCAAGTGCGCGGACAAGTTTGCCATCCTGCGCGGCGTCAGCCACACGCTGGCGGCGCACGAACTGGGCTCGCGCTACATGAACACGGGCAACCGCCCGCTGCCTTCGCTTAACTACCCGCACTATGGCGCGGTCGTCTCCAAGGAAATGCGCGGCACCGAATATCTGCCCAGCTTCGTCGCTGTCCCGAGCCTCGGCGACAATGCGACCGGTTACCTCGGCGTGGAATACGGGCCGTTTGAGACCGGTGGTTCGCCGCAGCCCGGCAAGGCGCTCGAAGTCCGCGGCCTCGCGCTGCGCAACGGCGTCACCTTGGAAGACGTGGACCGCCGCCAGAATCTCGTCGCGCGCTACGACAACGCCTTCGGTGAGTTCGGCAAGGACGACAAGCTCCTCGCCGGCATGGACCAGTTCGGCCAGAAGGCCTACGCGATGATGCGCTCCAGCAAGGCGCGCGATGCCTTCGACACCGGCAAGGAGTCCGGGAGCATCACGAAGCTCTTCGGCACGGACCAGTTCTCGCAGAGCTGCCTGCTCGCCTCCCGCCTGATCGAGAGCGGCGTGCGTTTCACCAGCGTCAGCCTCGGCGGCTGGGACACGCACAGCGACAACTTTGCCACCCTGAAGAACAAGAACCTGCCCACGCTCGACGCCGGTCTGAGCGGTCTCTTCAACGCGCTCGCCGCGAAGGGCCTGCTCGAAACCACCGCCGTCTTCGTGACCGGTGAGTTCGGCCGCACGCCCAAGGTCAACCAGCGCGGCGGTCGTGACCACTATCCCCGCGCGATGTTCTGCCTCCTCGGTGGTGGCGGCATCCAGGGCGGTCAGGTCGTCGGTGAATCCGACGCCAAGGGCGAAGGCCCGAAGGACAAGGCCATCACCCCCGATGACGTGGCGGCCACGTTCTACCGCGCGCTGGGCATCGACTCGCGCAAGGAATACAACACCCGCACGGGCCGCCCGATCATGATCGTCCGCAACGGCACGCCGTTGAAGGAACTGGTCGCCTGAGCTAGACATCCCTCATTTCACCGGCCGTGCGGAGTGATCCGCACGGCCTTTTTGTTTGGCGGGCGCACTCGGAGCGCGGCATCCACGCCGCAGGAGGCTGCGGCTCAGAATCGCGGCTCGGTGTTTCTACGCATGCAGGCCGCGCTCCTTGTTCTTCGCGTCAGCCTGTTTCGGCGTTCGGGTTCAATCCGCTTTCAACTTCGTTGACGATGGGGAGACCTCCCCCGGCCACTTGAGCGCGAGCGTCGCTTGCACGCTGTGCGCCGTGTAGTCATAGGCGTTGCCGCCGCTCGGCTCGGTGTAGCGGTGGAAGCCATATTGCAGGTTCATCGTCGCCCCGTGCCGAAGGCGCGTGGTCAAGCCTGCCAGCAGGCTGTGCTGGTCGTATTCGAGGCCTGCGGGCAGCCCGGCGGCGAAGTTGTTCTGGGCGTAATCGGCCCGGGACCAGGCGTGGCTCAGGTGCAGGTCGGTCGTAGGCGTCCACGCGAACGTGGCGCTCCCTTGGGCGCTCACGATGCCCCCGCGCCAGGGCACGACAAAATCCACTCCGTTCTGCGCGCTGGTGGCCCGGCTGTCGGTGTAGCTCGCACTGGCGTTCAAAGTCCAGCGGCGGAACGGTGTGAGCGTGTGACCGATGCTGAACGTGTGGGCATCCTGGTTCGCCGAAGCGACCGCGCCGCCGGGCGTGATGCCGGGATAGGCATCGGTGGCGGTCAAATAGTCCGTGGCGGCGAGCCGATACCCGAACTGGAGCTTCCACCAGGCGGCAGCACGCCACGAGAGGCGCGCGTCCACCGCATCGCCGTGGCTCGCACGCTGCCGCAGGAAGCCAGGGTAAGGCCCGCCCCCTGGCACCACGACGTGCTCCTGATTGGCGTAGTCAGTCCGCTTGTCGGTGTGCTTGTAGCTGGCGGAGAAGGTCACGCCGACCCACGGCGACGTGTGCCAGCCTGCGCGGAGTTCCCGCAGATCGGCATCCGCGTCCGCGCGCCGGAGGAAAGGCTCGGCCCCGCCGTTCTGCTGTTCGTAGGTGCCGCGCAGTTCTTGCTGGAAGCGCCCTTCCGCAAAAAACGCCGTGTGCGGCACCCCTGTGTAACGCAGGCCGAACTGCTCGGTCGTGGAATGCACGTCGAGCTGGGAGTTCAAGGTGATGGGATCGGGCAGCAGGAACGGCAGTGCGGGATTGCCTAGCTGCAGGTTTTCATCGCCTAGTCCGGTCTGGCGGGTCCATTCGCTCTGCACGGCGGCGGAGAGGGAGAGGTTCGCCCAAGGTCCCGCCAGGGCCGCGGCACTGAACAGGTGCGACTCGCGCGCCAGCAGAATTTGATTCGCAAACCACTGCTCGCCGAACGCCCCACCACCAGCGGCGGTCACCGTGTTCATCTGAAAGCCCGCGTCGCCTTCCATGCGCGAGTAGAGGTAGCCCGCGGAACCGAAAAGCCAGTCGGTCAATTGCCGCTCCAGGCGCAGCGCATTCTGCCCCTGCCAGTGGCTCGCCTGCTCGCGCACGAGGACAAAGGACGAGGGCGTGGCCGTGCCGCCGAAGGCGCTGCCGGGTGCGGCCTGCTCCTTCCGTGTGCTGAGGTCGTAGAACTCCACGCGGGCACTGTCCTCGATGCGGTTGCCCCGCCAGTCGTGTTCAAGATCGAACTTGAGGATGTGCGTGCGCTCGTTCACCTGGCGCAGTGACGGGTAGATGTTCCGGGTCACTCCGCCTTGCGAGGAATCGCCCCAAGCCAGCGTGGCCTGCGTGCCATCGCGGAACTGGTATTCATAGCCGAGAGTTACGCGCGGCCAGTCGGGCAGCATCAGTCCGAACTCGAAGGCCGCCCGTCCGCCGTCCATGAACAATTGCCGCCCCAGATTGAAGCTCGGCGAGGCGAAGGGTGCATAGTAACCCCCGGTGTCATCCTCGTAACGTCGCCATTGCTCGAACTCCGCCCGGACAAAGCCCACCTCACGCCGGTCGAGCGAGAGCTTCACGGCGTAGTCTTCATCACGCGGAAGGGCATGTCCGGACAGCGAGAATCGCGTATCCGGGTCGAGCTGCTGCTCGAAGGAGAAGTTCGCCGCTCCGCCGGAAACGCCGGGACGCAGACCGGTTTGCTCGCGGAACTTTGCCTCGTTACCACTGACGGAAATCGCGCGGATCATCGGCGTGACGGAGAACTCGATCTTCGGCTGCCGGCTGAGCGGGCCGTCGTCCCACCGCGCGCCCTGATCAATCCACGCGCGCAGCTTGCCGATCTGCTCGGGAGTGAGCGGTTCGCCTTTGCCCGCAGGGGGCATCTGGGTCTCCGCATCGAGCCGGGCCACGGCGTGGATCAACCGGCTCTCCGCGCTGCGGCCCGGCAGGATGACCGGGCCGTTAGCTCCGCCGCGCAAGGCCGCGTCCCGGCTGTCGAGGCGGAAGCCGCCCTTGGGCTTCACTACCCCATGGCAGCGCAGGCAGGAGGCTTCAAGGATGGGCTGAATGTCCTTCGAAAAATCAACCGGAGCGGACGCGGGCGGCGGCAGCTTGCTCAAGTCGGCCCCTTCCGCACCGCTGGCCACTGCCCCCATCACGCAACACGCAACCCGCAACACGAGAACCCGTGGTGCGTGGTGCGTGGTGCGTGGGGAAGGTGCCATGCGAGTGCTTCGTCAGTATCTCAGCTTCGGATCAATGTTCGAGCCGTGCACCGCCGTATGGCAGCCGGCGGCCCAGCACGTGGCGCGCCGCATGAACGCGCCGTGCGAAGTGTTGCCGAAGACGATGTCGCCCGCCGTGGTCTGCACCTGCGCGTGGCACTTGATGCAGAGGTTCACATCGCGCTGGTGCAGGAGCTTCTGCGTAAACGACCCGTGCGGCGTGTGGCACGCCACGCAGCCCTCGCGCAGCGCCTCGTGGCCGAAGACGTGGGTCTTGCTCTGCTCGCGATGGCAATTCGCGCACGTCTCGTTTAACCGTGCCAGAGCGAGGCCGCCCTTGGGTTTCAGGATGTCGAAGCCGTGCGTGTCGTGGCATTGGGCGCAGTGAAGTTTCCCTTCCAGCACCTGGTGATGATGCGGCAGCCGGAACTCGGCGTGGGTCTGCACATGGCAGGCAAAGCACGACTCCGGCGACTGACGTGGATTGACGATGAACTTGTCGCGGCCTTGTCCGCCGGTCTGCACGTGCTTGCTGCCGGGCCCGTGGCAGGATTCGCAGCCGGTCTCGCCTGCCGTGCGTGGGCTGTCGTGGTGGAAACGCCCATGCGGACTCGCCGCGAAGACGCGGGTGTAGTTCGTGTGGCAGTCGGCGCACGAGGCATTCCCGACAAAAGTGGCGCCTTCAATTTGAGGCGGCGCTGAGACAGTGCGTTGAACGGTGGAACAGGAACTCAGCACCGAGCAGACGCAGACGACGATGAGAAGCAATGGAGCAGCCAGCCAGCGGAGGAACTGTTTGCCCGTGGGAATCACGAGGTGAGCGTGCCTCGAAGTCGCAGTGAATTTCAACGCAAAGGCGCAAAGCCGCGAAGAAGTAACCCGGTAGGGTGAGACTCCGTCGAACCCCATCTGCCGACGAAGGAGGCGCGAGCGAAGCGAGTTTCTTGGCCATGCCGCCCAACCGGGTCATCAGCCGAGAACGCTCACTGCGTTCGCCTCGCTCCGCTCGATATGGGGTTCGGCGGAGTCTCACCCTACCGGCTGTGCGTCAAATCCGCGGCGTCCAGGTGGGCTGGCCGGTCTTGCGGGACTTCGCGGGCTTCTTCCCGTAGCTCGTGGTGCGGCTCGGAGGTTCACCGCTGACCATGCGCTTCAGCTCGTTGATCTGGTCGCGGAAGAGGGCGGCCTTCTCGAACTCCAGATTGTTCGAGGCCTCGATCATCTGGCCTTCTAGTTCTCGGATAGTCTCAGTGACGTCGAAGTCGCCCGCAGCCTCATTAAGCATGCCCGTCGCGACGTCGCGCACCTCCTTCTGCGAGGACAGGCTTTCCTCCATCACCCGCGTGACGCTGCGCGGCGTGATGCCGTGCGCCGTGTTGTAGGCGATCTGCTTCTTCCGGCGGTAGTCGCAGACCGCGAGGAAGCGCTGGATGCTCTGCGTCTTCACGTCGGCGTAAAGGATCACCTCGCCGTTGAGATGCCGCGCAGCGCGACCGGCGGTCTGGATGAGGCTCGTTTCGCTGCGCAGGAACCCTTCTTTGTCCGCGTCGAGGATCGCGACCAGGGAGACCTCCGGCAGATCAAGTCCCTCGCGGAGCAGATTGATGCCGACCAGCACGTCGAACTGGCCTTTGCGCAGTCCGCGAATAATCTCCACGCGTTCGAGTGCGTCCACCTCGCTGTGCAAGTAACGCACGTTGATGCCGATATCCCGGAGGTAGTCGGTGAGTTCTTCCGCCGTGCGTTTGGTGAGTGTCGTGACCAGGACGCGCTCCTTCTTCTCGACGCGCTTGCGGCACTCCTCGATGAGGTCGTCGATCTGGCCCTTGAGCGGCTTGAGCGTGACGGTGGGATCAATCAGGCCGGTCGGACGCACGACGAGTTCCACCACGCCGGGGGAACCCAGGGCGCGGAGCCCTTCGCCGCCACCCGGCGGAGGCGTTGGGATTGGAGGGGGAGATGTCACTGTCTCGGACGGCCGCTCTCCCCGATCCGTTGTCGCAGGGAGCGCGGCGCTCGCGGCCGCCTTGGCCCGTTTGAGCGCCCCGGCACTTTCCTTGGCCCATTCCAGTTCACGCAGGGCTGGCGTGGCACTGACGTAGATGGTCTGCTTTTGCAGCGACTGGAATTCCAGCCAGTCGAGCGGACGGTTGTCCAGCGCGCTGGGCAGGCGGAAGCCGTGCGCCACGAGCACCTCCTTGCGCGAGCGGTCCCCCGCAAACATGCCGCCAATCTGCGGCACGCTCACATGCGACTCGTCCATGACCAGCAGGAAGTCATCCGGCATGAAATCAATCAGCGTCGTGGGGCGCGAACCCGGCGGGCGCTGGGCGATGTGGCGCGAATAGTTTTCAATGCCGGAGCAAAAACCCATCTCCTCCATCATCTCCAGGTCGTATTCGGTGCGCATCTTGATGCGCTGGGCTTCGAGCAGCTTGCCATGCTTTTCGAACCACGCGATGCGCTCGCCGAGCTCTTCGCGGATGGTGAGGATGGCGCGCTTGAGCTTTTCGTTGGTGGTGACGAATTGCTTGCCGGGGTAGATGACGACCGCCTGGAGCTGTTCCAGAACTTCGCCCGTCAACGGCTCGAACCGCGTGATGCGGTCAATCTCGTCGCCAAAGAACTCGATGCGCAGGCCGTCCTCGGTATAGCCGGGGCGCAACTCGAGCGTGTCCCCGCGCACCCGGAACTGCGCGCGCTCGAACGCAATATCATTGCGCGTGTATTGGATGTCCACGAGCCGCGAGAGGAGCTGTTCGCGCGTGAAGGCCAGGCCCACGCGCAAGGGAATCACCATCGCCTCGTAGTCCTCCTTGCTGCCGATGCCGTAGATGCACGAGACGCTGGCGACCACCACCACGTCGCGGCGGGAGAAGAGCGAACTCATCGTCGAGAGGCGGAGCCGCTCAATCTCGTCGTTCCGGCTCGAATCCTTTTCGATGAAGGTGTCGCTGCGGGGGATGTAGGCCTCGGGCTGGTAGTAGTCGAAGTAGCTGACGAAGTATTCGACCGCGTTCTTAGGGAAGAAGGACTTGAACTCCGCGTAGAGCTGCGCGGCGAGCGTCTTGTTGTGCGAGATGACCAGCGTCGGCCGCTGAATCTGCTGGATGACGTTCGCGATGGTGTAGGTCTTGCCGGAGCCGGTGACGCCGAGCAGCACCTGATGCTTCGCGCCCGCCTGCACCGCCGCCGTCAGCTTTGCGATGGCCTGTGGCTGGTCACCGGCGGGGGAGTAGGGCGCGACGAGTTCGAACATCGGCACAGACGGTAGGAACGGACCACCGAACTGTCAAACGACGCTCGGCATCTGCGCGGCCAGCCGGTCCACCGCCCCGATGAGATCATCGGCGCGAAAGGGCTTGGCGAGGAACTGGTCGGGCTTCACCGGGTGCAGCGCGAGCACTTCCGGCTTGGCCGTGCCGCTGACGAGCAAGGTCTTGATCTGCGGCAGCTTGGCGCGGACCTCGTTGATGAGTTCGAGCCCGTTGATGTCGCCGATGTCGAAATCCGTCACGAGGACGATCGGCGGCGAACTGGTCGTCAGCAATTCGTCACGCGCGGGCAGGCCTTGATGGAAAAGCTTGGTCGCGTAGCCGGCCGAGTCCAGGAGCTGTCGCGTGATCTCGCCGAGCAGCTCGTTGTCGTCCACCACGAACACCAGAGCACCGCTGGGCGGGACTGGGGCTGGGGGGACGGGCGAGGCGCTCATGGAGGTGTGGCTTTGCTGCGCGCGGACACTAGGCAGCGAGGCATGGGAAGTCAAACGCCATGCGCCCGTTTGAGTCGCACGGCCCGAGTTTGACACTTTCAGGTGAAGGGTCTTTAATCCTTCCTGTCAGCCAATCTCAACCACCAACTCGTCCTCTTTATGTCCCCCGAAGAGGTTTCCAACCAGGTCCGCGAGCTTGAGTCGCTTCGCGCCCAGCTACGGCTGTGGCGCATGGCCATCCCGCTTATCACCGTGGGCGTCGTCACATTCGGCGTCTTCAGCCTCTACCGCTCGGCCGAGAGCCTCGTGAGCGAGGGCCCGCCGCGCGAGGAATTCATCGCGGCCTTCACCGACGGACTAAAACGTGAGGTGCAGCCCACGGTGGAGAAGGTCGCGCAGCAGACGTTCAGCGAGACCAAGCGCGCGGTCGAAAAGGAGATGCTCCGGCTCAACGAGCGCACACCGGAGATGGCCGGAGCGCTCAAGAAGGAAATCGAGACGCTCATTCAGAATGTGCCACGCCGGGGGGAGAAGGTGCTGCAGGCATCGTTCGGCGCCATGCTCAAAAAGCGCGAGGCGGACATCCATAAACAGTATCCGGACGTGACCGAGCAGAAGGTGGCCTCACTCGTGCTGGGGCTGACGGACCTGACGCAGCAGCGGCTCGACCATGTGACCCATCAGTTGTTTTCACCGCACTTGGAAAGCCTCGGCAACATCCTGGAGGATGTGGGGCAAATCCAGCGCACCGAGCAGGCCGGTGCCCGCGAAGACCTGGCCTCCTGGGACATGGCTTTGCTCGTGTTCGATCTCATCCGCGATGAATTCGGCGAACTGCATGTGGTGGACGCCGAACCCGTCCTGCCGGCCAGGATGCAGACCAAGGTGAAGTCCGCCAAACCTGCCCAGCCATGAACACTATTGAGACTTCCGCGCCCGCGCCCGCCCCGGAACGCGGCCCCTCGGTGGCCGAGCAGTTTCTCCTGACTGAAGTAGCCGCCACGCGCCGCGCGCTGCAGCGGACCCGCGTCGCGGGCGTGATCATCGTGTTGGTGGTGATCAGTTATATGAGCTACGTGACCAAGGCCCTCCAGCACGAACTGGAGCCGCAAGCCGCCGCCGGCCACGCCATGGCCTTCGTGCAAGAGCAGGTCAACACCAAGACCGATGCCCTGGCCAGCCAGGTCAAGGAGCGCATTCCGGCGCTCGTCGCGGGTCTGCCGGACTACATCCAGCGCGAACTGCCGGGGCTGCGGGGAAAACTCGAGGACCGGATCGAGCAGGATTTCCGGGCGCATTCCCTGGCCACCGCCCAGCAGTTGGGCAGGCATCTGGATGATTTCCTGCTGGCTCACACCGTCGAAATTCGCACGTTGCTCAACATGGCCGAGAACAAGCCGGAGAGCCTGCAGACACTAGCCCCCGATTTGGAACAGGAGATCATCCGCTATCTGAGCGACAAGTCCGACGGGGACGAGTCACTCAAGGAGAAGATTGACCATGCACTGGCTGAACTCCGGCGGGTCGAGCAGCAGGTGGACCGCCTCGCCAAAGGCGACAACTTGTCGCCGCAGGAGAAGAAGACCCGCTATGCGATCGCGGTCATTGCTCGCAGCGCCGAGCAGCAGACCAGGCAATTGGAACTGCAAATCAAGGAAGCGCTGCTCAAGGCGAAGTAGTTGGCTGGGCTGGCACCGGAACCGCACGAATCTCCCGCCTGAACTTGCCTTCGCCCTGCGGTTCCAGCGTTGAATCGCCGGTGCGCCCGGCTCACCCTTCCGCCATGAGTTTGTCAGCAGCATTTGATTTCGATGTGGCCGTGATTGGTGGTGGCAGTGCCGGGTATGCGGCGGCGAGCGCCACGGCTCGGGGCGGGTTGCGCACGGTGGTGATCGAGGGCGGGCGGGAGGTCGGCGGGCTGTGCATCCTCCGTGGCTGCATGCCCACCAAGGCGCTGCTCTATGCGGCCGAGATCAAGCACCTTGCCGGGCACGCCGCGACCTGGGGGATTCAGATCCCGGAGGTGCGGTTTGACTTCGCGCAGGTCATGGCGCGCAAGAACGCGATGATCGCTGATTTTGCCGGCTACCGTCGGCAGCAACTGGAGAACGGGCGGTTCAAGTTCATCCGCGCGACTGCCCGTTTCGTGGACCCGCACACCATCGAACTCGACAACGGCGAACGGCTCACCAGCGAGCATTTTGTCCTTAGCACAGGGTCCGTGGTGGCCCCGCCACCACTGCCACAGCTAGGGGCGCTCGGGCTGCTCACCAGCGACGAGGCGATGACGCTGGAGCGGCTGCCCGAGTCGCTCATCATGCTAGGCGGCGGGGCGGTGGCGGTGGAGTTTGCGCAATTCTTCGCGCGCTTTGGGGTGAAGGTGACGCTACTGCAGCGCAGCGAGCACCTGCTCCGGGATTTTGATCCTGATGCCGCGCAGGTGATTGAAACCGTCTTCCGGCGCGAAGGCATCGAACTCTTCACCGGCACGCGGTTGACGGACGCCCGCTGCGAAGGCGGTTTGAAGCACATAGATTTCGAGCACAATGGACAGGTGCGGACCGTTGCGGCGGAGGCGGTTTTCCACGGGCTGGGCCGCGTGCCCAAGACCGGCGGGCTGACGCTGACGGCGGCGGACGTGATGGCTGACAACCACGGGCGCATCCCCACGAACGCGCGGATGCAGACCTCGGCACCGCACATCTTTGCCGCCGGGGACTGCACCGGGCCGCATGAGATCGTCCACATCGCCATCCAGCAGGGCGAGGTGGCCGCGCACAACATCCTGCACCCGGAGGCGACGCGCAGCGTGGACTACCGGCTGCTGACCAGTGTGGTCTTCACCGATCCGCAGGTGGCGTGCGTCGGTCTCACCGAGGCGCAGGCGTGCCGGCAGGGCCGGGAATACCTCGCCGCCAGCTATCCATTTGGCGACCACGGCAAGTCCCTGTTGATGGAGGCAAAGGACGGCTTTGTGAAATTGCTTGCGGACCCGCGCTCCGGCGAAATTCTCGGCGGTTCGTGCGTCGGGCCGGTCGGTGGCGAACTCATCCACGAAATCATCGCCGCGATATCCAAGCGCATGACGGTCGGGGAACTTGCCGCCATGCCGCATTACCACCCGACGCTGGCGGAGATCTGGACTTACCCGGCGGAGGAACTGGCGGGGCAGATCCAGCCATGATTTGCCATGCGATTGACAAATTCGGTTCCAAGGTTTGAGCTACTCCCGGTTCAACCGCCAGCAGCAGCAACTCCAACCAGCTCCGAACTCATATGGATGCGCGCGCCTCTCAAATCGTCTCGGTGGGCATGGACGTGCCTGACTTTGCGATGGAAACCTACGAGCCAGCGACCGGTGCGTTCGGCCGGGTGTCCCTGAGCCAGTTCCGCCAGCAGGGCTTGTGGACGGTGCTCGTGTTCTACCCGGCGGACTTCACCTTTGTCTGTCCCACGGAACTGGCGGACATCGCCGAGCACCTCGATGAAATTCAGGCACTGGGAGTGAAGGTCATTTCGGTGTCGGCGGACACGAAGTTTGCCCATCTCGCGTGGCGCAACTCGGAGAAGCTGCTGCAAAAAGTTCGTTTCAGCATGGGCGCGGACCCGGCGGGCGGGGTAAGCAAGCTCTTTGGAGTTTATGACGACTTCTCCGGCCTGGCGCGCCGCGGCACGATGATCATCAGCCCCGAGGGCAAACTCGTCTCCTCCGAGGTGAGCTTTTACAATATGGGCCGCGACGCCAGCGAACTGCTCCGCAAGCTCAAGGCCATCACCTATCTCGCCCTCCATCCGGACGAGGCCTGCCCGGCCAGGTGGCAGCCGGGCCAGCACACGCTCAAACCTTCCGAAAAGATGGTAGGACATGTTTTCGAAGCGCTCACCCAGTAAGCAACACCAGCAACTACATGAACAAATACCTGACGGAATTCATCGGCACGTTCTTCCTCGTGCTCACTATTGGCTGCTCCGTGATCGGTGGCGCGTCCATCCCGCCCCTCGCAATCGGCGCGGCGCTCATGGTGATGATCTTTGCCGGCGGGCACGTGTCCGGTGCCCATTACAATCCAGCCGTGACCCTGGCGGTCTATCTGCGGGGCCGGTGCGATACGAAGGACGTGGTTCCTTACATGGTGGCGCAGGTTGTGGCCGCGGTCGTGGCGGCCATGGCGGTAAAGTTCCTCATGGCGGGCCCGTTCGCCGGTCTGAAGACGGCCATCAAGGCGGTGAACCCGGAAGTTGGCCCGGCCTTTTTGGCGGAGTTCCTGTTCACCTTTGCGCTTGCCTATGTGGTGCTGAACACTGCCACGGCCAAGGGCACCGCCGGCAACTCGTTCTACGGCCTCGCCATCGGCATGACGGTCATGACGGGTGCGTTTGCCGTGGGTGGCATCTCCGGTGGGGCGTTCAACCCCGCAGTGGCGGTGGGTGCGACGGTGATGGGACTCATCGAGTCCTCGAAGGTTTGGATTCATCTCGTTGCGGATTTCGCAGGTGGTGCGGCGGCCGGTTTCGCCTTCAAGTTCATCAACCCCGAGGACAAGTAAACGGCTGATGCCTGGCTGTGCCGCTGCGCGTTCTGGTGCCTGGCCATTCCCCGAATGAGAGTCTGCCAGATGGCGAAGTGGCACCTAGCGATCTTCCTGCTGGCGTTGGGGGCTTGCCAGTCCGCCCTTGGCCGTCCGGCGGCCATCATCATCATCCGGCATGCGGAGAAGCCGGACGATCCCGAGTCCAGGCACCTCTCCAAGAAAGGCGAGAAACGGGCGAAGGCTCTGGTGGGCTTCTTCCTTAAGGACTCCCATGCCACGAAGCATGGTCTGCCAGTTGCGCTTTTCGCGAGCCGGCCGACGCCCAAAGGGAACGGGCTGCGTGCGCGGGAGACGTTGCTGCCGCTGGCGAACAAGCTGAAGCTCGAGGTGCAAACGCCGTTCGAGGGCAAGGACTTCGTCCAACTTGCTGAACGCTTGATCAACGCTCCCGAATACCAGGGCAAGACCGTGGTGGTCTGCTGGGTGCACGAACATTTGCCAGCCCTCGCCGCCGCTCTTGGGGTCACGCCCGAGCCTTCAAAATGGAAGGATGGCGACTACGACAGTGCCTATGTGATCACTTACCCGGAAGGCAAGGCACGCTTGAAGGTGATCGACCAGGACCTCGATTGAGGGCCCATTCCGATGGCGGAACCGGGCCAAGCCGATTGCCTCACGCCTTCTCGACTGTCACGCGCATGTTGTAGTCCGGCACGCCACCACCGGCGTCCACGATGCCTTTGGGGATGAGGTGGTTTGCCTCTGGCCAGTGGACCTGCAGGTTGCCGCGCGCGATGGGCGCGAGGAACACGGACGCGGAGTAGGTGCCGAGGTCGTTGCGCAGAATTACCCGGTCATTGTGGATGAGCAGCAGGTCGGTGGCGTCGTCCGCATTCATCAGCACGGCGTCGCGAGGCGCGCCGTTGAGCGGGTCGATCTCGGCGTAGATGAGCGAGTTGAACTGCTTGCCGCGCCGGGTGGAGACGACGAAGAAGCGTGGGGGGTTGGAGTGTTGGAGTGTTGGAGTAGTGGAGTGCTGCTGGGACGCCGAAGTCGTGCTATTCGAGCCACCACTCCAACTCTCCACCACTCCATTACTCCGTTTTCGCACCGGGTCAGTCGGCAGCGCCACTGCTTTGAAATGCGCCTTCCCGTCCGCCGTGGGGAATTTGCCGTCGGCGCAGAGATGCGGGCCGCCGTATTGGAAGGCTTCGCCAGTCTGGTTGAGATGCTGCACACCGTCGTAAAAGGGCACGATGCGCGCGATCTCCTCGCGCATCTGCCAGCCGGTCTCACAGCCGAGTTGGGCCTTGCGCTCGGGGTAGGTCGCGGCCGCCATCTCGCGCAGGATTTTCCACTCGGCCTTGGCTTCGCCGACCTGACGGGGAATCTCTGGGCTGAAGGCGACGCGGCGCTCGGTGGTGGTCTCGTGGCCGCCGTCGTCCTGCTCGTAACGGGTCTTCGCCGGCAGGAGCAGCACGGCCTCCTTCGCCGGGATGAACATCTGATCGGTGAGGATGATGTCCTGATGCACGCGGAGCGGGACGTTCGCCATCGCAGCACGAACATGCTCGGGCTCGGGCAAGGTGCGGAGGAAATTCCCGCCGAGGCAGTAAAGCAGATCGAGTTCGCCGCGCCCGCAAGCCTCCACCATTTCCACGGACGTGATGCCGGGCCAGTCGGGCACGGGGAAGCCGTATTGCTCGGAGAGCTTTTTGGCGTTCTCGGCGTTGACGGGCTTGCCGCCGGGGAAGGCGGTCGAGTAAGCGCCCATCTCCGCGCCGCCCTGCACGCTGCTGTGGCCGCGGATGGGCATGAGGCCGCACTTGTCACGGCCCACCCAGCCTTTGAGCAGGCCGAGGTTCAGCACCATGCTTACGCCGTCCGCACCGTAATTGTGCTGGGTGATGCCCATGCTCCAGACGAGCACGCCGTTCTTCGCGTCGCGGATGAGCATGGCGAATTCCTCCATGCTGCGCCACGGCAGGCCGGCGTGCTTCTCCAGCGTGGCCCAGTCGAGCTTGGCGCACGCGGCCTTGAGCGACTCGTAGTCGGCGGTGCGGTCGCGGATGAAGGCCTCGTCCACCCAGCCCTTCTCCAGCAGAATCTTGATGACGCCGTAGAGGAACGCGATGTCGCCGCCCTGGGTCACGGGGAACCAGTAGTCCGCGATGTCCGTGCCGAAGAGTGCGCTGCTCGCCGTGCTGGGCACCCAGTAGCGTTTCATGCCCGGCTCAAGATAGGGGTTCACCATGATGACCTTCGTGCCGAGGAGCTTGGCCTCGTGCAGATACTTCGTGGTCACGGGCTGGTCGTTGGCCGGGTTTGCGCCGAAGAAGATGATCAGGTCGGTGCCATACCAGTCCTTGTAGGAACAGGTGGTGGCAGCGACGCCCACCGCGTGCTTCATCGCGCTGGTGCTCGGCGCGTGGCACAGGCGGGCGGCGTTGTCCACGTTGTTGGTGCCGAGGAAGCGCGCGGCCTTCTGCGCCATGTAGTAAATCTCGTTGGTCACGCCCCGGGCGGTGACGAACATGGCCCAGCGCTTGGGCGTGGTCACGCGGAGCTTCTTGGCGATGAGCGCGTAGGCCTCGTCCCAGGAGATGCGCTTGAAGCCGGGGGCGTTGCCCTCGCGCAGCATGGGGTAAGGAAGGCGGCCGAGTTCGCGGAGCTGGGCGTTGTCGAGCTGCTTTAGGTTGGCCACGCTCTCCAACAGCTTCACATCCAGCGCCGGCATGGTGTTCAGCCGGAGCAGGTTCAGCCGCGTCATGCAAAGGTGCGTGCCCTTTATGGTCCAGTCGTGCAGACCGGCCACACCCAGCGCGCAGCCGTCGCAGACGCCCCTGGTCAGCACTTTGTAGGCGTAGCCGAGGTTGTCGCGATTGCGCCAGATGATGCCCAGCATGTCGCGGAAATGCTTGGGCTTGGTGACGCCGACGCCGAACGGCATGATCCGCGCCAGGCGGTCCTTCCAGGTCTTCTCGATACGATGTGTCGGCATGACGGCGTCAGAATCCACGGTTCCTGACTGAAACTCAACGGGCAGCTTCAAACAAAAACGCCTCCTGCCGACGGGCGGCAAGAGGCGCTCGAAAACGATGCGGGACTACTTCTTCCCCTTCTTCGGTCCGCGACCGGGGAAGGTGAGTTCGGCAATGCCGGACTTGTCGAGTTCGCCCAGGCCCACCTTGACCATCTTGCTGTATTGCTTGGTGGTGGCGTCGGCGAGCGGGAGATTGAGCTTCTTTTCCTTGGCGAGGCTCAGGGCAATGCCGCTGTCCTTGGCCGCGTGGGCGGCGCTGAAGAAGCAGGAGTGGTCGCGGTTGACCATGTCCTCGCCATCAGTGACGAGCACGCGGGAGTTCGCGCCGGTCTGGCTGAAGACTTCCATGACCGTCTTGAGGTCGAGGCCTAGCGAGCTGGCGAGGCCGAGGCCCTCGGCGAGGCCGGCGGTGTTGATGTTCATCACCATGTTGACCAGCGCCTTGAGCTGCGCGGCCTTGCCGGCCGTGCCGATGTAGCGGAGCAGCTTGCCCTCGTCGGAGAGCTTCACGAGGATTTCCTTCACCTTGCTGTAGGTCGCTTCCTCGCCGCCGCACATGAGGTAAAGCGTGCCGGCGCGGGCCTGGTTGATGCTGGAGGCCATGCAGGCTTCGAGCGTGGCGGCCTTGG
>CAZOCL010000124.1:0-16111 GCA_964578245.1 uncultured Klebsiella sp. | reverse complement strand
TCGGGGTCCATGTAGCGGCCCGTCTCGTGGCGGATCATCGCCCGGCTGCGTGCGCGCGAGGGCGCGGCGTTCGACGACGTGCGCAGGCTGCTGCTGACCTGGTCGGCGAGGCGGGAGAGCGCCGCCTCGACCGCCACCGGATCAGTCACGCGCGCCACGAACCCGCACAGCATCACGGGCCGGTCGCTCTTCGCCGCCGCTTCCTGCGAAGGGAACTTGGCGAACGCATAGACATCGGCCTGGGGATCAAAGCCATTGGTCATCAGCCCGGCCACCGTGTCGGAAACGACTTTGCCACCGGAAGCACCCAGCCAGTCGGCGAACGTCTGCCCCTGCGCCGACTCGCTCAAGTCATCAGGCCGGAACGTCATCACGGCAAAGCTGCCGCCCGGGATGAGATTGCCATGCCCCGCCCGCGCTTTGTCGCGCCAGGCGTGCGTGCCCCAGAAGCCCACGAAGGCCAGTGCGCCCACGGTCGCCGCGAGTAGGAATAGGCTCAGGCCCCAGGCCAGCCACTTGGAACGTGGGGCCGCAGCGGGCGCACTGCCTTCAGCATCTCCTTCGGCCGCTCCCGTGGCCGACAGCCCGCGCTGACGCGGACGCTCCGCCAGCAGGCTCACGTTGAACCCGACCACCAGCGACACCGCGAGCGGATCGAAAACCAGCACCAGCGCGAGCATCAGCCACTTCACCACGCCATCGGCGGTTGCGTCGAAGGCGCGGGCCACGAAGCGATACGAGCCGATGTCCACCGCCGCGATCTGGCCGCGCAAGCGGTGGATGTCCTCGTTGCGGGTGCGAATGCGCTGATAGAGCGACTCGGACTGCGAGTCACCGGTGGAAGTCGTCGCCAGCCCCTGCGACTGCATGGCCTTCAACTGCTTCTCCACCTCGCCAATCTCCGCGATGCCGGTCCTGCGCGTGTCCTGCTCCTCCGTGTCGAGCCGGGCGGACTCCTGGGTGAAGCGGTCGCGCACGGCGGCGACCTCGCGGTCCGCCGCCTCCACCTGTTTCGCGTAGCCGCTGCGCAGGGTATCGATGTTCGCCCGGCGCTCCGCGAGTTCGGTCGTGATGGTTTCGCGCGCCTTGACCTGCTGCTTCGCGTGCTCGGTCCGCAACTGCTCGATGCGCGCCCGCAGCGTGGCGAGTTCCGCCGCGATGTCCGCGCGGGCCTTGACCTGCTGTTTGGCGTGGTCGGCGCGCAATTGTTCGATGTGCGTGCGCTGGGCGGTGATGTCCGCTGTGATGACTTCGCGCGCCTTGGCCTGCTGCTTGAGGTGCTCGACACGGAGTTCCTCGATGCGCGCCCGCTGCACGGCCAGCTCAGCGGCAATGGCCTCGCGCGCCGGGCGTTGCTGCTCCTGGAGTTCCTGCCCCTTCTTGATCTTGTCGAACTTGAAAAACCCGCCCGCCCCAAGCTTTGTGTAGGCATCCACCGCGCGGTCCAGCACGGCCAGACGCTCGTTCAGCGTGGCGATGGCGGATTCCTCGGCGACGAACTTCGGCCCCTCGGCCTTGTCCAGTGTGGCGAGCCGCTCGTTGAGCGTGGCAAGCGCCGCTTCTTCGACCGTGAACTTGGGCGCCGGGAGCCGGTCGAGCGCGGCGAGCCGGTCGTTGAGGCTCGTGATCGCGGCCTCCTCGACGGCGAAGCGCGGCGCGCCGGCCTTGTCCAGCACCACCACGCGTTCGTTGAGGCTGGCAATCGCGGCCTCCTCGAGGGCGATGGCTTTCTTGAGCACCTCGCCTTGCTCCGCAATGCGCTGGGCGGGCACCTGGAGGTCACGGTCGCGCCGGTCCTGGGCCGTCTTGCGGCGCTCTTGGAGGCGGGCCAGCGACTGGTTCAGCGACTCGTTGCCGGTCGTGATGCGCTGCTGGAGCTTGCCGATGTCCTCGCGCGTGGCCTCGCTGCTCTTCGCGAGCGAGCCGCGCGCGCCGTCAATCTGGCGCTGCGTGTCCACGATCTCCTTCTCGATGCTGGCGATCTGGCTCTCGAACAAGCCGATCTGCGTGTGCGTGCGCTCATACGCGCGCGCGAGGTAGCCGTAGTTGCCCAGCGAGGTGATCGCGATGAGGGACAGCACCGCGAGGACGAGGTAGATCTTCAGCACGCGGTTGGTGACGTTCCAGTAGCGCGACAGGAACGACGCGGCGACGAGCTTGCCCACTTCGAGGCTCGCCGCCATGACCATCACCGCCACGGCCGAGCCAGCGAAGAGAAAGCCCAGCCCCTGCACGGAGAAGAACGCCGACACGCCGGCGATGAAAAGGGCGGAGCTGACCAGCAGATACTTGAAGCCGGAAGGGACGGTTCCGGCCTGCTCGCCGGTCCGTCCGTCAGTCTGAGGTTGCGTCATAATGCTGCGCTTTGGCCGGCTTGGGAATTGGCCCGTGGCAACGGGTGCCAGAACCAGCCGGGGCACATGGCAGGCAAGCTAGTAAAGACGGCAGGCGAAGTCCACGGGGAATGGTGGACTTGGGACGACGCATCCGTGACGTGGAGCCAACGATCCTGGAGTGGACAAACCTTACTTGGCTTGTTTGGCCTCGGTTTGATCTTTTGGTCGGAATCCGATCAACCTCCGCCCCTCCGGATAGGCCCAACTGCTGGTTTCCTCCAGTTGGCGCAGCGCGGTGAAGATCATCTGGATATCCTCGCCGTGAAGGTTTTGCGTGCGCTCCAGTTCGGCAAGCTTGCGGCCCAACGCCTCGAAACGTCCGGCCTCGCGGCGCAGGGCCACGAAGGCGCGCATGATCTCCACGTTCACCAGCACGGCCCGACGGCTGCGCAGCACGCTCGAAAGCATCGCCACGCCCTGCTCGGTAAAGGCGAAGGGCAGAAATTTCCGATGCTTTCCGCGACCGGTCTTTAAGGTGCCAGTTTGGCATCTTAAAGAATCTGACTCTGCTGCGGTGAGCTTGAACATGAAATCGTCCGGAAACCGCTCGCGGTTGCGTTTCACAGCGCGATTCAGTGCGCCAGTTGTGACCCCGTAGAGCGCGGCCAAATCGGAATCCAGCAGCACTTTCTCACCGCGCAACGTCACGATGCGATCGGCGATACGCTGGGCCGCCAGCCGCAACGCTACCACTAAATCCTTTCGGGCCTTTGCCATCCGATTCGTTTGTGTCTAAGATGCCAAATTGGCATTTCAAGTTCGGCCCCAATCAGAACTTGTTCTTCCGATACGCGCCCATCGCCGGGGCGTCCGGATTCACCTCGGGGCCGAAGTAGCGGAGGGTGACGAGGGGTTCGGTTTCGCTGGTGTTCTCGAAGGTCACGCCGTTCTTCGCGCCGTCTTCGGTGCAGAAGTATTCGTCCTCGGTCAGCTCGTGGAAGCGGATGAGCTTGGGGCTGATGAGGGGCTGGCCGTTGATCTTGCCGGTGCCTTGCACGCAGATGAGGCCGTAGGCCCCGGTGTCCTTGATGGTGCACTTGGTGCCGGGGTCCACGGTGAGTTCCTTCGCGGTGAAGAGCTGCTCGCCGTCCACCTTGCCGTAGACGATCCAGCGGTCCACGAAGCCTTCGCTGCGGGTGTCGGCCACGGGGACGGGCTCGAGGTAGTGGTTGTCCTTGAAGTTCGGGTCCACGTTCTTGTCCCAGTCGAGCTGGTCCACGATGAAGTCCAGGTCCTTGTGCTTGTTCTTGGGCATGTCCTTGACGAGCAGGCTCCACGGCACTTCGCGGCCTTCGACGAGGTTTTGATACATGCCAAAGACGTCGCTGCCCCACTGCGGCTCGTAGGTGCAGAGGCTGCCGGGCGCGTGGAGGATGCAGGGATCAATGAGCCAGCCGGAGCCGACTTTCAGGCGGTAGGCCTTGGAGAGGTCGAGGATGCCGTTGTCGCCCTTGTTCCAGTTCTCGAGGCACTTGCGGACCTGCGCTTTGGTGGTGCCGGGCTCGAAGCCCATGAAGGTGTAGGGGAAGTTGTTACCCACGTTGTTGTGCTGGGGCGGGAAGTAGTAGCTCTCGGGCTTGCCTTCCTGGCCGACGAGCTTGGCCTGCTTGGCGGACTGGTGCATGTGGTGGGGGATCGGCCCCATGTTGTCGAAGAACTTCGAGTAAACGGGCCACTTGCCATACTTCTTCCAGATGCTCTGACCGACGATGGTCGCGCCGCAGTCGTCCACGGCCTGCTTGAGGGTGAAGCGCTCGCCGCCGACGACGCAGTAGTTCAGGCCCTCGTCCGCGGCACGGCCTTCGTTCGCGGTGACGGTGGTGCTGGCAAACCAGCGTTCGTCAATGCCGCCGCGGTTCAGGCCGTAGGCGTAGGTATCGTCGGGGTGCAGCTTGATGCGCAGGCCGGGTTGGAGGAAGGAGCGCGGCACCCAGGCGGGCGCGAGGCGGAGCAGGCCGCCGCTGCGGGAGAGTTCCGCGCCGACTTTCGCGGCGGTGTTCTTCTTGATGGTCTTGAGCTGATTGACGGTGTTCATGGGAGGGTTGACTGACGGTTAAATGGTTGGAGCGGACAAGATCGGACTGGGCAGGAGGACTTCAGACGGCATCCGGCTTCTTCGCAAACCACAGCACGTAATGGCACTTGCGGCAGACGAGGTTCACGCCACCGCCGAGGTTCGGCGACTCGTTGAAGGCGCGGTTCCGGCAATGCGGGCACTGGACGTGGGTCCCCGCCGCCTTGTATTCGCCGGGATCGACGGCTCCGGCGGCGGCCTTGATGGCCCGCTTGACGGCTTTAAATGTTCCAGTGATTCCAGCCATGTGAGACGCGGGCGGAAGTGTAGGCGGGGCATTTCCCGGCCAGCAAGGCGATTTGTGCTGTCGGGCGCGGACGGGACACGCATCCCTGCGCTGCCGCCGGTCCCAACCCGCCGGGCAAGCGAGGACGCTTGCGGCACGGCCGGCCGGAGGCCGGCGCTACGGAGCGTCAGGCGAGAACGCGCTCAAAGATGTCCTCTGGTCCGTCCTCCTCGTCCACGTGCGAACCGATCTTGCGGAAGCCAAACTTGGCGGCGAGGCCGAGCGAAGGCGCGTTCTCCTGGGAAATCGAAACGACGAAGCGGGTGATGCCATGCTCGCTCCGGGCCCACTGCATGAGCGCCCCGGCGGCCTCGGTGGCAAAGCCCTGCCGACGGTATTCTGGGTCCACGGTGTAGCCGAGTTCCACGCCGCCGGGGGACAGCTCGCGCAACGATTCTGCACCCGGCCGGTCATGGAAGCCGATCCGGCCGATTACGCGGTTCGTCGCGCGCAGCACCATGCCGCGCAGCAGCCACGGCTGGAGGGCGGGGTCTGCCTCAAGCTGGCGCAGGCGCAGGCGGAGGGTCCCGGCGGAGTCGGGCCACAGGGATGGCAGGGCCGAGCCAAGCAACCGCTCGGCCTCGGACCGATCGCCGGCGAGCGAGGCGCGGAGGAACTCGGGGGTGAAGGGGACCAGGTCGAGGCGGGGGGTGTGGATGACGGGGTTGAGGTCCGGCATGGGGAGGGCAGAGTGTCGCGATGGATTTCGGGCGGCAAGGGGCTTCTCCATGAGCGCGAACGCAACGGGTCCGCCGGGCAAGCGAGGACGCTTGCGGCACGGCCGGCCGGAGGCCGGCACTACGTGCTTTGCGCAAGTGGCCACCGTGCTTGCGCCAGCAGTGGCACAGGCTTGGATTCGTAGGCGTGACTCGCTCCGACGGCGACGAGTCGCCTGCGGAAAGCGGTGACAAGTCACCGCACTCCATAGGGTCGCGGGCTCTTCGCATGCCAATTCGCGATGACAATCGGTAAAGTGCGGTCGGACGTTACCCCTCACCCCAACCCTCTCCCCTCCTCCGAGGAAGGGAGAGGGAGAAGATGGGCGTCGTGGTCCGCATCGGCTTTGCCACCGATAGTCATTGGAAATTGGTATCACGCCGACTTTCTTCGCGGCGGCTTCTTGCCAAGCCCCGCCCCGTCCCGCAGCCTCTGGGCATGGACTTTCGGGACAAGATCATTCCCTTCGCCAGCGTCGCAGCGTGGCGCGAGCGGGTGCGGGCGGCGGGCAAACGGCTGGTCGTGACCAACGGCTGCTTTGACATCCTGCATGCCGGACATGTGACCTACCTTGCGGCGGCGCGCGCCTTGGGGGATGCCTTGCTGGTCGGGCTGAACAGCGATACCTCGGTGCGGGCGCTCAAGGGCGCGGGCCGGCCCGTGAATTCGGAGGAAGACCGCGCCACCGTGCTCGCCGCGCTGGCGGCGGTGGATGGCGTGTGTGTCTTCGAGGAAGTGGACGCGCTCCGCCTGCTCGCCGAGGTAAAGCCGGATAGCTACGCGAAGGGTGGTGACTACACCATTGACACCATCAACCAGCCGGAACGCCGGCTGGTCGAGGGTTTTGGGGGCAAGGTGGTGATTCTGCCCGGGGTGCCGGGACGTTCCACGACCAACGTGCTGGCGAAGATCGCGAAGACGTAGCGGCAGTTCATTCTGATGTTTCGATCCGATTGAGTGTGCCTTGCTCGAAGTATAGGCGACTGTTGCCGTAGATCCACACTTCAGAGGTTCCGTCAGCCGTAATGGTCTTGCGAACACGATCGGGATCGCCAAGCGACGCCCGGACCGCCGCAGGCGTAAAACCGATGCGATATCCGCCTCGGAGAATCAATCCGTAGTCCTCCGGGGAGATGGGAGCGTCCGCAAGATAGTTATCCCGCAGGCGCCGCCTGAATTCCTTCTTACCATCTTGGCGACCGCGGGCGGCTTCGTCCCAAAATTCAGAATTACTCCGGTGAACCAGGTGTTCCCATTGCTTTTTCAGATCCGTCTCTCCCCGTCGCATTTCCTCTGCGGACAGTCCATTCATTCGCTTCTGCTTTTCAATTTCCAGTTTTAAGAGCTGGTCTTTCTCCTCCGGCGTCAGCAATTCGTATACGTAGGCAGCCCGGTAGACCTCCTCCCTTAACGCCTCCCTTCGCTGCTCCCGGGCTGCCTCCTGCGCGGCAATCTGCTCAGCGCTCAACGGCACGGGCTCCGGCCATTTCTGTGAAGCACACGCCGTCAGGAACATAGCCATCAACGGGACTAGAAGCCTGACAGGGAAAGGTCTTCCCGCACCTGGAGTCGGCGCAGGCCCAGTCGCATCGAAGATGCTGACCGACGGGAGAACGTGAACCAGAAGCCGTGAACAGCAATTTATTGCACTCAAGCTTCCCCTTGGTGCAACCCAGATCCAACGACCAGTGTTGAGCAGCTTCTTCATGGCTAAAGCGAGCCCTTCGCACCCGACCACTCCTGTCGGGCTTGTAGATCCTGACGCGTCACGCTGATGCACGGTTACATGCAACGCAGCCACTTCGCGCGCGGCGGCTTCGACAATCAAACGCCCCGCCGCCTGAAGGCGGGACTCCATGCCGTTCGCTTCGCCGGAGCCCCGGTCGCCGACCCGGCAGGTTCGTGGTTCGCTGGTTCACGCCGGGTCGGAGACCGGCGCTCCACGTTTACGGTCGTTCCACGATGCGGTAGAAACGCAGGCCGCGCGCGGCTGCGCCGCCGTCCTGCAGCACGATGGTCCCGTCCTGAAGCTGCAGCGCACCGGGCAGGCGCACCCAGTCACCGCGCGGCGAGGCGACGCTCGGCGCGGCCCAGACTTCGATGTTGCCCAGGCGGTCCGCGGTGATCGCGTCGCCACCGGCGGTGCCGATGTCGAGGCGCAGGTTGCCACCGGCGTCCACGCTCGGAGCGGAGCGCCAGCCGAGCGTGCGAGGAGGCACCACGGCAAACGAGCCGCCCACGAACGTCGCACCCAAGGCACGCGCGTTCACGTCCGACAGCTCGCGAATCGCCTGGCTGTCCTCGAAGTTCAGGCCGATCTCACCCGTGGCATCCGCCGCCACGGTGAAGGTCAGTTCCACCAGCGTCACCAGCCCGGCGGGCGCGCTGGTTCCGGGCGCGAGCGCCATCACCACGCCGACGCGGCCGGAACCGGCGCGGGTGGTATTCGACAGCACCATCGCTCCCGAGATCGCGCTGCGCGCGCTGACGAACGTGAGCACGGAAGGGTCAAAGCGCAGCGTGAAACCAGCGGCGGTCTCGTCGCCGGTGGCCAGCAACTGCACCGGCACGACGGCGGTGCGACCCGCCGCCAGCACCACGGTTCCGACCGACACCCGGCGGGCACCGTCAGCCACGGCGGAAGCGGGCCGCAAACTTACGGCCTGCACCGTCGGGCCGCCGGCGAGCGTGGGGGCGTCGAGGCCGGCCACGTAGCGAAGCGCCTGCGCCCAGTCGGTCACGGTGATGTAGCCATCGCCCAGCGTGCCACGCGGCGCGCAGTCGGCGCGCTGGAACTCACCGCCCGTGTTCGCCGTGTCCAGCCCGAGCGCGAAGCGCCCGATCTGCACGACGTCGGAAACCGTGAGCGCACCATTGCCGCCGGTGCGCGGAGACACGTCGCCTTCGTGGATGCCCGCGCTGTTCGAGATGGTGACGGTGTTGTTGACGAAGAGCGCACCCGCGAGCGCGTCGGCGTTCGTAGTGGCCACCTGCCGGAGGGTGATGCCGTCGGTGAAGATCACCGGGGTGGTGCCCGCCGGGGCGGTGCCGCTCACGGTGAGCGTGAGCAGGGCAAGCTGGTTGCTGCCGGCGGGGAACACGTTGCCCGCGCCCTTGGAGATCAGCACGCCCACCGCGCCGGTGCTGCTGCCGGTGGTATTCACGGCGAGCAGACAGTCGGTGGCGTTGCTGCCGAGCGTGAGGCTGTTGAAGGTGAAGAGCGCCGGGGAGAACAGGACCGTGAAGCCCAGCGAGTTCTCCACGCCGGAACCGATCATGAAGATCGGCACGGTCACGGTCTCGCCCGCGTAGGCGTCCTTGTGCGTGAGGAAGATGCCGGCCGGCACGATCTGGATGGTGAAGGTCTGCGCCGCGCTGGTGTCCACGCCGCCGTTGGCGGTGCCGCCGTTGTCGTGGAGGATGACCGTCACCGTGGCGGTGCCGAAGGCCCCGGACGGCGTGTAGGTGAGCGTGCCGGACGAGGAGATGGCGGGCTGCACCGAGAAGAGCGAGTTGCTGTTGTTGGTCACCGTGAAGGTGAGCGTCTGGGACGACTCGTTGGTCGGGCCGGCGGAGATGTTCGTCGCGAAGTTCGTGACGGTCTGCGCCCCGGCGGTGAAGAACACGACCTGGTTCGGCCCCACGGTGAAGCTCGGTGCGTCATTCACCGGGAGGATGGTGATGATGAAGGTCTGGAGCGTGGTCAGGTCCGGCACGCCGTTGATGACCGCGATGACCGTGACGATGGCCGTGCCGAAGGCGGTCGGCGCGGGCGTGAAGGTCAGCGTGCCGTCCAGGGCCAGCGCGGGCTGGACGGAGAACAGCGGGTTGTTGTTATTCGTGACGATGAACGCCGTGACGGTGTTGGAGATGCCGGTGGCGAAGCCGGGGATGGTCTGCGCCGGGGAATTCTCCAGGTAGCCGGGCGCGTTGTTCAGCAGGTTCGTGTTCAGCGTGAACGCCGGGACGGTGAACGTGAGGAACTGGGCCGCCGCGAAACCGACAATTTCCTCGCCCGCCGTGGCCGGCGTCGGGTTGAACTGCGAGAGGCCCTCGTTGTGGAAATACCAGCGGCCCCGGCTCCGGGACACCGTGAAGCTCGCCATGTCACCGAGGTTCGGGAAGTTGCCGATCAGCGTGGTCGCGCCGTCCGACAGACGCGTGCGGACGATGGTGTTCGCGTCGCGGACGTAGGCGACGTAGAGGTTGCCGCCGTAGGATTCCGCCACGCCCCAGTAAGCCCAGCTCTCGGACACCGCGCGCGTGGGAATGCTCACCGCGCCGTGGCTCGTCACCGTGCCGTCCGGCAGGTGGACGGAGAACGCGGAGGTGCCGTCGTGGACGATGATGCGGTTGTAGCCGGAGAAGATGCCGATGGTCGCCGTGTAGAGCCCGCCGCCATTCAGGGTGATGGGTGCGCTCAGCGCGATGGTCGCACCGGTCGGGTGGCCGTTGGTCGGGTTGATCTCGATCAGCGTGTTGACCGTGCCGCCGAAGATGCCGAGCGGGGTCGCGCCGTTGGCCAGCACATAGACCTTCTCGTTCGCGAGGTTCGCGACCATCGAGTCGTATTCCAGGAAACTGATTTCCGAGGCGTTCGTGAGGCGGATGCCACCGCTCAGGTCGCTGGCGGCGAAGGAGCCGACGAATTCATCACCGCGCAGGAAGACTCTCTGCGGTGTGACCACGATGCCCGCGCGGTCGTCACCGGAGGCAAACTGCGCCTGGGCGATGGTCGCCCCGGTGCCGGAGAGGGAAAGAATCTTGAACGTATCCGCGTCCAGCGCCACCACCGTGAGCGTCGCGCCCGCGCTGACCGCCCCGCCGAAGGAGTTCGTCGCGCCGCAGGAGTAGGTCGCGGCATCCGTCGCCGAGGCGCTGGCGATGGTGTAGGTGGCGCTGTTCGCGCCCGGGATGGGCACGCCGTTTTTCAGCCACTGATAGGAGATCGGGAGGCTGCCCGCCGCACCGACCGTGAAGGAGGCGGATTCACCCGGCAGCACCGTGAGGCTGACCGGATTCACACTGATCAGCACGGGCGAAGGCGGCGTGGTGAAGGTGGCGTCCGCGTAGCCGAGCGTTTCATCGCCCGAGCGGAAGACCGACGTGCCTTCGTGGTGGAAATACCAGCGGCCTGCCGCCGGCGACACCGTGAAGCTCGCCATGTCGTTCAGGTTCGCGAAGGTGGCAATGACGCTCTGCTGCCCGTCCGAAACCCGCGTGCGCGCGATGCTCTGGCCATCCCGCACATACGCGATGTGGACCTGCCCGCCGATGTATTCCGCCACGCCCCAGTAAGCCCAGCTCTCGGAGGACAGCCGTTGCGGCGTCACCAGCGCGCCGAGATCGGTCACGGTGCCGGTGGTGAGATCAATGTTGAAGACGTGGGAGCCATCGTGAATCACCACGCGGTCCCAGCCGGAGAAGATGCCGACGGAGGAGTTCGCACCCGTGACCGTGATCGGCGCGGAGAGCGTGATGGTGTTGCCGGTCAATGTGCCGTTGTCGCCGTCGAGCTGGATGAGCGTCGTGATCGTGCCGCCGCCGGACGGGATGGGCGTCGCGCCGTTGGCCAGCGTATAGACGCGCTCGTTCCGGAGGTTCGAGCACAGGGCATCGCGCACTACGCCCAACGCCACGCCATTGCCGAGCGTGTTGCGATTGAAGCGGGCGGTGGAAGCATCGCCGGTGAGGAAGACGGTCGTCCCGGAGACGGCGATGCCGCCCCGGTCATCCCCGGTCACGGCATTGGCCTCGACCGTGACGACGTTGTTCCCCGTCAGACTGTTGATCTGGAAGTCCTGCGCGCGGACCGCGCCGGTCACGGCGAGGCAGGCGAGCACGACCGACAGGAGTCGGCGACGGAGGTTAGAATTGAGGAGGAATGCGAGTGACCCGGAGGGGCCGGAGAAGGACTTCATAGTTGGAACACACGGCAAACACGCGGGTATGTAACTTGAACTATCGCAGGAAAGTAAAGCCGCAAAGCGACAACCGGCCAGGGCCGAATGGTTTATTTGCGTGACGCCATTTCGATTGGCGGGCAGGCGTGGCAGAGTGGGGTGATGAGCGATTTCGGATTGGAGATTTCAAATTTCAAACGGGAAAGGGGAAACCACGAATCGACACCAAGGGACACGAATGGAGGAGGCCGACGGGTGCAGAGGATGGCAGCGATCGCGGGATGTGTTTTTACCAAACGAAGCCATTTCGAAAGGCTTTCAGCCGGTCGGCTGGATGCCCACAACCAATTGATTATGAGCTATATGCACTTGAATACCGGGGTTCTGGATGATGGGAGGGGTGGGGTTCCGTTTTGCAAAACGAAGCCAAATGGGGGTCGGAACAGAAACCAAGAATGGACACCAATAGACACGAATGGGAGGGATGCGGAGGGAGGGGATTTTACCGAACGAAGCCATTGGGAGGCCACGCCGCCTTGGCGGCTCTGCGGCTGTTCCGTTGCTGCGGTGAAGACAAATTCCATTGCACTGCAGAGGCGGGACCGCAGAGAGGGGAGACGGATGGAATGCATTTTGCAAAACGAAGCCATTGGAGACGGAGAAGCCGCGAATGGACGCGCAATACGGAGGACGAGAATTACAAAACGAAGCTATTGGGTGGGGCCACAGCTCGACACTGCTCCCCGGAGCGCGCTGACGCACTTTCACTGGATCGTGACCCAAATTGCTTTGCCTGACCTCCGGTGCGCGTGTAAAAAACCGCACTGATTTTCCGGGCACTTTGCGAATGAAAAGCCTTTTCCAGCACCGGCCATGGCCGCTCGCGGGGTCGCGTCTCGGGCACGGCCTGGCGCTGGCGGGCCTGCTGGGCCTCGTGGCTGGCTCCACGGGCTGCTCGGTCAAGCGGCTGGCCATCAACCAGCTCGGAGACGCACTCTCGAACGGCACCGGCACCTTTGCCACGGACGATGACCCGGACCTGGTGCGGGATGCCGCGCCGTTCAGCCTCAAGCTGATGGAGTCCCTTCTGGCCGAGTCCCCGCAGCACCGCGGGCTGCTCCAGGCCCTGGCCAGCGGCTTCACCCAATACGCTTTTGCCTTCGCCGACCAGCCAGCCGACGAGCTGGAGGAGAAGGATTTGACGGCGGCCAATGCCGGACACGCACGGGCGATGCGGCTCTACCGGCGCGCGCGGACCTACGGCCTGCGCGGACTGGAGGCGCGGCATCCGGGCTTCGAGAAGCAGTTGCGGACCAATCCCGCCGCCGCCGTCCTGATTGCGAAGAAAGCCGACGTGCCGCTCCTCTACTGGACCGCCGCGTCCTGGGCGGCGGGCATCTCGCTGTCCAAGGACAGCCCGGACGCCGTGGCCGACCTGCCGCTGGCAGCGGCGTTGATTGACCGGGCGCTGACGCTGGATGAGGCGTTTGACCACGGGGCGATCCACTCCTTCCTCATCACCTTCGAACTGGCGCGACCGGGAGCGGCAACCGACGGAGTGGTGAAGGCGCGGGAACACTTCGCCCGCGCGGTGCAGTTGAGCGGCGGCGGCCAGGCCGGACCGTATGTCTCGCTCGCGGAGAACGTCTGTGTGAAGCAGCAGAACGCCGTCGAGTTCAAAGCATTGCTCGACCAGGCGCTGGCGGTTAAGGTGGATACCCGTCCCGAATGGCGGCTGGTGAACCTGATCATGCAGCGCCGGGCCAGATGGCTGCTGGGGCGGGTGGATGATTTGATATTGCCTGCATTGCCTCCGGCGGAGAAAAAGTAAACTGATGAAAAAGCTCCAAACTCCAAGCTCCAAGCTCCAAGGAAGCTCCAAATTCCAAGCCCCAATCCTGCCGCGAGGGACGCAGCTTGGAGTTTGGAGCTGGAGACTTTTTTGGAGCTTGGGATTTGGAATTTGGAGTTTCTTTGCCTTTTCTGCCTCCGCCGCCGCGCCGGTCAAAATCCGTCTCGCCACGCTCGCCCCGAAGGATTCCTCGCCGCACAAGAGCCTGCAGCAGATGGGTGAGGCGTGGAAGAAGGTCACGGGCGACCAGGTCCAGCTCACCCTCTATACCGATGGCACCATGGGCGGCGAGGCTGACATGGTCCGCCGGATGCGCATCCCGCCCAATGGGCAGATCCAGGCGGCGATGCTCACCGTGCCCGGGCTCACGCAGATCGAAGATTCGGTCGGCGGGCTGCAGTTCATGCCCCTGATGTTCCGCTCGCTCGACGAGTTCGACTACGTCTTCGAGAAGCTCCGGCCCGGCCTCGAGAAGAAGTTTCGCGACAAGGGCTTTGAAGTGCTGTGCTGGGGTGATCTCGGCTGGGTGCGCTTCTTTTCCAAGCAGCCGGGCAAGCGCATTGATGACTTCCGCAAGATGAAGGTGTTTGTCTGGTCCGGGGACACCCGCTCGGCCGACGTGATGCGCGCGCTGCGCGTGAATCCCGTCCCCGCCGAACAGACGGACGTGCTGCCCGGGCTCCAGACCGGCCTCTTCGACATGGTGCCGAGCGTGCCGATCTATGCACTGGCCGGGCAGTTCTACGGTCCCGCCTCGCACATGCTGGAGCTGAACTGGGTGCCGCTCGTGGGCGCGACCATCGTGCTGAAGAAGAGCTGGGATGCCACGCCGGCGGACAAGCGCCCGGCCCTGCTGGCCGCCGCCGCCGAGGCGGGCAAACAAATCCGCGACCGCGGCCGCTCCGAGAGCGATGAAGCCGTGGCCGCCATGGTGAAGCGCGGCTTGAAAGTCACCAAGCCCACGCCCGATGACCTCGCCGACTGGGTGCGCTTCACGGACGAAGCCTACGCGACCATCCGTGGCAAGCTGGTGCCGGCCGAGATGTTTGACGAGGTGGCGAAGCTGGTGAAGGAGTATCGGGCCAAGGGGAAATGAGCGGGGACCGGAAACGTGGTGCGTGGTGCGTGGTGCGTGAGGGGAACGCAGCCGCCGCACGGTTTTTCACGCACCACGCACCACGCACCACGCCGCGCCCATGCTAGTCACCGACGCGACTTCTCCGCCAGCCGCCCCACCCACCGGCCCCCGCGCGTGGTTGCGGAACGGCGAGAATTGGCTGCTGTGCAGCATCCTCGTTGCGCTGATGGTGCTGCCGCTGCTGGAGGCGTTTCTGCGCAAGGCCTTCGCTTCCGGCATCCCCGGAGGCACGGCCATCGTCCAGCACTTCACGCTCATCATCGGCATGCTCGGGGGCGCGCTGGCGGCACGGGACAGCCGGCTGCTCGCGATGTCCGCCCTGCCGACGATCCTGCCGGACAAGTGGAAGCTCGTGGCGGCGCTCTTCAGCGGCACGGCGGCCACGACGGTCGCGTTCTTCCTCACCGTCGCCAGCGTTGAGTTCGTGAAGTCCGAGCGGGAGAGCGGCAACTTCCTCGTCGGTCAGCTCCCCATCTGGTGGATTCAAGCCATCATCCCCCTCGGTTTTGCGCTCGTGACGTGGCGGCTGCTGTGGAATTCCTCGAAGGCGTGGTGGAGCCGTGCGGTCATGCTCGCCGCCAGCGGCCTGCTGGTGTGGCTGGCCACGCACCCGCCCACCGATCCGGCGAAGCTGGTCTGGCCGGCCATCGCCGCGCTGCTCGTGGCGACCGTGCTGGGCGCGCCGATCTTCGTGACGCTTGGCGGGGCGGCGATGATTCTCTTCTGGGGCGATGACCTGCCCATCGCCTCCATTCCGCTCGACCTCTACCGGCTCGTCACGAACGCCACGCTGCCGACGATTCCGCTCTTCACGATGGCCGGGTATCTCCTCGCGGAAAGCGGCGCGTCGAAGCGGCTGGTCGGCGTGTTTCAAGCGCTGTTCGGCTCGTTCCGTGGCGGCCCGGCCATCGTCACCGCGCTGGTCTGCACGTTCTTCACCTCGTTCACCGGCGCGAGCGGCGTGACCATCCTCGCCTTGGGCGGCCTGCTGATGCCCGTGATGCTGGCGGCGCGGTATTCGGAGCGCAACGCCCTCGGCCTGCTCACCGGCTCGGGCGCGCTGGGCCTGCTTTTCCCGCCGTCACTGCCGCTGATCCTCTACGCCATCATCGCCGGCTCGAAGGCGCAGGCGGCGGGCGTGACCATCGAGAAGATGTTCCTCGCCGGCCTCCTGCCCGGCCTGCTGCTCGTGGGCCTGACGGCGTGGTGGGGCGTGAGCCGCGGGCCGAAGGACGCGGATGACCGGCCCAGGTTCAGCGGGGCAGTCGCGCGTGCGGCCATGTGGGAGGCGAAGTGGGAACTGGCCGTGCCGTTCGTGGCGCTGGCCGCGTTGTTCGGCGGCATCGCGACGCCGGTAGAAGCTGCGGCGGTGACGGCGCTGTATGTCTTCATCGTCACCGTGTTCGTGCATCGCGACCTGAAGCTCACCACGGACATTCCCCGCGTCCTGACGGAGTGCGGCCTGCTCGTGGGCGGTGTGCTCATGATCCTCGGCGTGGCCCTCGGGCTGACGAACTACCTCGTGGACGCGCAGATTCCCGACAAGGCGGTCACGTGGGTCACGGGCACGATTCACTCGAAGCTCTTGTTTCTCCTCGTGCTGAACGTGCTGCTGCTGCTGGTGGGCTGTTTCATGGACACGTTCTCGGCCATTGTCGTCGTGGTGCCGCTGCTCGTGCCGCTCGGCTCGGCGTATGGCATTGATCCGCTGCACCTGGGCATCATCTTCCTCGCGAACATGGAGC
>CAZOCL010000123.1:0-16114 GCA_964578245.1 uncultured Klebsiella sp. | reverse complement strand
CGCGAACTCCCTCTCCCTTCATCGGATGAGGGGAGAGGGCTAGGGGTGAGGGGTGCCGTCCGCAGCACCGCATCCACCGTCCAAGTGAAGCTCACCGCCCACCACCGCACTGGAACTCGCGCAGCGTCTGGAGTGCGCGCGTCTTTCAGCGCCGCTTTTCGGACTGTCCCCGTAGCCGTTACAGTGCCAACCGGCGCGCGGCATTCATGCCGCTTCAACGCCCGCTCCACTGTTGTATTCCCAGGCTTCGCGGCAGTCGCACAGCCTCATCAAATCGCACCACGCCCACAACCCCGACGCGCGAACTCCCTCTCCCTTCATCGGATGAGGGGAGAGGGCTAGGGGTGAGGGGTGTCGTCCGCAGCACCGCATCCACCGTCCAAGTGAAACTCACCGCCCACCGTTGCACTGGAACTCGCGCAGCGTCTGGAGTGCGCACGTCTTTCAGCGCCGCTTTTCAGAATGTCCTCGTGGCCAATACGGTCCCGACAGCGGCTTCGAAGCCACGCCCGTCCTCCGTCAGCACTTCAATCCCAACGGGGCTGAGGAATCACGACCACACCGCACCGCACCGAGTGTCTCAGGGGGTTTCCCGCTTTTGTTGCTGCGTAATCTGGCGCAACTCCGTGATGACGCGGTGCGCCGCTTCATACAAATCAGAACACCTGTGTTTCCCGGTGCTCAGCGACTCCAAATCCAGGTCAATCGTCCGAACCCCGTCGTAGCAAATCAGGTAGAAGCTAACGCGACCAGGCTTGGGATATGGGTAGTCCTTTGTCGAGGCCGCCTCGGCATGGTGCCTCTCGGCAACCTTGACGAAATTCCGGGCCGCACTGCGAACCGTTTCGTGGCCGATACCCCCGAGAACGCCGAACGTCCCTGTCGAATAAATGCTGGCATCACCAGTGGACAGCGAAACTACAGTGATGGTCGCCATCTCCATCGGCCAATCCATCAGAACACCGCAGACTCGCGGATACTCCGGCGTGGGCTTCAATCCCAATTCCCCTCGGGCTGCCAGCATTTTCAATCTCAGTTCCCGCATTGCCTCAGCATTCATGTTTTTGGATGACGCGTTTGTCTGCTGCGGCTCGGCACCACACCCGGCAACCAGAAAGGCCGCGAACAAACCCAGGCGAATAGCGTGGCTGGCCATCCCCTCACGCCCCCAGCCGCAAATACCCCCTGCTCCCCTCCGGCGCCTCCACCACCGCCACCGTCACCCCTTGCACCTGCGCCGCCGTCAGTTCCACCAGCACCCCCAACCGATGCGGCGTGATGATCTCCCCCGCCGCCAGCAGCGCATGCTCGGCATCACCCGCCACGCGCGCGGCCTCCACCACCAGATCACCCACCTGCAACTGCGGCACCGACTTGTTCTTCACCACCGCCGGCGTGGAAAACTTGGCCGCCTGGACGGTCAGCTCCGGCAGTTTGAGCGCGAACCGCTGGCTGGGAGCCGTGGTCGGCCGGGGCAGCGCGTCGCTGCGCGCGGCCACCGGCGGCAGCACCGCCACCAGCCCCAAGGCCTGCTTCGCCCGCGCCAAGCTTCTCGCCCCGAGCAGCAAATGCACCGCCTCCGCCAGCACCCCCAGCAGTTCATGCTCGGAATTGGCTGACCGCCGCAGCACCGCCCGGCACAGCGCATGCGCCCCGCCCCGGGTGATATCCAGCCGCAGGTCCACCCACTCCATATCGCGTCTCACATACGCCGGCAGCACCACGGAAAAATCCGCCGCCCCCGACGGCTCAGGATTCGTCTCCAGCGTCCCCTGCCCCAGCCCGATCTCCCGCACCGCCTCGCAAAGCAACGCGGCAAGATCCAGGGCCGCCGGTGCCACCGGCGCAGCGGGAGCGGCGGGCACGGACGAGGTAATCACCACGGGCGCAGCCTGCACCGCCGGTGGCGCGTGCGCCGCGACCTGATGCGCAGCCATCTCACCCAGCATCGTGTGCCGGCGGATGAGCTGGTCATATTCGGCAATCGTCTTGCGGAGCTGTGCCTCGTGATTCAGCGACCGCAGCGCCACACGGAGACGCGCCTGCAATTCGGTGAGATCACACGGCTTGACGATGTAGTCATCCGCCCCCGCATCCAGCCCTTTCACGATGTCCAGCTTCGTGTTCCGCGAGCTGAGCAGGATCACATAGGTGCGGACCGACTGCTTGATCGCGCGCAGGCGGGCGCAGACCTCCGGCCCGGTCATGCGCGGCATCATCCAGTCGCAGATGGCCAGCGTCGGCGCGCTCGGCGACTGGAGCACCTCCCACGCCTCCGCGCCGTTCTGCACCATCAGCGCCTCGTAACCAAAGCGGCCCAGAAAGCTCGCAATGATCTTGCGACTGATTTCATCGTCATCGGCGAGCAGGATTTTCATTGGTGCAACTGCCGCATCATGCCGGAGCATGAAGCGAAGTTCAAAGCCCAAAGCACGCGGAAGCAAACCGCGAGCAGCCTGGCGGAACGTCAGTCTCCCACCTCCCCGCTCACCGCATTCGCGTCCCTTCGTGTCCCTTCGTGGTTTCCGCCCCCATCTTTGTCTTTCCCAAATCTTTGGGTCCTCTCCCCAAAATCGTTCACCGCCACCTTCCCCCAGTTCCTTCGCCATGGCTTCTGCCGTCTGAAATTTGAAATCTCCAATCTGAGATTCCTCACCTGCCACCTTGGCTTCGTTTCGCAATCCAACCCGATCCGTCGCAGCCGTCCCATTCCGCCCCCCTTGTGGCACCCCGTTCAACTTGCTACCACTCCCCTCGCATGACACCGCTCCCATCCTTCCTCACCGCCCTCGGGATCGCCCTGCTCTCCCTTACCCTCACCTGCTCCGCCCAGGCCCCCGCCACCGCCCCCATCCACCGCGAAGTCATCATCTACGGCGGCACTCCCGCTGGCGTCACGGCCGCCGTCGCCGCCGCGCGACACGGCCATTCCGTCGCGCTCATTGACCTCAATGCCCACGTCGGGGGCATGATCAGCGGCGGCCTCGTCAACACCGACATCGGCGACCGCAAGACCGTCGGTGGCCTCGCCGAAGAATTCCTCAAGCGCGCCGTGCAGCACTACGCAGACAAGCATGGCCCGAACTCGCCCCAGTTCGCGGCCTGCAAAAACTGGCGCAAGTTCGAGCCGCACGTCGCGGAGCTGACCTTTGACAAAATGCTCGCCGAGCAGCCGCGCATCACCGTCTGGAAGCGCTGCCGCTATCGCGCCGTGACGCTCGACGCCGGGCGCATCACGACGTTGGTCGTGGACGATCTCGCGGCCCAGTCCACCCGCACGTTCACCGGCGACGTGTTCATTGACGCAAGCTACGAAGGTGACCTGATGGTCGGTGCCCGCGTGCCCTATCGCGTCGGGCGCGAGGGCCGCGCGGAATTCAACGAACCCCTTGCGGGCATCAGCGTGGGACCGGACCAGGGCAAGGCGGACACGGGCGTGATGGCCTACAACTACCGCGTCTCCATCACTGGGATTACCGAAAACCGCGTGCTCTTCCCGAAGCCCGCGCACTACGACCCCGAGCCGTGGCGCGCGCGGTATGGACCACGGATCACGAGCGGAAAGATCAGCCGCTTCGGCGACCTCTTCATCAGCAAGCCCGGCGCGAACGGCAAGCACGACGCCAACTGGTGCGACCTCCCCGGCGGCAGCCAGGCCTACCCCGAAGGCGACTGGGCCACGCGCGCGCAGATCGAGGCGCGGCATCGCGATTACTTTCTCAGCCTGCTCTACTTTTTGCAGAACGACCCCGGGCTGCCTGCTGCCTTCCTCGCGGACGCCCAGCAGTGGGGCCTGCCCAAGGACGAGTTCGCAGACAACGGCCATTTCCCCTTCCAGCTCTATGTCCGCGAAGCGCGCCGGATGGTCGGCAGCTACGTGCTTCGCGAAAGCGACCTCACGCAAAACCGCCACAAGCCCGACGGCGTCTGCGCCGGCAGCTATGGCGTGGATTGCCACGTCGTGCAGCTCCTGCCCCTCAATGGGAAACTCGTCGCCGACCGCACGCCGCACATCTCCGTGGAGCCTTACGACATCCCCTACGCCTCCCTCACGCCACGCGAGTTGGGCAACCTGCTCGTGCCCGTCTGCTGCTCGGCCACGCACGTCGCCTACTGCTCGCTGCGCATGGAGCCGACCTACATGATGCTCGGCCACGCCGCCGGCACGGCCGCTCACCTCGCCCTTGCCAACAAAACCACGGTGCAGCAAGTGGACGTGCCCCAGCTCCGAGCACTGCTCCGTAAAGATGGGGCCGTGCTCGACTCGGCGCTCCCAACCACCAACGCAACCCCACTGAAAGTCGCCGCCACACCCACTCCGCCCACCCCGCCTAGCGCCGATCCGTTCGCAGCTGATGTGAAGAAACTCGTGGCCAAGAAAATCGTGGACGCGCCCGACTACTGGCTGGCCAACGCCGCCAAAGGTGGCCAGTGCGACGGCGCGCAGGTCGCAGCGATGCTCCTCAACATGGCCCGCCACTTTGAGCCCGCAACCACCGCCGATCAGAGCCTCCAGGTGCTCATCGCGCGCAAGGTCTTCCGTTCCGCCACCTACTGGAAAGAGCGGGCGATCCCCGGCGGCAAATGCGGCGGCGACAACGTCCGCACCGTCATCCACAACTTCGTCCAAGCCACAGAGTAACCGCCGCCATGCGAATGCCTGCCCGCCCAACGTAGCGCCCGCGTCCCGCGGGCCGTGCCGCCGGCGTCCTCGCCGGCCCCGTTGCGCGTGCCCCGTCCAACAGCGCCCCTTTCGCATCTCATTCGTGCCATCGTATCGCGTAGCTTTGAGCCTGATCTAAGGTCAAATGCCTACTTGCCGCCACCGAGACGATGCGTAGCGTTGCTCCAACTCAACCAGCCCCAAACCCATGCGCTGCCTATTCCCCTTTGCCTGGCTGCTAACTGCACTGGTCGCTCAGGCTTACACGGTTGGTTCTTCCGAGAGTTTGGCGGCAATGAGCAGCAAGGCCGACTTGGTGTGCAAGGCGAAGGTCATCGCCATCACCCATTCCGGGCGCAACTGTGAGGCGCGATTGCAATTGATCACGGTGTTCAAGGGCGAGCCGGGCACAAACCAAATCCGCTTTCTGCACAACGGCACAAATTGGGCACGAGGTCTCACCTTCATCACTTATACTCCTCAATATTACGACCTCCAGCTTCGGCAGAGTTATTTGATCTTCGCGCTCAAGGGCACCACCGGTGGTGACTACCGGCAGATTCGCGAGTCTCACACTTCCAAAATGGACAACGGCGTTTTGAGCACACTCGACGACCGTCCCTTGAAGGATGTGTCCATCCAGGAAGCCCACTGGCTCGAACTCAACTTGCTCCTGACCAACTCCACCCCATCGGACGCGCTCTACGCCATCGAGCAACTCAACTCCATGACCGGGTTCTGTGAACGCAACTATACCAACTGTCCCTCCCATCAGGCGGCCTACCGCTGGCATAAGCCGCCGGCCCATGATTGGAGTTGGGGTAGTGTCGCCCCCGTGCTAATTCCTCAATTCCGGCATACGAACGATGCCATCGCCATTGCCGCGATGAAGCTGTGCAAGCGCGGAGGCTGCCTGAACACCACCAACGATTTTGCGCCCCTCCTCGTCGAGCAGGCTGGCGCTACTCGTTCAGTCGCCCGCCGGACGACGGCGATGAGTATGCTGCGGGGCCGGCCAGCCACCGCCTTTGCCACGCTCTTGCCCGCGTGGCTCACCGATGCTTCCGAAGAGGTTCGGACCGCCGCCACTTTCCTCCTGTCCTCGCTGCCGGCCAGCGAGGCGATGCCCTTGGTGCGGCAGCAAGTGCAGGATGCCGCTGCCAACGTCCGCGACGCGGCCGCGCAAGTGGCCATCGGCACAAAGATGCCAGAGGTGCTCCCCGTGCTGGCCAAGGACAGTTCGCCGACCGTGCGAGCCGCAGCGGCCGGCTCCATCGCCACGGGAAAGTTCAAGGAACTGATCCCGGAGTTGCTCGCTCTGATGAATGACCCGACCGGCGTCACCAACAAGCTGGGGCTCAATCCGAATGACGCCGGTTCGTTGATGAACTACGCCGGGCCCGTGGGCACCGCCGCCGCCTATGCGTTGCTCAGCTTCCCCGTGGAACAGGTCGAGGCCGCGTTAAAGGCCAACCTGAATGACGATTATTTCAAACCCGCGTTTCTCGCGCGTTTGAGCGCCACCAATCCCGTTGCTTGGATGACCGAACTCGGGGATGTGGTTGAGCGCCGGCTTCAGCCGTGCAACTGGGGGCAGGGAGGGCGCTCCGATCCGGTCTTCTATAGCAATCCCTACTGGGTTTGCTTTTCGCACCTGTGGATCGCCCTCAGTGCCCAGCCAAACGCCGACATCCTCGCCGGGAAGTTCGACCGCTACTTTCAGGCGCTCGAGAATGGTGGGATGTCCGTTGCCGGGGAACTGGAGCGGATCTACGCCTTCTATCTGGGGAAGGGAATGCTCGAACGGGCGGCGAAATACAAGGACACCAGTCTCAAAAAATATGGTCCCCGCTTCGAGCAGGGCTTCCAACGCGTGGAGCGCAATGTTTTGGGGAGAAACGCCCCCGCTGCTCCTTGATCCCGTTAAGCTCTGGGAACCACTCCATCCCGCCTTCATTTTTCTGACTCCATCTTTCTGACCTCCTCCGGTCCCTGAGCCAGCGCGCCCGCTCTGGACCTCCCTCCAGTTAATCCCGTTAATCCTGTCCACGATTCTGCCCCCCTTGTGACACCGCGTCCAACTTGCTACCACTCTCCCATGCATCCGCGCCGGTTCCCACTCGCCACCCTCGCTCTCGCCCTCCTCGCCCTTTCCCTCACCTGCTCCGCCCAGGCCCCGTCGGCCCCCATCCACCGCGAGGTCATCATCTACGGCGGCACGCCCGCCGGGGTGATGGCCGCCATCGCCGCCGCCCGCCAGGGCCACACCGTCGCCCTTGTGGAACTCAATGCCCACGTCGGCGGCATGGTCAGCGGCGGTCTCGTCGCCACGGACATGGGCGACCGCAAGACTGTCGGCGGCCTGGCCGACGACTTCTTCACCCGCATCGTGAAGTATTACGCCACCAAATACGGCGCGGACTCGAAGGAACTCAAAGCCTGCCGCAACGGCAACACCTTCGAGCCGCACGTCGCCGAACTCATCTTCGAACAGATGCTCCAGGAGCAGCCCCAGATCACCGTCTGGAAAAAACACCGCTACCGCTCCGTGCTGCCCGAGCCTGACCGCACCGCCTCGGGCAACCGCCTCACCGGCCTCGTCGCGGACGACCTCGCCACCCATACCACCCGCACCTTCACCGGGGACCTCTTCATTGACGCCAGCTACGAAGGCGACCTCATGGCCGGCGCGCGCGTGCCCTATCGCATCGGCCGCGAGGCGCGCGCGGAATACGGCGAGCAGCTCGCCGGCGTGAGCATGGGCGCGAAGGAACAGCGCGGCCTCGGCGACCACCGCGCCCAGGCCTACAACTACCGCATCTCCATCACCTCCAACACCGTCAACCGCGTCCTCTTCCCCAAGCCCGCGCACTACGACCCCGCGCCCTTCGCCGCCACCGATGGCGAGCGCGTGAAGAAAGGCCTCGCCACCGGCTTCGGCAACTTCTTCACCACCACCGACAAGGCCCACCCCAACGGCAAATACGACGCCAACTGGGGCGACTTCCCCGGCAACAGCGAAGGCTACGCCGACGGCGACTGGGCCACGCGCGACCGCATCGCCGCCCGCATCCGCGACAACGTCCAGAGCCGCCTCTACTACCTGCAAAACGACCCCGAGCTGCCCGAGGCCTTCCGCACCGAGGCCCGCACCTGGGGCCTGCCCAAGGACGAATTTACCGACAACGGCCACTGGCCCTTCCAGCTCTACGTCCGCGCCGCCCGCCGCATGGTCGGCCGCTACGTCCTGCGCGAGCAGGACCTCACGCAGGACCGCTGGAAGCCTGACGGCATCGCCACCGGCGGCTACGGCATTGACTGCCATGTCGTGCAGCTCGTCCGCGAGGACGGCCGCATCATCCCCGAGCACACCCGCCACGTCGCCTGCAACAACTACGACATCCCCTACCGCAGCCTCACTCCGCCGGAGGTGGAAAACTTGCTTGTGCCCGTGTGCATCTCTGCCACGCACGTCGCCTACTGCTCGCTGCGCATGGAGCCGGTTTACATGATGCTCGGCCACGCCGCCGGCAACGCCGCCCACCTCGCCCTCGCCGCCAAAACTTCCGTGCAAAAAGTGGACCCGCAAAAACTCCGCGAACTCCTGCTCAAGGAAAACGCCGTGCTCGACGCCGGCTACCAGCCGCAGCTCAAGCTCACCTGGACCCCCACCAACCCCAAGCCCGGCGAGAAAGTCATCTTCAAGGCCGTCCCCAGCCCCTACAACAAGGAGCCGCTCAAGCAGATCCTCTGGGACTTCACCGGCACCGGCAAAGTCAGCGCCGAAGGCGAACGCGTGGTGCATGCCTTCGACCTCGACAAGGCCTATTCCGTCAGTCTCCTCGTCACCGACGCCTCCGGCCGTCGCCGCCTGCTCACCGCCGAAGTCCCCGTCGGCACCGCCGCCCTGCGCGACGTGACCATGGACGATTTCGACGGCGAACTCGCGGGCCGCTGGAACGGCACCTTCCCCGAATACATCGCCGGCCTCCCGCTCCGCTACTCCGACGTCTTCCTCGGCCCCGGCATCCACCGCGATCAGGTCGTGCGCGGCAAGGTCGCCCCCGCCCGCGCCCGCTTCGCGCCCGCCCTGCCCCGCGCCGGCCGCTACCTCGTCTGCCTCGGCTTCCGCCCCGCGAAAGTGCAGGCCACCAACACCCCCGTCACCATCAAGCACGCCAACGGCACCGCGAAACTCACCGTGGACCAGCGCAAGGAAACCACCCCCTTCCACTTCGTCCCCCTCGGCGAGTTCATCTTCAAAGCTGGCGACACCGGCTTCGTCGAAATCACCAACCACGACACCGACGGCCGCGTGGCCATAGACGGCGTGCGCTGGATCTGGCTCGGCGAGTAGCACGTCGCCGGAGCGCCGGTCTCCGACCCGGCGTGATGCTGCCGTCCACCAGTCCCCGCCCCATCCCACGTAGCGCCCGCGTCCCGCGGGCCGTGCCGCCGGCGTCCTCGTCGGCCCCGTTGCGCGTGCCCCGTCCGGGAGCGCCGCTTTTGCACTCACCCGGCCATTCGCCCCTCAGGCCAATCTTCATCTTTGTCTTCCCTGAATCTTTGGGTTCTGCCTCCGGTTTATTCCCATCTGTGGTCGCCTTGAATCTGCGGGAAACCCTCTTCACAAGCTACTCGAGCTCAATCTTTGTCTTTCCCAAATCTTTGGGTCCCGTCCCCGGCTCATCCAGCGGCACCGCTTCCGCTTGCCACCCGCCCACCCAAGGAGTATCAGCATAACCACCCTCCGCCACCATCATGCTCCGCCTCCGCACCCACCTTCGCGACGGCCCCCGCCCTCGCCTCCGCCGCGCGTGGCAACCCTTCGCCGCCCTCCTCGCGCTGATGCTGGTGCCCGTTTGCACAGCAAACCAATTGCCTGGCGATGCCCCTGCCCAACTCGTAGCGAACAAAACCCCGTCTCCCGTAGGAGACGACGTGAGGAGTCTCACTTCTCCCCAGACCCCGCCCGCCAGTCAGATCTTCGTCACCGTGACCGGCAACGTGCGCCAGCCCGGCCCACTATCGTTGGCCCCGGACGCGCGGCTCACTGCCTCCGGTGCCATAGTTCGCGCTGGCGGCTTTGCGCCGGGAGCGAGCCTGACCAATTGCCACGTCCTTCGCGCCACAGGCGACGGCCAGGAGGACCGGATTCCGTTCAACATCATGGAGGTTTCCAAACAGCCTGCGCTGGACGTGACCTTGCAGGCCGGTGACACCGTCGTGGTGCCCGCACGGGACACGAGTCAGAGAGATGCGCTTCAGGCTCACCTCAACCGCCTTGCCAAGGCGCTCGCGGAACGAGTTTCGCCCGGGCCGCTGAACGCCCCCCTGCTCCACCCCATATATCCGCTCAAGCCCCCGGTGCCCGGCCTCCCCACGAACAGCTTCACGCTCCTCCACCCGACGCTGCCGCCGAAGCCCGTCCAGCTTGCCGCCGCCGCGCCCGTCCCGGTAGCAGCCGACGTCAGGAGGCTCACTTCTCCCCCACCGCCAGACACCAAACCCGGGACCCAAAATCAGAGCCTCCTCACGTCGGCTGCTACCAGCGGAGACGCGCCGGAAGAAGCCCCGCGCCAGCAAGAGCAGAAGCTCGCCCTGTCCAAACTGCTCTCCAAACTCCTCGGTGAAGCCGACCAGTTCCGCAAGATCAAGTCCTGGACCAACGCCGTGGTGCGCTATGAGGAGGCCGCCGGCTTGGCGAAGGTGCTCGGCGGAGTCGAGACGGTGGAGAAGCGCTACCGGGAAGCGCTCGCGGGGCTGATCCACAGCCGCATTCAGCTCGCGGTTGAGTTGCAGGAGAAACACGAGTTCAAGGCCGCTGCCGCCGAGGTGGAGAAGATTTTCCCCTTCTACCCAGGGAACGCCGAAGCCGAGCAGTTCAAGCGTTTCAATGACCGTGTGGAAGTGGCGCATAAGGCCGGGCTTACCAGCCAGCCAAAATTACCGGAGCAACGGACGGAGGTCATGCAATTGGTGAGGGACGGCCAGCTCTATTGGCAGAAGAGCGACTATCGGGAGGCCAAGCTGAAGCTGGAGGCGGCAATCGCGAAAGACCCGCTCAACGAGGCTGCGTTCTTCTACCTGCGGCTGGTCATGGAGTCGGAGTTCGCCGTTGAGAACAAGAAGCGCGAGAAAACCTATGGCGATCGCGTGGTCGAGGTCGAAGTGGGTGGCTTCAGCAAAGTGGTTCACGGCAACGCTGCCCTTCCTGTCCCCAACCCCTACGCTAAAACCAACTCCGAAGTCCCCTTCCTCACCCACTCCAGCAAGGGCGCGCAGCGCCTCAACCGCAAGCTCGAGGAGATCATCCTCCCGGAAGTCCACTTCGACGGCATCCCCCTCGCGGAAGTCGTGAAGCGCCTCTCTGAGGACGCGCAAAAGTTCGACCCCGAGGCGGACCCGAAGAAGAAGGGCCTGAACTTCCTCATCAACGATGCCGTCCGCCCCGCCCCGCTCCTCGACGCCAGCGGCAATCCCGTTCCCGTCGCGCAGCCCGTGGCCTTGAGCGAGGGCCTCATCCGGGTCAGCACCCCGCTCAAGAACCTCACCCTCCGCCACGCGCTCGACGTCATCTGCAAGAATGCCGAGCAGCCCACGACGTTCAGCGTGGAGGAATACGCCATCGCCTTCATCCCGCGCGGCGACGCCACCTTCTTCTCCCGCATGTTCCGCGTCAGCCCGGACGCCTTCATCCAGGGCCTGCAAGGCGTCGTGGCCAGCCCGGTAATTGGAGTGAACAACACCGGCAACGCCCAAGGCGGTCAAACCCAAGGCCAGCCCGCCGCCGGCACCACCACCGGTCCCGTGCGCGCCACCGTCCCCGCCACCGCCACGAGTTCCTCGGTGGACATCAACGCCCGCGTCCGCCAGTTCTTCCAATCCGCCGGCGTCACCAGCCTCAACGCCACGAACCCCGGCACGCAGGTGCAGTTCAACCCCCAGACCGGCCTGATTCGGGTGCGCGGCACCAAGGATGACCTGCGAATCTTCGAGCAAAGCCTTCGGATACTGGCCCCCCTGACCAACCCCGCTCCGACCAACCCAGCAAATCCAAATTCCCGCACCAACTCCACCATCGTCACCCCGCCCAGCCCTCGGACGCAGTGGATAAAACTGGAGCCAATGACGCGCGTATTCAAGGTGGAGCCTAAGGTTGTCATCCAGGGACTTAAGGGCGTCGTGGTCAATCCAGGAGTGTTAATCTCTCAGGCTGACTGGCAGGCTTACCTCCGTCGGCTCAGCGCGTTCGACCGCAGTGTGGTGCTGAACCGAGAGGTGCAAGAAATCTTCCAGGTGGCCGGCGCACTGGGCTGCGGCAGCACCAATGACCCGACTGCGCCCCAGTCGTTCTTCAATGACCGGACCGGGCTACTGCTCGTCCGTGGCACACGCCATGAATTGAATGTGATGGAGCAGGCCATCGAACTCCTGACTACCCCTTTGCCCTCGGTTTTCGTGAAGCCTCAGGCGACGATCAATCAAGCCACCGATGTCGCCCAGGCCGGCCCGACAAAAATCGAACCCCTCAACCCCAAACTGCCCGAGCGGCCGGCCCTCTTCTCCCGGATGTTCAAGGTGGACCCGAAGACGTTTGTGCGCGAGTTACAGAGCCAGATGATCCCGGCTCCGACGCTGAAAGAAAGGTATGTTCACGCTCTGGGCAGTGACGATCGGTGGGATAGCTGAGGCGGAGCGCAATGCCCATCTTCTCCCTCTCCCTTCCTCGGAGGAGGGGAGAGGGTTGGGGTGAGGGGTGGCGTCCGGCAGCAGGCTCCCTACACGGCGAAAGTTCCCCCGGTTACTCTGGGCAGCGCGATTCGCTTCCGCTCGGCTTCTCCTGATCCGTGTCCATCCGTGGTTCGATTTCGGAGTTCGAGATTACTTCAGCTCCCGTCCATACCGCTCCCACTTCTCGCGCAACTCGGTGAGCATCGTCGCGTGCTTCGCATCGGTGAGCAGGTTATGCTCCTCCAGCGGATCAGCCTGCAGGTCGTATAGCTCCTCCTTCACCGGCGACTCGGCGATCCAGCGGAGATACTTCCAGCGCTCGGTGCGCACGCCCTCGCTCTTGGGGATGCGCGCGGCCACGGAGTGATGCTCGTAGAAAAACTCCGTGCGCCAGTCCTTCGGCGTCTCGCCGCGCAGCAGCGGCACCAGGCTGCGGCCCTGCATCACGGCGGGCACCGGCACGCCGGCCAGTTCCAGCATCGTCGGCGCGAAGTCCACGTTCAGAATCATTGTCGGTAAGCGACGGCCCTGGGCGGACTTCGGCGAGCGTGGATCGAAGACGAAGCACGGCACGCGGATGTCCTCCTCATACATGAACCACTTGTCCGCCATGCCCCGGTCGCCGAAGGCAAACCCGTTGTCCCCCGTGAAGAAAATCACCGTGTTGTCCGCCAGCCCGCGCTGGTCCAGCTCCGCGAGGATGCGCCCCACTTCGCGGTCCACGCCGGTGATGAGCCGGTAGTAATCGCGCAGGATGCGCTGCGTCTTTTCCTCGGTGTCGAACCGCCAGCGCCAGCGCGTGCGCCCCTCGGACTTCTGCACGGACTCGGGCAGCCGCAGGAAGGCCTCCTCCGTCGCAAGCTTCGGCACGGGGATGGTCACGTCCCTGTAGAGTTCCTCATCGCGCGGGTCCGGCTCAAACTCGCGTGGCTTCCCGTCACGCGCATGCACCGCGTTGAAGCTGATGGACAGGCAGAACGGCTTCTCCTTCGTGCATCCGCCGAGGAACTCCAGCGCCTCGTTGCCGAACCGCGCCGTCTTGTGCGTGCGCGTCGGGTCGTTCTTCTCGATGAACTCGCCCGCCTGCCCCGGCAGCCCCTTCCAGTAATCAAACGCGGCCGCCTTCGCGTCCGTCTCCTTCACCGAGCCCACGCCATACTTGCCGATGAACCCGGTGCGAAAGCCCGCCTTACGCAACTGCGCCGGATAGGTGTTGTCCCACGCGCTGCCGTTGAGCCCGGTCGCGAAGTCCACGATCCCATGCCGCCGCATCCACTGCCCCGTGAGGATGCTCGCCCGGCTCACGGAGCAGATGGACGTGGTGACGAAGCAGTTGTCGAAGACCACGCTGCGCCCCGCCAGCCGGTCAAGGTTCGGCGTCTGCACAATCTTGTCCCCCATGAACCCCAGCGCATTCCACCGCAGGTCATCCACCAGCAGGAAAACGACGTTCGGCGGTGCCGCCTTGGGCGCAGCCCAGAGCGACGTAACCAGGCAGCCGAGCAGGAGGAGCAGTAACCGGAGCTTCATGATTGGGAAACAGCCGCGACGCACTCTGGCTCCCTCTCCCTTCCTCGGAGGAGGGGAGAGGGTTGGGGTGAGGGGTGAGGTCCGAGACGTCGGCATGCCACCGACTGGCAGTGAGAATCGAGATGAAACCACCAATGCCATTGCGTCGCTGACCGCAAACGGAGCGCGGCCTGAAGGCCGCGCTCCCCGCCGCACACGACCGTCCCTTTCGGATTTCGGCGAAAACACTTCTCCATTCGCGTTCATTCGCGTCTTTCGCGGGCCCCCCCCGTCACGCCAGCAGCCCCTTCACCACGTCCCCGTGAATGTCCGTCAGCCGGAAATCACGCCCCTGAAACCGGTAGGTCAGCCGCGTGTGCTCGATGCCCAGCAGGTGCATCATCGTCGCGTGCAGGTCGTAGATGCTCACCGGATCGCGCACGATGTTGTAGCAATAGTCATCCGTCTCGCCGAAGGTGATGCCCGGCTTCACGCCCGCCCCCGCCAGCCACATCGTGAAGCAGCGCGGGTGGTGATCCCGCCCGTAATTGTCCGCGCTCAGCCCGCCCTGCGAGTAGATCGTCCGCCCAAACTCGCCACCCCAGACGATCAGCGTGTCATCGAGCAGGCCGCGCTGCTTCAGGTCGAGCAGCAGCGCCGCCGTCGCCTGGTCCGTGTCTTTGCACTGGCCGCGAATGGCCTTGGGCAGGCCGCCGTGGTGGTCCCAGCCCATGTGGAAAAGCTGGATGAACCGCACGTTGCGCTCGGCCAGCCGACGCGCGAGCAGACAGTTCGCCGCATAGCTGCCCGGGCGCTTCACGTCCGGCCCGTAGTTGTCCAGGATCGCCTGCGGCTCCTTCGAGAAATCCGTCAGCTCCGGCACACTCGCCTGCATGCGGAAGGCCAGCTCGTATTGCGAGATGCGCGTCTGAATCTCGGGATCACCCAGCGCCTTGAAGCGACGGTTGTTGAGCGCACCGAGCTCATCGAGTGTCTCGCGCCGCGTCTCGCGGTCCATGCCCGGCGGGTTGGAGAGATAGAGCACCGGATCGCCCTTGTTGCGGAACTTCACGCCCTGATGCTGCGTCGGCAGAAAGCCGCTGCTCCACAAGCGGTCGTAGAGCGGCTGGTCATCCGGTCGGCCCGAACCGAAGGAAGTCAGCACCACATAGGCCGGCAGATCGCGGTTCTCACTGCCGAGTCCATAGCTCAGCCACGACCCCATGCTCGGCCGGCCGGGGAGCTGGTGCCCGGTCTGGAAAAACGTGATCGCCGGGTCGTGGTTGATGGCATCCGTGTTCAGCGTGCGGATAATGCAAAGGTCATCCACAATGCGCGACGTGTGCGGGAGCAGTTCGCTGAGCCACGCGCCGCTCTGCCCGTGCTGGTCAAACTTGAAGAGACTCGGTGCGACGGGAAACTTCGCCTGCCCGCTCGTCATCGTCGTGAGCCGCTGCCCCTTGCGGATGGACTCCGGCAGATCCTCACCCCGGTGCTTCTCCATCTCCGGCTTGGGATCGAACAAATCCATCTGCGACGGCGCGCCCGACTGGAAAAGGTAGATCACGCGCTTCGCCTTGGGCGCAAAGTTCGGAAACACCGCGCTCGACGTAGCGACAGGCGCAGCCGCCGCGCTATTCCCCATGAGCGACCCCAGCGCGGCCATGCCCATGCCCGCCGCAGAGTTCGCTAGAAAAGTCCGGCGCGTCACGGCCAGACGCCCTGCCGGATCAAGCCCGCGAAATTGGTAATCGTTACAGTTCATAAGTCAGCAGTTGATGCAGTGGCAACGGCAAGCCCCACACAAGATCGCACTGAGGCGGCGCGCTCTGGCTCCCTCTCCCTTCCTCGGAGGAGGAGAGAGGGTTGGGGTGAGGGGTAACGTGCGTCGCCATTGGCCGCCCCACCCGCTCTCCCCGCTTTGCGCCCGTCCCGCCTCTGCGGTAAAAACCCGAGCCACAGCACCGCCGAGCCGGGACAAACGTCGAGCATCCCATCCCATCTGTGGCTCCCCTGAATTTGTGGGAAATCTGTTCTCAGCACTCGCATGTCACGCAAAAATCTCATTCACCACCCGCGCCTGTTCCACCCCCGTCAGCCGCTGGTCCAGTCCCTGAAACTTGAAGGCCAGCCGCTCATGGTCCAGTCCCAGCGCGTGGAGAATCGTCGCATGGAAATCCCGCACGCTCACCTTGTTCACCGCCGCGC
>CAZOCL010000122.1:0-16216 GCA_964578245.1 uncultured Klebsiella sp. | reverse complement strand
TATCGCACCGCGCCCCCTCCCCCTAACCCTCGCCCCCGATGGGGGAGAGGGGACTCGTCATGGGCATTGCGTTTGCGGTTCGGCGGCAGGGAGGAGGCGGGCCTGCGCGGTGGTTGGGCGCGCAAAGCGGGCGGGGACGCCCGCGCTCCGTAGCGCCGGGGTTGCCGTGATCGGTGGCTCGCGGCATAGTCGAAGGCGTTGTCGGACCCTTCAGCATCCTGCTTATGAACTGTTTTCGCCTGCTGCTCCTCTTGTGCCTGTTGCTCGTGTGGCCGCGCTCCGGCCACGCGGCAGCGGTCGGCGCGCAGAAGGCGCCGACGGGGACGCTGGGCGTGCCGGTGAGTTATCAATTGCCCACCACCGGGCCGCTGCCGCGCACGTATCGCGTGACGATGGCCATCGTGGACGCGAAGAATCCGAGCTGGATCATCAGCCAGTTCGCGAGCGGCGTGGCGCGCACGGTGACGGCGGAGAATGGCGGCAAGTTCGCGGAGAACTGGGACGGGCTGGACGACAACTTCATGCCGGTGCCGCCGGGCACTTACGCGGTGAAGGGCATCGTCATGTCCGCACGCCAGTGGCATGTGGACAACGAGTGGCACTCGGTCACGCCGCGTTTTCACAGCGGGGCGTCGCCGTGGCTGCCGTCGCCGGAGGACTGGCGGAAGACAGAGCCGTTCGGTGGTGATCCGGTGGGCGCGCCGTTTGGGGATGTCGCGGTGGGGCCGAACGGGGTGGCGGTCTTTTACTACACTTATCTGGAGAACGGGCTGAACAACCCGATGGTGGACTTGAAGAAGCCGCTGGGGCCGGACCAGTTCATCCGCGCGTTCAACTCGGGCGGCGCGGGCGGCGGGCCGTGCGTGGCGACGGATGGCGAGACGGTGTGGGCGTTCAGCACAGACGGCGGACCAAAGTTTGTCTATCGCGCGGATGGCAAGGCGTTCGGCAAGGCGGAGGGCGCGAACCGGCCGAACTCGTATGCGCCCGAGGGCTGGGTGACGGCGATGGCGGTGTGGCGCGGCGACTCGGCGGGCCGGGCGTTTCTCTACGTGGCGCAGCGCGGCAAGATCGCGAGTGAACGCGGCGCGCGGCATGTGAGCTATCGCGAGAGCACCACAGAATTCGCGGACAAGATCACGGTGCATGACGGGGACAACGGCAAGGTGCTGGCGGAATTGCCGCTCGCACGACCGCAGGGACTGGTGGTGCAAGGGGGCTCGCTCTACGCGCTGCATCGCGAGGGAACGGGCTTCGCGGTCAGTGCGGCGGCGCTCACGGATGGACTGCCCGGTGCGTGGCAAAAGGTGTTCGCGGTGTCAGCAGAGATTCGCCCGGCGGATCTCGAAGTTGACCGCAGCGGGCGCTTCTATCTGAGTGACTCGGCGGCGAACAAGGTCTTCCAGCTTGATCGTGCCGGGAAGGTCACGCGCACGTTCGGACGGCTCGCGGCGCAGAAGCCGGGGACGTTCGACCCGGAGACGTTCATCGCGCCCGGCAAGCTCGCGACGTGGACCGCGCCCGACGGCGGCGACCGGCTGCTGGTGGTGGAGAACGGCGGGCCGAACCGCGTGACGGAGTGGAGCGCGGACGGGAAGTTCATCCGCGAGTTCATGACGCTGCAGACGCACGCGAACGATGGGTATGGCTTCGACCCGGAGCATCCCGAGCACGTCTATCTGCCCGGCCAGCAGCACTGGCTCACGCGCTTCCGCGTGGACTACGAGAAGCGGACGTGGACGATTGATGCGGTGTGGCCGGACGTGGGCAGCGATCCGCGCACGGGGCCGCTGGACCGGCTGCAGTTCTTCCGCGTGAACGGGCGGCTCTACCTCGCGGGACGACGCTCGTATGATCTCTACCGGCTCGAGGGCGACCGCTGGCTGCACTCCGCCGGCATCGTGCGCGAGCGCAAGGACCCGGCGAAGCCGGCGACGCATTCGCTCTGGCACGACGCGAACGGCAACGGCCGCGTGGACGACGACGAACTCACGCCCAGCGAGATGCCGGGAACGGTGCTGACGTATCACGGGCAGCGGTGGCTCGGCGACCTGTCGTTCCTCGCGCCCGCGCAGGGCGGACGCGACCTGTGGCAGCTCGCGCCGAGCGGCTTTGACCCGCACGGGAATCCGATTTTCAAGCAGTGGCAGAAGGTGCTGACTGATCCGGTCTTCACCGCACGGGCGGAGGGCAAGGCGGACGCGATCCATGGCGGCAACGAATTGTCCGACAAGTTCACGAGTGACTGGATGGGCGCGGATGGTTCGCCGGCGGAGGGCTTCTTCATCCAGGCGCGCGGCGGGAAGAACTTCAGCGCGAATGAGGGTTCGCAGCACAAGATTTCGCGCTACGTGCCGGATGGCGCGGGTGGCTATCGGCTGCAGTGGCGCACGGGGCGGACGGCGCTGGAATGGACGGCGCGACCGGGCGAACTCTACGGCGGGATGCGCATCCAGAAGCCGATCAACGGCCTGGTGAGCGTGGTGGACCAGTCGCGCTGCGGCATCCTGCTTTTTACGGACGAGGGGCTTTACGTGGACACGATTTTCCCGGACGGACGGGTGCACAGCCGCAAGGAGACCGGGATTTATCCGCAGCCCGGCGAGTTCTTCGCGGGTGAGGTGGTGCCGAACCAGGTGAACGGGAAGATCTACGTCGCGATGGGCAAATACACGCCGCTGCTCTTCGACGTGGACGGGTGGTCGCTGAAGGAGAATCCGGTGCGTCCGCTGACGACGGTGCAGCCGACGGTGAGCATCTCCGCCGCGCAGATCGCGACGCCGCCGGAGATTGCGCTGAGCCTGCGGGGCGGGGCGGGCACGGCGAAGGTGGCGCGGTTTGTGCCGGCGCTGGGCGCGGTGGCGATGGATGGTTCGCTGAGCGGATGGGAGTCGTGCGAGCCGGTGGTCTTCCAGGCGGACAAGAACCAGTCGGTCGAGGTGCGCGCGGCCTACCGGCCGGATCGTCTGCTGCTGCGCTGGCACGCGCGGCTCGCGGGGAAGTTCGACCCGCGTCCGCTACCGCCGCTGGAGCGCGTCTTCACCCATGACCAGCTCGCGGACACGGTGAGCTTCTACGTGCAGGGCGATGCGAACGCGAAGCCGGGTGGCGCGGCGGCGGGACGGGCGGGGGACGCGCGGTTTGTGTTCGGCATCTTCAAGGATGCGGGCGGCACGGTGCAGCCGGTCGGCGTGGGGTTTTATCCCGAGTGGTCGGGCGCGGCGAAGCCCCAGCTCTATCGCACGCCGGTGGGCGAGGCGAAGTTCGCGCATGTGGGCGCGATTGCCGGGGCGCAGCTCGCGCACACGATGGACGCGGATGGGAAGGGCTTCGTGCTGGTCGCGATGATTCCGCACGCGGCGATTCCCCGGCTGGCCGGGCCGTTCATCGGCGGCTATCGCACGCTGGTGAACTTCGAGGCGACGTTCGGCGGGCACAACAAGTTCTGGTGGGCGAACAGCGACGGCTCGGCGAGCCGCGAGACTTACGACGAGCCGACCGAGGCGCGGCTGTATCCGGGCTCGTGGGCGCCGGCATTGTTCCTCGGACTTGAGCGCGGCGTGGTGGTGAAGAACTGGCTCGTGTGCGGGCCGTTCGGCGGGCCGGGCACGGAGAAGTTCAAGGCGGACCCGAATGGCAACATGCCGGGCACGAAGAAGCAGATGAAGGACGCGGTGCGCGAGTTCTGCGAGGCCGCGAGCTACCCGCCGGACTCGGGCAAGGTGGATTTGAGTGCGAGCTACACAGGCGAGATGATCCGGGGCTATTGGAACGACCCGCGCACGGTGAAGTGGAAGCCCGCGAGCATCGCCGAACTGGACACGCGCGCGATCCTCGGTGGCGGCGGGCAGGTGTGGTATGGGGCGACGTGGATTCACGCTCCGGCGACAACGGAGCTGGAGTTTCAGTTCCAGAGCCATCCGCAGACGCAGCTTCGCTGGACGCTCAACGGCGAGCCGGTGGCGGTGCCGACTGCGGCTTACAAGCCGCTGCCCGAGGGCGGTCCGCTGCGCACGCAGGCCACGAAGAAGGTGACGCTGCGCGCGGGCTGGAACCAGGTGGCCTTCCGCGGCTACTGTGTGGGGTATCCACCGTTCCGCGTGGGGCTGGTGCTGGACGGGGCGCAGGAGAAGCTGTGGGACTTGCAGCTCGCGGGGGGGCCGCAGGAGGGGGCGGGGAAGCCGTAGGGGAGAACGTGGCGCGCGGCGTTTACGCCGCTTCACCGTGCGGTATCGGTTGTGATCGCATGCGCTTAAGCGTTCGCACGGTGAAGCGGCATGAATGCCGCGCGCCGGGGGCAAGCGGGGACGCTTGCGGCACGGCCGGCCGGAGGCCGGCGCTACGAGGGCGGCGTGAACGCGGCGAGCCGGGGTGCGGACGGGCTGCAAGGCTCAACGGAACCAGATGGCGAGGAGGTTCTGGATGAGTTGGAAATCTTCCACCTGCCACTTGGGGGCGACGACCTGCGAACCCCAGTGTTCATTGGCTTGGAAGAACACTGCAAAGGCATCGGCGGCGGCCACAAAGGCCGGGGTCGGACGAACGACAGCCAAAATGTTGCCTGCAAGTTCACTTTCTTCGCGGGTCATCATGGCCATGACGCGGCACACATCCTCGGCGTGCTTCCGGGCTTGCCGGTCCTCGGCCTGCCGTTCCTCAGCGGAGCTCGAAGCGTCCTGGGATGCGCGGTGCCGGTCGCGCATCGCGACCAGCTTCATCAAGGCCAGGGTCACAACATTGGGCAGCGCAATCATCACCCCCTGCTCACCGAGGAACGAAAAGGGATGCAAGCCTGCAGCCACCGCCTCCGGGTTTTCGCGACCGTGAATGCCCGTCTGACCCAGCGAGCGCGGTGGCTTCACGCGCCGGCCCTCCACCCGCAAGCCGCCCTGATTTCCCACCGGGGACGGCGTGTGAAAATCCAGGAGGACAGCCCGCCCGGCACCCTGGCGCTTGGCGAACTGCCAGCGCGCATTGGCGGGCACGACTTGGAAGCCTTGCCGGGCCAGCACTTCATGGAGCCGTTGCTGTTCGGCGACCGACGCAATGACCTCGAGCCCGGCAATGAAGTCGAAATCGCCGGTCACCGGGGCGTCTGGTCGTTCCACCGGTGCATGGGCACCAAAATCCTGGCGCGGTCACCAGCCCCGATGGAAGGCAGTTGCGAGACGAGCCATCGCTGCTTGAGAAACAAGCCGTATCCGCCGGCGAGCAACAGCCCCGGCGCAACCGCCCGCAGTTCGGCCCACAGCGGTGCGAAATGCGGCCACAGCTCATCCTGAGCGCCGTCATTCATCGCGGGAACTCCTTGAGCATCTGGGCGCGCAGTTCCTTCGCCGCCGCCTGTTGACGAGCGTCGCCGGACTGGAGTTCCAGCCACGTCTGCAACCGGCTGGCCCAGCGCATCCCGGCCGCGTCGGTTTCGATGCCAAAGAAGCAGCCCGGCTCGGCGGTCTCCAGCAGCTCCACGTCGGCGTAGTTGGGGACCGGCTCCGGCTCGCCGCCGAGCAGCGCGACCGCCGCCGGCAGATTTGAGACCGCAATGCGGCGCGGACCGCCCTGTGAAAACATGGCGTAGCGCGCCACGGAAGATTCACCGCTCACCGCCCATTGCAGCCGGGGCTGCGAGGAAAGCGCACGGGCCCAGTTCGTGCCCGCCGGCAGCCGGAGGGCCTGGCGTGCCTGCACCCAGGACCGCCGCCACTCGCTGCCCAGCTTGTCGAGCAGGTGCAGCGGCTCCCGCAGGGAAATGGTCCCCGCGTGCTTGGACACGATCAGATCCTCTGCCATGGCCTGCACCGCCTTGGAGGCCTGCGCCAGTGACAGCGCAGCTCCGGCCGCGCGGACCGCCGCCGCCAATTCCGTGAGTGAAGCCCAGCCTGGGCGCTGCAACAACATGCGCGCCACCAACGCCGAGCGACCGCGATACGGATTGTTCAGCGGACGTGAATCGCGATAGCAATTGGGCGCGCCTGAACGCGCCACCCACAACCGGCCGGGCACCATCACCACTCCGTTGCCGCACAGGTCCACGCCGCTGACGCCTGCCCGCTCCAGTTCGCCGAGCCGTTCGGGGGACAGGAAGGGAACCTGAATCATGGGCCATTCCCCTTCCCGCGCCGCCGCCCGCGCCTGCGTCATGGCCAGTTGCACGGTCTGGGGTGTCGCTCTCCCTTTGGCCTCTACGACAAAGCGAAAACCTTCCCGCTCATTCGGCAGCGCCAGCTCCACTCGCGCATCCCCCTGCTGGTTTGGTCCGGTCAACAGGGTGCAAGCCCTCACAATCAGAGGTGGCAACAAAATGGCACCGACTTGAAGGCGGGCGAGCATCTCTGGCTCGGTAATTTTCTTATTTTCAGGCATTTTCCTTTAAGGGAAATGTTAACTGAATAAGAAATACCATGGATTTCTTGATTGTAAACTATTTCCTGATTGGGAAAATGCAACAGAATGAGCAATTTATGCCTTCTCTATCCCTCCGTGAATGGTTCGTTCGAAGGCCGAAGGGCAGACGATCACCGACGACATCACACGGTGAAGCGGCATGAATGCCGCGCTCCGGGGCAAGCGGGACGCTTGCGGCACGGCCGGCCGGAGGCCGGCGCTACGGGGCCACGGCGAAGGTGAGCACCAACGGCGTCGCATGGTGAAGCGGCGTGAACGCCGCGCGCCTTACAGGTAGGCGTGCGGGACATACTCGGAGAGGCGGAGGGCGATGCGGTCCTGGTCGTCGTGGGTCAGTTCTTCGATGCGCATTTTCTTGGCGGTCCAGGTGCTGCGCGCGGGGTGGGTCACGTCCACTATGTCGCCGGGTTCCAGAGCGAGGCCGAGGATGGTGGTCTTCCAGGCGGCGACCCAGCGGCTGCTGACGTTTTCCCGGAGGATGAGTTCGGCGAGTCGCTCCGCGTGGCTGCGGCGGTCCACGGCCTGGAGGTGCAGGATCTCCTCGACCACCCCATCGTTGCCGGCCTGGGTGGTGCGGCGGCGCTGATCGTCTTCGTCGTCGCGGATGACGTCGGCCTCGGCGTTGTAGGTGTCCGAGCTGTGGAAGAAGACCTGGACGCGGTTGGCGCGCTGGGCGCGGTCCACCTGCTCAGCGCTGAAGGAGTCCTGCAGGATGTTCGCGGGGGTGAAGCTGAAGACGCTGCTCTCATCACGCCGGGGCTTGATGACGAACTTGCCGTCGCTGACGAAGAGGTAGGCGTAGCAGGCGTCGAGCAGGACGCGGAGGTGATCTTGAATCGGCTTGAGGTAATCGAGGCTGTAGTTGCTGGTGTGGCGCGTCTCGACGAGCGCGGTGCCGGCGGACTGCCACAGGATTTTTTCATCGCAGTAGTCACGGGCGGCCACGGCGCGGTCCCAGGCCAGCCGGGATTCGTCAAGGCCCTTGCCGCGCACGGGCTCGGTGAGAAGGTAGGTGGTGTGGGTGACGGGATTCTGCGTCCAGGCGCGCGGGTAGTAGGCGTAGGTGCAGACGACGGCGGCCGCGGCGGCAGGCGCGGTGAAGAACTCCAGATAGCCCTTCACTTTGTTGAGCCGATAGACGGTGCCCCGTTGCTGGGTCTCGCTGGCCTCGACATACGTGACGCCGGCGACGGTAACGGTGGTGACGGTGGCGAGGTCCTCGAAGGCGAGCTTGAAGCGCGTGGTGGTGCCGTCGCCGGTGCCGACGGCCTCGCTCGTCACCGTGGTGCGGGTGAAGCCGTTCGCGTCGAAGGTGCGGCACTTGCGGCCCTTCACGGGGACGGTGAGGTTGAACTGGCTGAACTTGGCGGAATCAATGAGCCGCAGGACGACGTAGGCGCAGCCGTTGAAGCCGTAGAGCGGGAAGTTACGATCATACTGCGCACGCACATCCACCGGGACGGTGGTGCCGGGCGTGCCGAGATAGACGGAGATGCTCGGCCGGGCGGCGGCGCTGCCGATGGTGCCGTCCACGGCCTCGGCCTTGGTCTGGGCGGGATTGAGGGCGAAGCCGTCCGGGTGCCAGCCTTTGTCGGTGTAAACGCGGCCGTTGATCTTGATGACCTGCGAATCGTAGTCCACGCCTTCGATGGGGCCGGAGGCGAGAATGACGACCTTGTTGATCTTCTGTTGCGTGGCGTCGGTGGCAGGCTGGCTCTTGTCCACGAGGGACTGGTAAGGGCTGTTGCCCGCGACGACGACGGCCCCGAGCACGTCGGGCAGCGGCAGCGTGGGATCCGAGCGGGTGACGAGCTGGTCGAAGCTGTAGCGGCCGGTCTGGGCGCGGGTGGTGCCGATCTTGGGCTTCGGCATGAGGAAGCCGGAGGCGGCGGACATGGCGACGGAGAGGAGCAGCAAGCCAAGCTCCGTCCAGCCGCCGAGCTTGCGGTCGCTCAAGGCGAGCGCCAGCGCCTCGGCTTCGCGAAGGCCGAGATGGCCGCAGTAATCGAGGCCGATGCGGTGCATGAGCGCGAGGGATTTGTCCACGCGGGACACCGAGCCTTTCAGAATGTGGAGGTAGCCTTCCTCGCCGAGGTAGATGGCGACGTGGCGGACCTGGCCGGTCCGGCGCGCGCGGAAGAAGACGACGTCGCCGGGTTCCATGGGGCGGGTAGCTCGACATTCCAATGTCGAGCTGGGCGGTGAAATCTCGACATTGGAGTGTCGAGCTACGAGGGCTTGGCAGACGACTGCTTCGGCGAGTTCGTCGGTCTCGGCGTGGAGCCTGGGGTAGGTGGCAGTGAAACCTTTCTGCTCGCGGAGCCAGAGGGCGGCGAGGCCGCGGCAGTCGAGGCCGGAGCGGTCAGTGCCTTGGTCGCGCCAGGGGAGGTTGAGGTAGGTCATGGTGCGTGGTGCGTGAGGGCTAGGCGTGGGTGAGGAGACTCATGGGACACATGGGACGGATGCGACGGATGCGACGGATGTGCTGACTCAGGCGCGGACGACGGTTTCCTTCGGGAGTTCGGCGAAGCCGCCGAAGTTCGTTTCGTTACGGTGGATGAAGCAGGCGTTGAGGCTGCGGTTGCAGCCGCGCTCGAGGAGGAAACGGTCGCCGGCAGCGGGCGTGGCCGGGAGGGCGGCGAGGTCCACCGCACCGCTGTAGCTGGCCACGACGGCGCGGGAGACATTGCGCAGCGCGACCGTGGGCGTGTCGCTGGCGAAGGTGACGCGGCCGGTGCCCCAGTAGTTGCGGTTCACGGCGTAGGCACGAACCTCGGCCATCATCTTGAAGGAGAGCTGCTCCGCCCAGTTGTTGCGGATGCAGATGCGCCAGTAGCGGGCGCTGCTCGCGTTGTGAATGAGCAGGTCGCTCCAGGTGTTGGGCGTGGGCGGCAGCTCGTAGTTCAGCTCGTGCGTGGCGGCGGCGAAATTGTTCGTCGAGGAAAAGATCTGCACGATGCGCGGGATGTCCGCGCGCTCGACGTTAGGTAGGCTGCGGATGCGCCAGAGCTTGAGGGCCTTGGCGGAACCGAGGTCGAAGGTGAGATACGGTTTGAGCAGGTGGTTGGCGAGCCCGGCCTGGGCGGCGGGGATTTCCCAGTAGCCCTGCCGGTTGTTGCCCCAGTCGTAGCGGACCAGATCCTCAGGCGTGGTCCCATCGACGTTCACTTCCCAGGTGCCCGAGAGGCTAGCCTGGATATGAACGGCCTCGTGGCCGGCCACTTCATCGGAGCCGAAGCAGACGGAACTCGGGACGGAATCGCTCAGGGCATCGATGCGGTCGGTGCCGGTGCCAGCCACGTTGTCATACGCCTTCACCTTGCCAATGACGGAGCCAAGGAAGGGCGAGCCATCCAGCTTCTTGAACTGGACACGCCAGTAGCGATGCGCGGCGACGGAGATGGTCAGCAGCTCGTAGTCGGGGGCGTTCACGTTGTTGCGCGCCGGCGCAAGCGTGGCGGTGAGCACCTGCAGGTAGTTCACCGCGTCGTCGCTCCAATAGATGGTGACCTGGCGTTTCGCCTGCCAGTCGGGGCCGGTGGTGTCCGCCGTGAAGCGCCAGCCCTTCAGCGCATAGCCAACCCCGCCGACGTCCAAGTCCACCTGGGGCGACACCAGGTCCGCGCTGGCGGTGGCGTTGGTCGGCGTGCTGCTGAAGCGCCAGCCAGCCGCATAGGCGCTCTTGACGCGGTAGCCCTCGTAGGGGCTCTGCTCTGAGCTGGCAGCGATGTTCCCGTCCGCGAGGGCATTAATCTCGTCCGTGCCGTAGGGCGCGGTGCTGTCCAGCGTGACGGCGGTGCCGTTGCTGGTGAGGTTGATCGCGCTGCCGCCCGAGGTGGCCGCCACCTTGAAATCATTGGTGGCGGAGCTGACCACGTAATACCAGAGGCCCGCGGTGAGGCCGCCGGGGACGGCGGTGCCGCCGAACTTCACGCGGTCGCCGTTCGCGAGGCCGTGGCTTGTGAGCGACACTTTGTCCGTGCTCGCGTCCGCCGTGACGGACTGGGCTACGTAGGCCTTCGTGCCCGTGTCCTCGGTGAAGCCGGTCTCGGACTCCATCACCACCGAACTGCCGTTGCTCGTGAGGTCAAGCGCGCTGCCGCCGGCGGTGCCGGCAAGCTTGAAGTCATTCGTGCCGGTGTCGCGGAGGAAATACCAGGTGCCGGTGGTCAGGCCGCCCGGCATCGTGGCGGCGGAGAAGCGGACGCGGTGGCTGTCCGACAGGCCGTGCGCGGTGGCGGTGATTTTGTCCGTGGTGCTGCTCGCCGTGACGGCCGTGGCCGAGTGACCGGCGAGCGTGGCGAGCAGGCGCGTGGTGGTGCTGCCGGCGGCGACAGTCTTGGGCTTGAGATTGTCCGGATGGAAACGGCTCCGGCCACACATGTCATCGCCAAAACGGAAACGGCAGCCGATGTGCATGTCCTCGGCCGGCCGGCGCGTGCTAAAGGTGGCGAAGTCATTCGAGCAGGTGAACTGGAGGGTCTTGAGGTCCACGCGCACGGCGTCCACCTTGCCGGTGAAGAGCACGGCGCAGTCGTTGGCGGTGGGGGACGTGTTCGTGAGGTCCACCTTGCGGATGACCACCGGCGTGTCCTGCCACTCGACGTCGTCCAGCATGTCACTCCACTCGCCGGTGACGTTGGAGACGTTGAGGGTCATGCGGTCAGACATGAATTTGGCGGAGGCCTTGGCCACGCCGCGTTTCACGGGCCATTCGGTGTAGGTGGCCGCGTCGCCCTGCGTGCCGGGGGGTTCCGGATCAAACTGCGGGGTGAAGAAGCTGTAGCCGCCGGGCTTGTTGGTGATGCGGATGACGCTGGTGGAGCCGTAGGGAGTGGTGATGCTGGACTTGAGGTAGAAGTCGAGGATCTCGGCGAAGCCGGTCTGGGTGGCGGCAGCGGCGGTGGCGAGGGGGGAGGAGAGGAACTTCACGAAGTTGAGAGGTGAGGGTTGAAAGTTGAGAGGCGGGGGGAGGGATGCTGGATGCTAGTTGCTGGATGCTGGATGGCGGCCTCGGGGGGTTGTGGCTTGGTGGCAGTGGGGGCGCTCTTTTCCATCAACCGAATTGGGGCAGGAAAATTGAAGTTCAAAGCTGCGGATGCTGACTTCGGCGGTTTGCTTCTCTGTGGCAGTTGGCGGCTCTCTTTCCAGGAACCGAAGGTGGTCAGAAAAATGGGGTCAGAAAAATGGGAGGGGTCGGATTGGGAATCTTTCTGACCCGGTCTTGCTGACCTGGGTGCTCTCTGGGCGAGGCCGCGCGCGTTCGGTTGCGGTGGGCACAGAGCGGGCGGCGCACAGGACTCCGCGCGGCTTTCCCCCTCACCCCAGCCCTCTCCCCCAATGGGGGAGAGGGAGGGGAGCGTCGTGGGCGAACGGTGCGGGATGGTTTTCACGTTGAGGGGGTGGGTGACCCCGTGAACCAATCTTTTGGCAGGAAAATTAGGGGCAGGAAAATTGAAGTCAGAGTTGTGGGAGGCTGGCTTCGGTGGATTGCTTCTCGGTGGCAGGGGGTGGCTCCCTGTCCAGGAACCGGGAGCCTTGGGAAGAGTAGGATTAAGATTAGGAGTAGGAGTAGGAAGACTGGAACCGCAGCAAGACAGCCGGCTGCAAGCCTGCGCTACGAGCGGCAGTCCTCGTCCATGGCGGTTCGTGAAAGGCAGCGGGACGGATGATCGGACGTTGCTGCGGGTCACAGACCCGCGCTCCGGGGTTCGGGGGCAGTGTGACCATGCGCCGTTCGTTGGTGCGCGCCGAGCGGGGGCTCGGCGCTCCGCAGCTCGACATTCCAAGGTCGAGACTGCCCATGCCGACAAACTCTCGACATTGGAATGTCGAGCTACTCATGCGCGGATACTTGGGCTCGGGCGGCAGCTTGGGGCTGCCCGTGGTTTCACACCCAGCACCAGTCCAGAGTGCAGACGCGATGATCAGGATGGAGAGCTTCTTGCGCATCGGTGAGGAGGGAGTTTTGGGGTTCGAAGAAGGTGGCGGAGCCGTCGGGGTGGAGACAGAGGTTGGTGGCGTGGCGGCCGTCGCGCACCTGGTTAAGGGCGTGGCCAGGGAGAATGCGGACTTCGCAATAAAGGAACGCATGGCCGCAGTCGGCGAGTGCAGCGTTGGCGACGAGGGAGCGGGTGGCGGCTTTGAAGGCGAACTTTGCGGCGCGGCTCATCACGTAGCGGTCAATGTCCGCCTCCAGTTCGGCCTCGAAGGCGAAATCCTCGCAGTCGAACTTGGCTTGGATGTAGGCGCGCTGGTAGTGCCAGAACTCGTTCTTCAAGAACGGGGCAAAGGTATCGGCCAGCCACTCGCGCGAGGGGAGGAAGTAGGTGGCGTCGCGGAAGACTTTGGCCTCAGCGAGGCCGAGGGCGCGGAGACGGGCGAGGAGGGTGGGGGCGGGGACGAGCATTTGGGGGAGGGGGAGGAGAGTTGAAAAGTTGAAGAGTTGAAGGGTGAAGGGGCACCGCAGAGGCGGGACGGGCGCAGAAGGGGAATCTCAAATTGGAGATTTCAGAGTTCAGATCCATTTGCTGGGCAAGGACGGAGAGGACGGAGGAGGGTGGAGGGGAATGGGTGGAAGGGCACCGCAGAGGCGGGGCGGGCGCTGAGGGGGAATTTCAGATTTTTGCTTTCACACGGTGGTCATGCCGTAGCCGGAATACTGATGAACGAAGAGGTTATGGACGGCCTTGATCTGGGCCTGGGTCAGCGTCGCGTTGAAGAAGAGGACGTGGGCGCAATAGAACTGCGCGCCGAAGTTCTTCCGGGTGCCATCCACCGCCCCCATGAAACTGAAGGCGCTCTGGGTGTAGTTGCGGCTGTTGGTGCCGGCGGCCACGCCCGTGCCACCGTTGATATAGGTGGTGGCAGCGTTGCTGCCCACCGCCCAAGTCGCCGCGATCGAACAGAAGACATCCGTGGGCATCGTCGCCCCGGTCCACGTCTCGCTCGCGCCGACCCAGGGCTTCACCTGATCCGCGTCGAGCTGGATCCCGAGAGCACCACCGGCGGTCGGCCCGCCGCAGTGGGCGAGGACGAACGGACCAGAGTAGGTGCCGTGATTGAAACAGATCGCGATGATGGTCATCGCGGGCTGGGCGACCGCGCCCAAGGCCGGGCCGGTGATGGAGGCGGCCGCGCCGGTGGCGTAGTAACCGTTGGCCCATTGATACACGTCGTAGAGCTGGCTGTTCGTGGCCAGGCTCGCGACGCTCTTTTGCTGGCTGCTGACCCAGGCGAGGTCGTAGCCGTTGCCCGACTGATCCTTGACGAGCGGCTCGCCGTAACTCGTGCCGGCATGGGTGTAGGTGATGCCGCGATTGGCATCCCACCAGGCGAGCGGAGCGGCCGAACTGCCAGCAGCACCCAAGGCGGCAGTCAGGTCATCCGTGCCTACCAGTTCGACGACCGGCGCGGCCTGCTCCAGCGCCAGCTCCATGCCCGTATAGTAGCTGCTCGCGCCCCGGCGCTCCGGCACAGGTTGGGCGAGCCGGACGGAGGCCCAGCCGCCGCGATGCACATTGTCCCGAAACCAGAACGGATCGTAGCGACCCGACCGGGCGACGAAGAAGCTGCGCAGGTAGCGGAATTCGGCCTGGCTGAGCGGCGCGTGGCGGACGGTGTAGCGGCGCTTGAACACGCGGCTGCCCCAGATGCTATTCGCGGAGGAGGAGCCGTCCTCGAAGGTGTCGAGGATCGTGCGGTCAAGGCGCTCGACTTTGAGGTCTTCGATGAGGCCGAGGGGGTAGAAGGTGGTGCTCATTGGGGAAAAGGAGAAAGTGGAAAGCAGAAAGCAGCGGACGCCGGAGCCGGGTCTGCTTTCTGCTTTCTGGTTTCTGTTTTGTTTTTCATGCGGTCAGGGATTTCACGGCGGCGCTGGTGGGGCTGTCGGTGGAGAGGGCGGTGTTGATCTCGACGACGGCCTGCTCGACGGAGTTGCGCAGGACGCGGGCCTCGACTTCGGGGGACATGGTGATGGCGATCTCGATGCGGCCGCCCGCGATTGCAGATTGGCGACTGCCGATGGCCGATTGCAACTCACGCGCGTCGGTCATCGCGAGGTCGTGGCCCTGCACCTGGCCGACGTAGGTGGCGAGGCCGCCCAGGTCCATGAGGCGCGGACGGGAGAGGACGGCGAGGACTTCGGTGCCGGCCTCGCCAGCGATGGTGTTGAAGGCGGGGAACCAGGTGGCGGTGCTGACGGTCTGCACGCCGTTGAGCGCGCCGGCAGCGGCGAGGCGGGGGGTGAGGGTGCCTTCGGCGGCTTTGCCGGGGAAAAGGATTCCGCCCAGCTTGGTGCCATCCAAGGCGGCCTTGATGGCGGCGAGAATGAGCGCCTGCATGATCATCTGGGAGATCTGGTCCAGGAAGGTTCTTCCGAACTCCATGAAGGCGGTCTTTGCGTCCTTGGTGCCCTGGATGACCTGGCCGAAAGCCTTGCTGAGGCCGCTCCCAAACTGCGTTACCGCTTGCTGACCAACCTTCTGGAGTTCCTGGCCCAGGTCGGTGACGAGGAATTTCTGAACCTCCAAGGCCGCGTTTATACGGGCCATTGTCTTCTCCCTTTCAGCATCCAATGCCGCCGTCGGTTCTCCGAGGTCGCACAAGCGCTCGTTCTCCGCAGAGAACATCCCTTCAAGCTGATCCTTGGTTTTGAGGAGCTGTTTCCTAGCCTTGGTTTGATCCATTCCGAAATCCCCTTTCAACCATGGCTCCACGTTCGCCTCCGGTTCAGATTTCTTGGGCTCATCCTGAGTCTTGGAGCCTGCTGTTGGTTGAGATTTATCCCCGGATAATTTAGGCGTGCCATCGAGATTCTTGGAGGCATTGCTCGCATCGAGCAATGACTTCGGGCCTGACATGCTCGACAGGGCATTGAAGGTTTTGGTGAGGCTCGCAACTGAGTTTGTGACATCTACTACGACGCCATTCAGGTCCTTCAGTTCGGTGGTGGCGGTGCGCACGGCGTCGCCAGCGAACAGCACGACAATGCGATAGGGGATTTCAATGGCGTTCATGAGATGCAGGGTTTGAAGGTCACCGAATCAGGGCGGGCAGTCGGGGCAGGCCTTCCGCGCCGCTTCGATGCTGGCGAGGACTTCGCCTTCGGCGGGGACGGCGGAGGCGGTCTGCGGCGGGGCGGGGCGGCCGGTGGCGAGTTCACCGGCGTGGTCGTGGAGGCGGTGCCAGGCTTTCATGGCGGCTTCGGGGGCGTTGATGGCCAGGGCGGCGTGGAGGGCGTCGATCCAGGCGAGTTCCTCGGCTACTGCGGCGCGGAGTTTGAACTGGGGCCAGCTCCAGCGCTCGAGGTCGGCCCAGCACCATCCGCTGCGGAGGAGGCGCTGCTCGGCGCGGGCGAGGTCGAGCGGGTCAGGCTCGCGCCGAACGCGCTCATTTTTTTTTCGGCCTCGAGACCGAAGGCGAGGGCGAAGCAGGTGGCTTCGACGAGGTCGCCGGAGGCGGGGGTGAGGCGGTCCATGAAGGGTGGGGGAGGTTGAAGAGATGAAGAGTTGAAGGGTTGAAGAGTTGAAGCGGGAGGAGCGCCGGTCTCTGACCCGGCGTGTTCGTTGGTTCGCGCCGAGCGGGTGCTCGGCGCTCCGGGGAGCGGGAGGCAGAGGTCCACGAGGAGGGAGATGTCGCCGGCGTCGGCGAAGCGCTGGGCGAGGCCGCGGACCTGGGCGCGCGAGGGGGCGTGAAGCCGGAGCAGTTCACGGCCGCCGGCGCGGAAGTGGACTTCGACTTCCTTGAAGCCGGCGAGGTGGTCCTCGGCGGAGACGAGGAGGGGGAGGGGGTCGTTGAGAGGTGAGGGTTG
>CAZOCL010000121.1:0-16627 GCA_964578245.1 uncultured Klebsiella sp. | reverse complement strand
CCTGGCGAATGATCGGGTCATCGTCCGCGATCAGTATCTTCATGAAGTGGCTGTGCAACAGGGGCAATTGCCCGTCTGTCGGGCCTGTGTGTAGCCAAAAGGCAGGGAGGCGACAATGAAATTATCTGGCGACAGCCCACGGAGGCAAGCGAGGACGCTTGCGGCACGGCCGGCCGGAGGCCGGCGCTACGTAGCGCATGTAGCGCCCGCGTCTCGCGGGCCGTGCCGCTGGCGTCCGCGCCGACTCGGCTTCGGGAGCCCGGACTTCTGTCCGGCAGAAATTGCCTGCGACTGTGTCAAGAACAGGCTTGCACGGCAAAACGCGGCTTCTAAGCTCCCCGTCGCTGGTTCGCCGCAAGGTTGATAGAACCGGATTCGTCCATAATCGCATGAGCAGCGAGCAGCCAACGAACAATCCCGGAACGTTTCGCCCGCCGTCCTTTGACGACAACCTCGGCGCGGACGTGACCAGCCCCGGCACGATGTCGCTGGGCGTTGGCCAGAAGGTCTTCACCCATTTTACCCTCAAGCGCCTGCTGGGCCAGGGGGCGATGGGCATGGTTTGGCTCGCGCACAACGGCAACTTGAACCGCGAAGTCGCGCTCAAGTTCCTCCCGCAGGTGCTCGCCGGGGACAACATCGTGCTGGATGAACTGCGCCGCGAGACGCTGCGCTGCCTGGATCTGTCGCATCACCACATCACGCGCGTTTATGGCCTGGAGCTGGGCGAGTCCGGCACGGGCGCGGGTGGCAAGCTGGCGGCGATTCACATGGAGTATGTGGACGGCCCCACGCTCCGCGAGCTGATGCACAAGCGCGTGGCCGAGGAGGGCAAGCCGCCGATCTTCGAGGTGCGGGAGATTTCCGCCTGGGTGAACCAGCTCTGCGACGCGCTCCACTACGCGCACACGAAGGCCAAGCTCGCGCACCGCGATCTCAAGCCTTCGAACGTGATGATCAACAGCCGCGGCGAGCTGAAGCTGGCGGACTTCGGCGTGGCGCGGAAGATCGTGGACAACCTCGCGCAGGTCACGAACCTCGTGGTCGGCACTGGCACCACGGCCTACATGAGCCCCCAGCAGATGAACGGGGGCGTGCCGCATCCCACGGATGACGTGTATTCGCTGGGGGCGACGATCTTTGAGCTGCTCACCAGCAAGCCACCGTTCTTCAGTGGCGACATGCGGCATCAAGTTTCGCAGGTGAAGGCACCGACGATGACTGAGCGGCGGGAGCAACTGGGCTTCACCAATGCCGAGCCGATTCCCGACGTGTGGGAAGAGACGGTCGCCGCGTGTCTTTCCAAGAATCCGGAAGACCGGCCCCAGACGTGCGAGGATGTGGCGAAGATGCTCAGGGGCGAGCCCTTGCTGCCCGCCGCTCCGGTGTTCGACAAGAAGGGTCCGGCGACGCAACGCCCGACCACCCGGCCCACCACCCGCCCCGCTTCCCGACCGGCTGACCCCGAGCCGGAGCCGGAAGAGCCGCGCAAGGGATTCCCGCTCATGCCGGTGGCCGCTGGCGTGGTGGTGCTGCTCGCCGTGGTCGGCGGCGGCATCTGGTGGCAGGCCCAGAAAAAGGGCGGCACTCCGGTCCAGACCGGCTCGGTGACACCCGCGCCCGAGGTCAAGCCTCCCCCCGAGGCGCCGGCTGCGCCGCAGTTTGGCGGCCTGGCCGTCATCAGCGAACCGCCGGGTGCGGAAGTCATCTTCGACGGCAAGAAGATCATTCGCACGCCCACCACGCTCACGAACATCCAGACCGGCGCGCACACGCTGCTCTTCCGCCTGCCGAACCACGAGGATGAGATCAAGGAAGTCACCTTGAAGGACTCGGGGACGCTCGAAGTCAAGGTGCTGCTCAAGCGCCTCACTGGCCAGGTCAGCCTGGAGAGCAAGCCCGACAAGTCGGAGTTCGTCCTCAAGAACGCCGCCGATGGCACCGAGGTGGCGCATGGGCAGACCCCGTTCAAGACCAACCTCGCCACGGGTCGCTATACGGTCACCCTCAAGCGCCCCGACCATGCGGACCGGGTGGAGAACCTGACGGTCGAGCAGGGCGGCTCGGCCACGGTCAACTATGAGTTTCCGCAGGGCGCGATGGATCTGCGCAGCACCCCGCCGGGACTGGCTTTCGAGATCAGCAAAGACGGCAAAAAGCTCATGGCGGGCGTGACGCCGACCAACTTCACCGACCTGCCCGCCGGCAGTTACCGCGTCAGCATCAAGCGGGACGGCTACCAGCCCTTCGACGACACCGTGGCCGTGCTCAAGGGCATCCTCACCCCGATCAACTGGAACAGCACGGACAACGTGGTGCGCGGCGGGTTCAGCATCACGACCTCGCCCACCAACGCCAGCGCGGTGATCGAAGGCCAGGCCCCGCGCTTCACGCCGGCACTCTTCGCCAGCCTGACTCCCGGCAAATACAATGTGACCTTCCAGCTGGAAGGCTATGAACCCGAGAAGCGGGAGATCGAGGTCAAGGGCGGGGCCACCAACCCCGTCCCGGCGGTGGCCTTGAAGCGCTCGACCGGCACGCTTCAGCTCGCCTCCGCGCCCGCGAACCTCGCCTACGAAATCCAGCCCTTGAACGCCACTGGTGGAGAGATCAAAAAGGGCAGCACCAAGGCGGCCCCGGAAGCCCTCGCCCTGCCCACGGGCTCCTACCTCGTGAAGGTTCAACGCCCTGGCTGGCCGGACTTCAGCAAGGAAATCATGGTCAACCGGCAGCAGACGGCGAACGTGACGCACGAGTTTGAGGAAGGCACGCTGGACATCACGGTGAAGCCCACGAGCGCGAAGCTCATGGTGGACGGCAAGCCCGTCACGAAGTTCCCCATCCCGCTGCCGCCGGGTCCGAAGGAAATCGTCGCGAGCTACGGGACCGTGCCCAATCTGGTCACCAACGTGGCGCTGGCCAAGGGGCAGAATCTGGTGCTGCCGATCGAGTTCCCCGGCACCGTCGAGGTCACCGTGGAACCCTCGGGAGCCGAGATCTTTGTCGGCGGAGTCTCCCGCGGGAAGGCCAGCCCGACCTTGGAACTGGCCGGCTTGACGCCCGGCAACGTGGTCATCGAGGCCCGGCAGGAAGGCTACCAGCCCCTGAAGTCCAATCCCGTCTCGGTGAGTGCTGGCGACCGCAAGACGACCAAGCTCACCCTGGTCAAACTGGTGGCAAAACCGCCCGTGCCCACCCCTCCGCTGGTCGAGCCCAAGCCGCCCGTGCCTGCGCCCAAGCCGGTGGAAGTGGCCAAGGTCACGACGCCGGCGCCCGCCGCCACGGGGGTGCCCACGGCCGCCACCAAGAAGTGGAAGAACAGCCTTGGCATGGAGCTGGTCGCCGTGACCGGGATCAATGGACTCATCTGCATTCATGAGACGCGGGTGCAGGACTATCAGGAATTCCCCAAGGTCAAGGACTACGGCTGGGAGCCGCTCACCAAGCCCACACCGCAGACCGGCGAGCATCCGGCCGTGAACGTGACGTGGCAGAACGCGAAGGAATACTGCGACTGGCTCACGGAGAAGGAACGCAAGGCGGGCACGATCGCCGCCGTCCAATTCTACCGTCTCCCGACGGATGCCGAATGGAGCGCTGCCGTCGGCCTGGAGGCAGAGAAGGGTGCCAACCCGGCCGAGCGCAGCAAGGCCATGCCCAAGGACAAGGCGCCCTGGGGCGCTGCCAAGGATGGCCCGCCGCCCAAGGGTGCCGGCAATTATGGACCCGGCAACGGCAGCGACGACTTCCCCGGCACCGCGCCGGTGAAGAGCTTCCCGGCCAATGAGAATGGCATCTACGACCTTGGCGGAAACGCTGCGGAATGGTGTGAGGACAGATTCAGCACGCTGGACGGCGTCTATGTGCTCCGCGGCGGCTCCTGGAAAACCGAGGTGCTCAAGAACAACCGGCCCTCGAACCTCGCGATGCTTTCCGGCTACCGCTTCCCGGGCTCGATCGGCCTCGACGACACGGGCTTCCGGGTTGTGCTCGACCTCGGGAAATAATTTCGCGCACCCTCCTGCATGCCCGATCCAGAAATTGACGAGAAGGCCGGCGATTCTGTAATGCTCCGCCGTCTGTCGCTGGCGGTGATCTTCTTCAGCGACCTGGTGGACAGCACCAAGCTCAAGGCCCTCGTCGGCGAGCGGCGGGCGGGCGAAGTCATTCACCGCCACCACGAGGGCGTCCGCAAGCTGCTCAAGCAATTCCGCGGCGGCCAGGAGATCGAGACGGCGGGCGACCAGTTCCTGCTGCTCTTCAGCAACACCACCGAGGCCACCCACTTCGCGCTCCAGCTCCACCTCCAGAACCGGCAGTTGACCGAGGAGTTGAAGGCCAAGGTGCTCGACCGCGTGGGCATCCATATCGGTGAGATCGCCCTGCATGACACGCGCAAGGGCGGCCAGGAGAACACCAAGGTCTTCGGCAGCCATGTGGACCTGGCCGCGCGCATCCAGTCGCTGGCCGATGGCGGGCGCACCCTGATGAGTGGTGTGGCCTTCGAGAACGCCAAGATGATGATCGGCGACGAGGCCATTGCCGGGCTCGGCGAAATCGCCTGGGTCAACCACGGCCAATACCAGCTCAAGGGCGTGCCCCGGCCGATCAGCATCTGCGAAGTCGGTGAAATTGACCATGTGGAGTTCGCACCGCCGCCGGACACCGAGAAGTGCCAGCGCGTCACGGCGGATGCGCCCGCGCCCCGCGCGGCCACTGCGGCGGACAAGTCCGAGCTGCGCATCCCGAACCTCTTCCTCAAGCTCCCGCAGTTCGGCCACCGCCTCTCGCTCGTGCCGGAGCGCGAGGGGGTGCGCCAGTTGTGGCTGGTGTCCGGCCCGGAGTTCAAGGTGGGCAAGAACCACACGGCCCCCGACGGCAACCGCGAGAACGAGTCCGACTGGGTGGCGTGGTTCTGGCCGCGCAGCCCGGAGAACGACGAGAAGACCCGGCAGATCAGCCGCGTGCATGTCGTCCTCGGCTGGCTGGACGCCGGCCTCACCGGCGCGCGCGACAACCGCAGCAAGAACGGCTCGTTCTACGACGGCATCCCGCTGGCCAGCAACGACTGGATGCCCATCAAGGGCCCGGGCCAGCTCCGCATTGGCGCGGACTACGTGCTCGACCTGAAGATTCATCCGTCGGCCCTCAACGGCGAGCCGGCCGTCAAGAACCTCAAGTCCCTGCCCGGCCTGCCGCAGCCCGTCGAGGTGCCCGTGCGCGGTGCGATCACGCTGCGGCCCACGGTCTGCCCGCCGCCGTTCCGCGAGAGCTACTGGGTGCTGACGGACGCGACCTTCGGGACGGATGAGGCCAATCCAGTTCACCTGCCGTTCGAGACCCTTGCGCCGGTCCAGGGCCGGTTCCACCACTTCCGCGGCTGCTTCTGGCTCGAGTCCATCGCCGCCAACGAGGCGCTGCAAGTCAACCGGTCCGTGCTCCACCCCGGCGAGCTCGTGCCGATGATGACCGACCAGACGATCCGCATCGGGCCCAACACCTTCAAGGTGGCCGTGATCAGTTGAGCGGTGTGGAGCGTGGGCGACCCCAACCGGCTTACTTGGAACTGGCCATGCGTAAGGGCATTCCCCTCGCTACGCGCGATCCGCTGCTGGTGCCCGCCGCCAAGAAGGCCGGCGTCCCGCTCCTGCTCTAGTGGCGATACATGGGAACAAGCCCATTCCTATTGGCACCCTCAAGAGCATCGTTGAAGGCAGCGGTCTGGATGTGGCGGAGTTTCGGTAGCCACGCCGTCGCTTTGACAGATGGGGTCGGAAGTGGAGAATCAAGAGCGTGAACTCACCTACGAATAGGAAGAAGAAGTTTCAAGCGAGTTCCACTTAACCGTCTGTTTGGCACTAACGCTATGTATTACTACCAACCACCAAAATCCTCCATCTGGGGTCACTCACTTGGGAAGATGGATGCCCGACTCGAGCGAGAGCTGTTCGGCAAGTTCCTAGCGACCGCTGTCGCCGAATACAAAGACGGGGGTGGCAGCCTCACTTTCCGTGGTTCATCTGCTGAGATCGTCCAGCGGTTTGAGCGACTACTTGGCGTAGCAGCCTTAAATGGGAACTTCCATTCATTGACTTTTCAGCAGTGTGATCAGTGCCTTAATGAACTGCTTGGCGACGCCGCCTTAGTGTCCGGTGTGTTTGGTCAGACCTTTCTGCTGCAATGTGTTGTGGCTACCAAGTGGCGCATCGGCGGACAGGAAGTCGCCACAGACTCACGAATTCTTCTCTACTACGGGCAACGCGCAATCATTTCGACTTTCCTCCAGTTCGAGACGATCGAGCAGTTTCATTACGTCCAGGCGGTGTTGGCGGATTTGGGCCTCTGCAAACTAAACGAGCAGCACTTGAAGTTGGTCAAAACCAAAAAGGCAAAGCCCAAGGGCTGAACACTCTGTCGCGGATCTCCGGTGCCAATCGCGCTGCGCGTGCCGCTCACTCAAACAACCCCTGGATCTCCTCCCACGTCAGGTTGTCCGCGAGCGTCTCCTCGCCGCCGAGGGTGGCCTTGATGATCGCGCGTTTCTTCTGCTGGAGTGACAGGATCTTCTCCTCCACCGTGCCGCGCGCGATGAGCTTGTAGCTCGTCACCACCCGTGTCTGCCCGATGCGGTGCGCGCGGTCGGTGGCCTGGTCCTCCACCGCCGGGTTCCACCATGGGTCGAAGTGAACCACCGTGTCCGCACCCGTAAGCGTAAGTCCCACGCCGCCGGCTTTGAGGCTGATGAGGAAGACGGGAATCTTCGCGTTGCCCTGGAATTTCTCCACCACTGCGCCGCGGTTCGTCGTCGAGCCGTCGAGGTAGCAATACTCGATCTTCTCCGCCGTGAGCTTGTCCTTCAGCAGCGCGAGCATGGTGGTGAACTGGCTGAAGACCAGCACGCGGTGGCCGCCATCCATGGCTTCCTCGAGCAGTTCGCCGAACATCGCGAGCTTGCCGGAGCTGTCGTCGGTGAACTCGGCGTTCTCCATCTTGAGCAGCCGCAGGTCGCAGCAGATCTGGCGCAGGCGCAGCAGCGCGTTGAGCACCACCATCTTGCTCTTCGCCACGCCCTGCGCACCGACGGCGTCCATGACTTCCTTGCGGCTCACGGCGAGCACCTGCTTGTAAATCTCCGCCTGGTCGTCCGTGAGTTCGCAGTAGGAAACCTGTTCGAGCTTCGCGGGCAGATCCTTCGCCACTTCGGTCTTGAGGCGGCGCAGAATGAAGGGGCGCAATCGCCGGCCGAGCCGCGCCTGCACGGCCTCGTCCTTGTCCCGCGTGATGGGCTGCTCGTAGCGCTCCTTGAAGTCCGTGGCCGAGCCAAGGTAGCCCGGCATGAGGAAGTCGAAGATGCTCCAGAGATCGAGCACCGAGTTCTCCATCGGCGTGCCGGTGAGCACGACGCGGTAGCTGGCCTTCACGGCCTTCACGGCCTGCGAATTCTGGGTCTGGCGGTTCTTGATGTGCTGCGCCTCGTCGAGCACGAGCGTGTCGAACTCAAACTCACGATACTTCTCCGCGTCGCGCCGGATGAGCGCGTAGCTGGTGATGACGAGGTCGCTCTTCGCAATGTCCTCGAAGTGCGAGTGCCGCCCCGTGCCGTGCAGCGCAATGACCTTGAGCGTGGGCGTGAACTTCTTCGCCTCCGCGAGCCAGTTGAAGACGAGGGATGTGGGGCACACGATCAAGACCGGGCCGGAGAGCTTGCGATTAGTATGGCAGGAGTGGAGGAACGCGAGCGTCTGGAGGGTTTTGCCGAGACCCATTTCGTCGGCCAGGATCCCGCCGAACTTGTTCTCGCGGAGGAACCCCAGCCACGCCACGCCCTGCTTTTGATACGGGCGCAACACGTCTTCGAGATGGCCGAGCGGCGGGCAGGCCAGCTTCGTCTGGCCGCTCTGCCGGGCCGCGCGCTCGCGCCAGCCGGCGGCCGCCTGCACCTGCCAGCCGGGTTGCTGCCGCAGTGTGGCGTCGAGAAAGCCCGCCTGCACGTCGCTGAAGCGGTAGCCCTTCGCGTGCTGCTGCGGCGCGCAGTCGCGCAGCACCTCGTTGAATTCCTCCAGTGCACCCGTGTCAATGAGCGCGATACGGCCGTTCTTCAGCCGCGTGGTGCCATTGCCCGAAAGGATGAGCCGTTGGATGTCGGCGGCGGAAAACTTCTCTCCGTCCGCCGAGGCGAGGGACATCTCGACATCGAACCACCGCTCGCCCGAGGGCCGGATCTCGAAGCGCGGTTCGAGCCGCTCGAAGTTCTTGGTCGTGCTGTGCTGGAGACGTTCCTCCAGCGAGACGTCCCACTCCTTCTGCCAGCGCGGGTAGTCCTTCGCGAAGAAGCGCACGACGTTGCTCTCGCCGTGGAGATTCCAGCGGCCCTGCGGGTCCGGGCCGTTGAAGCCCGCGCGCCGCATCCGTTCGCCCGCCGCGACCTCCGCGCCGAAGTCGCGCGTGGAGTAGCGCGTGGTGCATTTCGGGTCGGGCAGCCAGAGCGACTCGTCCTTCGAGGTGACGCCCACCGTCATGATGCGCGGGCCGTAGGCGCACTGGAGCTGCGCCTGCACCTGCGCGAGCCCGCCATTGAGCGCGAGGATGAAGCGCGGTGACTGCGGCTCCAGCGTGAACTCATCAATGGTGAAATTCGCGTCCACCTCGCTCTCCGCTTCGAGCACGACCAGCTCCTGGCTGAGGAAAAGCGGCACGCGGGCGCGCGGCAGCTTCATCGGTGCGCGGAACAGCTCGCGCCACTGCTTCGGCAGGCCCACCGGCTCCAGCGAATCACCACGAAACGCCCAGAGCGACTCGCCGGCAATCAGCGTCGGCGCGCGGAGATTGGGCGGCAGGTTCATGCGAATCTCGCCGGAGGTTTCGAGCGTCACCTCCACTGGCACGCGCCAGGAGGTCGCCCCGATAATGAGCGGCTGTCCGCGACCGAGCGCCACACGCGGATGCCCACCGAGTGCGTCGAGCAACTGCGTCAGCTCGACGAGCGTGAGCATCAGGCCGCCGGGCGTTTCGTTGCCGGCGAGTTCCTCGGCCTTGTCGAGCAGGCGCGTGTCCTCGGGCGAAAGGGCGAACGGCTGGTTCATCGGCAGTGCGCTGAGCGGAGCGCGGCCCCGGGCCCATTTGCCCTCGAATGTCACCATCACCTTGCCGCGCTCAATGCCCGCCGCGAAGGTCGGTGGCAGGATGACGGAGATTTCGAGGCGCTCGCCGTTGGCCGCCCGCTTGAGCTTCGGTCCCGGCTGCGGCTCCGGCTCGCGCGCGACGGGCCGCACGGTTCCGAGCCGCGCGGGCAGCGGCGTGGCGGTGTCACTGCCGCGTGGAGCGGGCCTGGTGCTCAGGATATGATGCAGGCCCACGGCGACCGAATGCGCGCAGATGAGGCCAGCCTCGCGGGAAGCGCGGCAGGGGCAGAGATTATCAATGTCCACCGGCCCCTTGATGACCAGACCCGCGCGAAACGAGGACGGGCCTTCCTGCACGACGCCCTTGAGCAGGGGCGGCGTCCAGTTCGAGGAAATGACCTTCCCGCCCGCCAGCAAGGACCGGGCGGTCTTGACCGCCTCCCAGCCCGCCGACTTCGTGAAGAAGGCTTCCGTCAACTCGGTGAAACTCATCCGCACGACTCTGCCGGACGCGCGGTGCCAGTGGCAAAAAATTTCCACTGCGAACTAAACGCCATCGGTGGTGCCGCTGGTCCGCCTCCCCGTTCGGAGTCCCGGCTTCAGCCGGTAAAACGCCGCGTGGTCACCGGCGCTCACTCGCGACGCGGCCCAGCCTATGGCGCGCGGCATTCATGCCGCTTCACCGGGTGGAGGCTTTGGTGCTCGTTGGTCGAGCAGCGTTCGGACGTTGAAGCGACGTAAACGTCGCGCGCCGACTTTGCGCCTCTCCGCTTGGAATGCCCCGCCGTTCTTGGTAGCAACAAGCCCATGAAGCCGATGGACGCGCCCTGCCGCCTGCTCCTCGCTTTCCTGCTCCTGGCGTGGTCCGCCCACGGTGCCGCGCCGGAAACGGGCAAGGAGAAGCTGCGCACGCTCGTCCGCCTGCCGACGCTGAACATGCAGGCAGGCTTCGGATTCGACTCCATGCGCGGGTTCAAGCTGATTACCGATGCGCGTGATTTCCCGGCGGAGATCGCGGCGTTGCGCAAGCAGTTGGTGGCGGCCCCAAGCGACGGCGCGCTTCAGTTCCAGCTTGGCAAGCTCCTGCGTGAGGCGGGAGAACCCACGGCCGCGATGGCGGCCTTTACTCAGGCGGTCGCATTGTATCGGGCACGCCTTGAGGCGCAGCCGGCCAACGGCCCATTGCTGACCTCCCTGGCCGAGGCGCTGGCGGAGACGGACAAGGCAGAGGAGGCGGAGAGCCGGTTCCGCGAGGCGGTCCGCCTGGCACCGAAAGAGTGGAAATGCTGGTTCGGGCTGGCGGCTTATGCCGGCGACCAGGCGTCGGCATGGCTTGTTCAGGAGCTGCACCGGCGGGTTGTCGGAGTCGAGCAACTGGCCGCCCATCTGGCCAGCCACAAGCCCACGCCGGAGCAGATCCGGCGCTCGCAGGAATGGTTGCGTGAAAGCAAGGCGGCCTTTGACCGCGCGGTCGAGCTGGCACCCGAGGAACCCGAGGTGTTCCTGCGCCGCGGCTTGAACACCGGCCTCGCCCGCTTCATCGAGAACTGCATCGCGTGGGTGCGCGGCGAAGGCGAGCCGCCCAATATCGTCCGGGGCATGTATTCCCCGGATGCGCTGCCCGATTTCAAGCAGGCGGCGCGGCTCGCCCCGCAAAGCTATCGGATCAATGCCACAGCCCTGTTGTTTGAACTCGGCCTTCATGCGGCCCTCCAGCCGGACATGGCCCGGCAGGGCCCCCTATGGAACATCTTGTCCGATTCGGCGCGGCAGTCGGTCGGCCATGGCCTGGCCCGGCTGGAGCGGATCGCCGAAAGCGAGCGGCCGCGCGATGCGGCCGGGGCGTTGGAACTCCTTGGCCTGTTTCACGTCTGGGTGCAGGGGGACACGGTCCGGGCCTCGGCCTGCTGTCAGCGTGCGGTGGCGCTTGATCCCGCCCGTGAACAGGCGTGGGATGTGCTGGCGGGGCTGGCGGCCAGCGAGGGCAAGGACGAGGATCTGCTCCGCGTTTGCGAAGCGCGCGTCCGGCAACGCGATACGGCACGCAACCGCATCGCCCTGGCCAAGACGCTGTTCCGTCTCAAGCGAATGGAACAGGCCGCCGGGCAGGTGAAGCTGGCTTTGCAGCGTTCCCCGGACGATTTCATCGCCCGCCTGACGCAGGCGGCGTTGCTGCTGCGCCGCTCTGGCGATGCCGATGCGCTCGCCGAGGCGGGCCGGTTGCTGCGGCAGGGGATCGAGCGGCGCGAGGACTTTGCCAGGAAGAGCAAGGACGACGACCAGACGCGCTACACCATGATCGATCTGGTGCTCCTGTCCGCGATATGCGCTGCGCTGGAGGACGACTTCACCACCGCCCATCTGCATGTGAAACAGGTCCTGGACATGAACCCGAACCATCCCTACGCGAAGGAAATCCAGTCCGCCTTGGGCAAGTAAGCGATGAAACTACACGCCAACATTCTCGTGGTCTGGTGGGTGCTGGTCTGCAGCGCATTTGCACAAACCGACGCGTCGCGCCCGTTGCGCATCCTGCCTGTGGGCGACTCCATCACGCGCGGCTCGTATATTGCGCGGCATGAGGATGGCCCGTTCAAGGGCGAGGTGATCGGCCTGCCGAATCCGGACGGCGGGGGCTGGCGCAAACTGCTTCAGGACAAGCTCCGCGCGGCTGGCCGGAGCTATGATTTCGTCGGCGCACTGCGCTACCACAGCTTCGGCCGGGAGGGGAAGGTGGACGCCGCCTTCGATCCCGACCATCACGGCCTCGCCGGCTTCAGCAACCAGTCGATCCTTTCCGGCGGCAAGGTGCCCACGCCGCGCGATGTGCTCGAAACGCTCGGCGTGAAGGAGATTGTCGTGCCTGGCATCGTGGCGGTGCTCAAGCAGCACGAGCCGGACGTGGTGCTCCTGCTCTCCGGCGCGAACGGCTTCAATGTCCGTGCCCGCGACGAACTCATCCGCACCATCAACGCCAGCGCGCGCGCACATCTCTTCGTGGCCACCATTCTGCCGCAGCGCGCCCCGCGCGCGGGCTGGGAACAGGTGGAACCTTACAACGCGAGCCTGCCCGCCGTGGTCGCGGCCCAGGCCGCCGCCGGCCACCGCATCACGCTGGTGGAGATGCACCGGGCGGTGAGTGCCGATGATCTGCTGCCTGACGGCGTCCACCCGAACCGCATGGGCATGGTGAAGATGGCGATGGCGTGGTTTCAGGCGCTGCAGGCGGCGGGCTTTGTCCCGGCTAAGTAATAGAGGGGAGAGCAGGCTCAGGAAGGACTGAGCCGCCGCGTTGCGGGTGGGAAACCTAAAGCCGGTTCGTCCTGCTGTGGCCCACGGTCGGCGGCTACAAGCCGCCGGCACGGGCTTGGTGCAATACCGCTTCACGGCTCGGGGCTCCCCCGGTAGAGTGCCGGCATGAACACACTGCGTTGCGGCTGGCTTGGCCTGCTGCTGGCCGGGCTTTGCGCCGGATGCGCGCACCCGCGGCCGGCACCGGTGCAGACCACTCCGAAGCTGGAGATCCTGAACCAGCAGATCAAGGCCAACCCGGAGAACGCGCAGGCGTTTTCCAACCGCGGCTACACGCTCGCGCTGCTCGGCCGGAAGGCCGAGGCCCGCGCGGACCTGCGACGCACCGTGGCGCTCAAGGACAACGCGCCGATGCACAACCGCGTGGGCTGGGCCTACTTCAACATGGGCGACTACGCCGACGCGGTGCGCGAGTTCGAGGCCTCCGCGAAGCTCAGCGACCACAAGGCCCACTACGACTACTACTCGCTCGTGCTCGGCTACTGGGGCCTCGGGGACCAGCGGCGCGCGCTGGAGAATTATCAGCTCGCCGTCGAGCGCGACCCCCGGTTTGGCGAATACAAGACGCTCAATGAACGCACCAGCGAGTGGACCCCGCGCGAGCGGCGCGCGATCCACGAGACGTATATCCTCTGGAGCAAGACCTGGCGGCCGTGAACCTGCGCGGAGCGCGTTCCGACCGGCAGGTTCGCCGCCAAGTTGCTGCCATGAATTCACGCTGTCTTTTGCTTGCCTTGCTGTGCGTGCCCGCGGGCCTGTGCGCCGCGGCCTCCGCCTTTCGCCTGGAGCACGGCGTCGTGCTCACCAGCCCGCCGGAGCTGCATTGGGCGCAGTCCCGGGCCGCGCTGATTCCCGGCACTCCCGCGCGGGTGCTCCTGACCACGCAGCAAATTGAGAAGGTGGGCGCGCACGGTTATCGCGACGTGTTCGTCACCGAGACCACCGACGGAGCGAAATCCTGGAGCCGGCCCGCGCCCATTCCGAGCCTGGCCCGCCAGCGGATGCCCGAAGGCCACGACTTCGTCATGGGCGACATCTGCCCGCAGTGGCACGCCGCCACCCGCGTGGTGCTCGCCACCGGCAAGACCTTCGGCTTCGACGGCGGGGTGAAGGAGAACCGCGGCTTCGAGCGCGTGTCCTACGCGGTGTTCAACCCCACAAACAATCAGTGGAGCGGGCTTAAACTGCTGGCCCTGCCGGAAAAAGATCACGAGGGCAAAACCATCCTCGAGCCCAACGCCGGCTGCAATCAGCGCTGGGACCTGCCGAACGGCGACGTCCTCCTGCCCATCCGCTATCGCAAGGACCCGAAGTCCCGCGTTTACACTACCATCGTCGCGCGCTGCGCTTTCGATGGCGGGACGCTGACCTATCGGGAGCACGGTTCGGAGTTCAACGTGCCGAAGCCCCGCGGCCTCTATGAGCCGTCGGTCTGCGGCTTCCAAGGCCGTTACTTCCTCACGATGCGCGCGGAGGAGACTGGCTATGTAGCGCGCGGCAAGGGTGGCATCCACTTCGAGCCGCCCATCGAGTGGGCCTTCGACGACGGCCAGCCGCTGGGCAGCTACAACACGCAGCAGCACTGGATCGTCCACAGCGGCGGGCTCTGGCTCATCTACACGCGACGCGGCGCGAACAACGACCATGTCTTCCGCCATCGCGCGCCCATCTTCATCGCGCGCGTGGAGGCGGACCGCCTTCACGTGCTGCGCGCCACCGAGCAGGTGCTCCTGCCGGAGACGGGTCTCGACCTCGGCGGCGGCTTCGCGCCGGTGGATGTCAGTGCGAATGAGACCTGGGTGGTCAGCACGGAGATGGCCTTCCCCAAGGAGCGCAGCCACGAGCCGAACCGCGTGCGGCTCGCCAAGATCTTCTGGGCCGAACCGAACCAGCTATTCCCCGCCGCCAATACGCCGGCCAAACCCACCGTCCGTTAACCACGTCATGAACTTGTCTCCCTTCACCCGTTGCTGCCTGGCCCTTGTTGCCGTTGGGCTGGCGGGCACGGCCTTTGCCGCGCCTGCCTCGCTCGAACAAACCGCCCTCTGGACTGCCGGCCAGGACGGCTACCACACCTACCGCATCCCCTCGTTGCTCGTCACCGCGAAGGGCACCGTGCTTGCGTTCTGCGAGGGCCGCAAGAGCGGCTCCGGCGATCACGGCGACGTGGACCTCATCGTGAAGCGAAGCACCGATGGCGGGCGCACCTGGTCGCCGCACGCCATCGCCTACGAGGAAGGCGGCGACGCCAAGATCACTATCGGCAACCCGTGCCCGGTGGTGGACGCGAAGACGGGCACCCTCTGGCTGCCCTTCACGCGCGACAACAAAGCGGTGCTCCTCACCTCCAGCACGGATGACGGCCAGACTTGGTCCGCGCCGCGCAACGTCAGTTCCACCACCATGAAGCCGGACTGGGACTGGGTCGCCACCGGACCGGGCATCGGCATCCAACTCACCCGCGGCGCGCACAAGGGCCGGCTCGTCATTCCGTCCGATCACAAGCGCACGCTCGCCGGCAAGCAGCTCGAATGGAATTCGCACATGATGTTCAGCGACGATGGCGGGCAGACCTGGCAGATCAGCACGCCCATCCAGGCCGGCGGCAACGAGTGCCAGGTCATCGAGCGCGAGGACGGATCGCTGCTCGTGAACACCCGCATGCAGGGCGGCTGGCAGGGCCTGCGCGGCATCGCCACCAGCACCGACGGCGGCGCAACGTGGACGGCGATTTCGCCCGAGGCTCAACTCCCGTGTCCCAAGTGTGAAGGGAGCCTGCTGCGCTACGCTTTCCTGAATTCGCAAAGCCCCGGACGCCTGCTCTTCAGCAATCCCTTCCCGCCGGAGCCCAAGGATGGCAAGCCCAGCGGCGCACGGGCGCGGATGACCGTCCGCGAGAGCGTGGACGACGGGAAGACTTGGCCCGTGGCGAAGCGCCTGCACGAAGGCCCCTCCGCCTATTCCAGCCTGGCCCGCCTGCCCGACGGCACGATCCTCTGCCTCTATGAAGCCGGCGAGAAGAACGCCTACCAGACCCTGCGCCTCGCGCGCTTCAACTTGGAATGGCTGGCCGCGCCTGCCAGTCCGTGAAGTGTCCTTCACACTCCGGGCCGAACGGGACAGGATGCCTGGCTTCGCGGTTGTGCCATGAACCACGCACGGAGTCCCGGCTTCAGCCGGTAGAACGCATCTGCGATCCAGACGCTGCGCAGAATGTCAGCGGATGGTCGGACGCCCTGCCGCCTAAAGGCGGGACTCCATACCAGCGACCGCGGCTCGTGGTGCACACGGGCCACTTGCTGCCGCACGGTCCAACAAATTTCAAACAAGAGCTCAGGTCAGAAAAATGGAGTCGGAAAAATTTCCAATCAATCCTCTCTGTATTTTTCTGACCTCATCTTGCTGACCCTCTTCGGTTCATAGGGAGGGAGAACGCGGCTGGTAGTCCACGGGATTCGACCAGTGCGCACCATCCCGTTTTCCAAAGCGCCAAGCCGGCTGGGAAGCCGGCGCTCCCCGCTCATGCAAACGTCTGGCGATGCTCGTCTCGCAACACGTTCTTCTGCACCTTGCCCATGGTGTTGCGCGGCAGTTCCTTCACGATCACGACCTTCTTGGGCACCTTGAAGTTCGCGATCTTGGTCTTGAGGAACGCCTGAAGCTGCGCGGCATCCAGGGTCGCGCCCGCCTTGGGCACCACGACCGCGACCCCCACCTCGCCGAAATCGGGATGGGGCACGCCGACGACGGCGCTCTCTTCCACACCGGGAATGTCATCAATGAAACCCTCGATCTCCTTGGGATACACGTTGAAGCCACCCGAGATGATGAGGTCCTTGCACCGGCCCACAATGGAGACGTAATCATCCGGCACGGTCTCGCCCGCCGCCTCGCCGCCTAAGCGGCCCAGGTCGCCGGTGCGGAACCAGCCGTCCGCCGTGAACTCCTCCTTGGTCTTCTCCGGCATCTGCCAGTAGCCCTTGAAGACACTCGGCCCCTTCACCTCGATCATGCCGATCTCGCCCGGTTTGCAGGGCTGGCCGTCCTCGCCCGTAATGCGCAGGGACAGGCCGGGCAAGGGCCGGCCCACCGTGCCGCCGTAGCGCCGGCCTTCGCGCTCGTGATATGGGTTCGAGGTGAGCATGCCGGTCTCGCTCATGCCGTAGCGCTCGAGGATCGTGTGCCCCGTGCGC
>CAZOCL010000120.1:0-16639 GCA_964578245.1 uncultured Klebsiella sp. | reverse complement strand
CCGCGCTCGGGCTTGGTGCTCATCTTGACCTTGCCCAGGCATTTGAGCTGCGGGGTGAAGACGCCGGCGAGAATCTTGGTGCCGCCCAAGTCCACGCCCACGAAGTATTCGCGTTTGCCAGTAGAGTCCGCCATGCGCGCTAGGCTGGTGAGTGTTTGTGTCGGCCCGCCCAACCAGGGTGGTTCAGGAGAGCGCTGGCGTTTTATCCTGCCGCCGATGCCGTGGCTACACCGGAATTGTTAAAACTGGTTCCGCTCCTCGGCCACGTCCTCCCAGGAACGGGTGCATTTACCAGTTCGATTCTACCGACTTGTTTGATGCCACTCATCGCTGAAAGTCTTGAACGACCCTCCGGTGTTGGCCCGCCAGCAAGTCACCCCGGCGCTCCACACGCTGCCGCTCCTGGCCGGGACAATCATGCTGGTGTGCAGCCCCTGGCCGGGAGCTAGGATGCCTTCCGGCCAGTCAATGAATCCTCCCGCGTAGGCATACCCCTTGTCCGCTCCGTCCTTTACCGAAATCCCCGCCGCCCAATTCACGTCATGCTTGCCAGTGTTCGTGATGGCAAAGCTCCAAATCGGCTGAGGGTCTGGCCGATACCACATCTCGCCCGTTGGGCCGAGTGCCTGGATGGGCATTGAAACGCGCCCCGCTCCTGCCTGTTGGAAATGGGAGATCAGCAGGACAGCGAAGATCGTCGCCGTTGCTATCAGCCAGCAGCGCGATTGGATGGTCATCCTCATGTTATTGATACGCCCCTCAGGCGTCCGCCGCTCGGGCCGGGGGCGCAGGAACGCCGCCGCCGAACGGCTGCCCTGCCGAAGCCCCAATTGTGCGATGTCCGGTTCATTTTACCTGCTTGACCCTGTAGGCGATGTATATGACCCAGCCGAGAATGAACAGCGCGCCGACGAGTATCGCAGGCCAGTTCGTGGCGGTGCTGGCCCGCTCATCATCCTGCTTGGCTTCGGCGTCGCTCTCGCGATTCGCCGTGACGAAGTCGGCCAGACTTGGATACGTCTTCACGATTCTCTCGGTTTCGTGGATGTCCACTTCCAGAACTGGATTCCCCGGCTTCGCCAAATGCATGACAAACAGCGACTCGGACAAATCCGAGCCGATGCACAGATAATCTGTGCGAGGCTGGAGGCAGGCGTAGCGCTGGGCCTGCTCCCGCAGCATCAGGTTGTCCTCAATCAGCAGGTCAACATCTTGCAGCGCGAGAAACTCGTAGGTGACTGAGTCCTCGTCAAACGGCGGCTTGAGCAAAAGGTTGCGATAAGCTTCGGGCAGTTGCACGCCGAGCTTGGCTTCGAGCTTCCTGATGTCTTCCGGTGGCATAGGGTTAAAGTGATTTCAAATTGCCTGGCCAGGACGGGGGCGCGGGAACGGCGTTTCCTCGGTCCAGTTCCACCACCAGCAGGTAGTGGAAGATGCTCGGAAAAGTATCCCGGCTCCGACCTTCGGCGATGTCGTGAATTGTCGGTGAGTGGGCCTTGACCCCCAACTGGCATTGGTCGTTGGGACAGACGCCTACCAGCCAGAGGCCTTCAGGCGCGTCGGAGGACAGCAGCAACTCCGCACTGATTTCCGTGAAGGAATCCCGAAAGCAAAGCTTCCGGTGCTTCCGCAGCAGACTGGCCAGCGCCGGGTCGAGCCGGGCAAGGTGGCTTTCGACGTCTGCGGAGGGAGGTGCCGTCCACTTCTGCGTGAGCGCCTTTTCCTCCAGCAGTGGCCAAACCCTGGCCTCGGCTTCAGCCGCGCTTAGGTTCAGCCGCGCGTCCATTTCCCTTTGCACTTCCTCGCCGATGGCGCGTATCCGCCTCGCGCCCTTCAAAAACTTGGCGAGGCCCCAGCCAGCCAGAGCCACGCAAATGATGATGAAGAACGTCCAGCCCATGACTCACTTCAGGCTCCGCGTTTCCAGCGGCTTGTCAATGAATTGGCACGACTGCCGCCGTCCGGGACAGTGGCGTGGGGAGGGCGCGGACGAAGGGCCGCCCCGCATCAGGCAGAGAAGCGCGATTGCTACTGATGTGCACGTCCAAGTGAAACTTCTGCAATCCGTTCATCGTGCAGCCAGAGGAAATCAATGAGGTCGAACACCTCTTGGGCAAGCGGCGTGCCCACGACTTCGTCCCGACGCAACGTCCGGCCAACGAGCGGATGCGTGGCAATGCTGGTCTGGTCTGCATCCATGACCATGAATCCGGTCGTCTCCGCGTCGTCGCGATAGCGCACGGCCACGGCAAACCGGTCGGCAGCGGTCGTGCCTTCGCCCCAGCGTCCGAGGATGACGTAAACACTCGCACCGTGTTTCTCAAGCTGGCCAGGCGTCCAATGCACCTGAAACCCTGCGTATGGTTCACGATGGCGGCGAATCAATCCAGTTGCGAGGCGGCTCATCGAACCGCAGCATTCGCACGGCCCGTGGTCGCTCAGGCCGGGATGCTCGATTTCAAAGTGTGGTGTGGAGTCAGCGGTGGCTGCGGGCATTGCCGGCTCATAGCTCCTTCTCAGTTCCGCTCGCATCGCCTCGAAACGCCCTGACATCCCCACCCATTGCGTCGCCGCATCCTTCTTCATGCTCCGGCCATCGATGCCAAAGCACTCACGGTCGCAGAACAGGGCGTGTAGTTCGCCTGCCAGCGCTTCGGCACGGGCAATGCACGGGCCCGCGCTGCCGGAGGGCAAACGGGACAGGAGGCTGAGTATCCGCACGTAATCCTCTAAATCAGCCAGGCGGGACGCCCGGCTGCCGTCGTGCGAGTTGAACGCCCAGCTTTGTTCGGCGGTCAGGAGCAGTTCGAGCGCCTCGTCTTGCTGCCCTCGCTCAATGGCATACTCGGCCTCGCCGCAAAGCCCGCGAACCTTTCCCCGCCGGCTTAGTGAGAGGAATCCCATGCCGACGCCGATCACGGCGAGCACACCCAGAACGACGTAAATGGTTTTTATTTGTGCGAGCATGATTGGCATGTGCCCGCCGCCAAGGACAGAGGGCACGGGAGCGGCGCGGATGAAGGGCCGCCCGCACCGGACGTCAGGGTGAGGAGTGGGGGTTTCATGGCGTGGTGGAATGAAAACGGCTAGCAGGCGGGAGCTGTGGCCACTGGCCGGTGCAATTTTCTGATTGCGAAGATCAGCATGGCACCGATAAGTGCGGCCAAAGCGCCGAGTGTCAAACACGCAGTGGGAGACGCTCGTTCGATGTAAATATGCATGGTCATGACGCCAGTCGTGGCGTATTGGACGGATCGAAGCCAGAACACCACCGCCAACCAGAAAATGGCCATCGCGATGATGGTCATGAGGCCTGCCCGGTAAGGCTGGCGGACGTGCTTCAACAACATTGGAAAGGTGACCTGCCCCAGCGCTCCCACCAGCAACCAGCCGAGCATCCAGCACCAGAGATCCATCAGGGCGGCGACAACAGAGAAGAATGTAAGCCCGTCCACGCTTGGCATCCTGTGCAGTAATTCCATTCAATGCAAGTGGAACGGCGGCGACTGGGGCACCTTGGGCGCATCTCAATATGCCACCCTGAGTGTTCTCCGTTCGCGGAAGTCCGAGACGGTGGCAGTCGCGCCAGCAATTGGAGTGCGGTGTCTTTCAGCACCGCTTTTTCCCGTGTCAGGGGTCGCCGTTCTCACCATGCGCCCATCCTGAAGCGGCGGTGAAACACGCCGCACTCCAGACGCTCCGCGCCGCCGGAGGCAGTGGCCATCACGCCCATCTCTAGCGTGCGCGAAACCAAGGTGTCCTGCGGCATCAGACCCTTGCTCTTACACCGGGCCCCTTGAAAGTATCCACGGAGCGTCCCTCATCCGCTTCCGCGTCCGGTCACAACGCCGTATCCGAACGCGCCAAGCACACCGCACGTTGAAGCGGCGTAAACGCCGCGCGCCGGGGGATGCACTTCTGACTTTTGCCTTGGCCTCCGCGCGGTCATGCTGCCGCCGATGTCATTGGCACCGTTCATTGCCTGGCTGGGAGTGCTGGGGTTTGCGGCGGCCAGCTTTTTCTTCGCGCTGGCCGAGACCGCGCTGTTCTCGCTCGGCAAATGGCGGGGACGGCAGCTCGCGGAGCGTTCGCCGGGGCTGGGCGGTTCGGTCGCGGCGCTGCTCAACGAGCCTCAGGATCTGCTCGCCACCATCGTGCTGGGCAACACGCTGGCGAACTCCGCACTGGTGGCCATCGCGCTGTGGATGAGCCTGGACGTCAAAGGGCTGCACCTCGGCCTCACGCTGGTCGGCACGTTCCTCCTCATCCTGCTGGGCTGCGAGGTGGTGCCCAAGACGCTGGCGGTGCGCATGCCCGAGGTGTGGGCGCTGCGCGTCGCACGGCCGATGATCTTCTTCGTCTGGCTGAGCCGCCCGTTGCGGCAGGTGGCGCAGCGAATGAACGAGGCGCTGCTGCGCGTGGTGATCCCCAAGTCCATCGTCCCCCAGCCCGCGCTCACCGAGTCGGACTACAAGGAGCTGATCGAGCTCGCCTTCCAGCAGGGCACGCTGGCGGCTTCCGAGAAGGAGATCATCCTGCAGATCATCCAGCTTGATCGCCGCACGGCCAAGGACGTGATGCGTCCCCGGGCGCGGATGGCGAGCCTCTCGGACGATCTGCCGGTCGAGGAGATGGTCGCGGCTGCCCGGAAGCTGGGCCATGCGCGGCTGCCGCTTTACGACGAGTCGCCCGACACCATTGTCGGCATCTTGAACTGCCGGGCGCTGCTACTGGAACCGCAGGGCGATCTGGCGGATGCCATCGAGTTCCCGTCCTTTGTGCCGGAGAGCATGAACCTGCTGCAGCTTCTGAGCGCGCTCCAGCGGCAGCGGCGCGGGCTGGCCATTGTCATGGACGAGTTCGGGGCCACAGCCGGGCTGGTCACGATGGAGGACATCATCGAGGCCATCGTAGGTGAAATCCGGGGCGAAGGGCAGGCTCCGGGCTTCGTGATGGAGCAGATCACGGCTGGGAAGTGGCGGGTGAATGGCACCATGCGCGTCGAGGATTTCCGACGCGAACATCCCGGCCTGGGCGAGTTTCCCGGGGTGGACACGATGGGCGGCTTGCTGGTCGCGCTCAAACAAGTTGTGCCACAGCGGGGCGAGTCCGTGGTTTTCGGCAACCTGCGGCTCACGGCGCATGTGGCGGATGAGCGGCGCGTGCGGGAGGTGCTGGTGGAACTGACCGGCTCCCGGCTGAAGGGAGGCCTGTGATGGGCTGGCTGGTGTTCATCGGCGTGCTGGGGCTGTGCCTCATCGTGTCCTTTGTGCTCTCAGGCATGGAGGCGGGAGTGCTGTCACTGAACCGGCTGCGCATCCGTAACCTCATGCGCAAGGGCGGCACGCGGGCGCGCCATCTGCACGGCTGGCTGGAACAGCCGGAAAACTTCCTCTGGACGATTCTCGTGGGCAACACGCTGGCCAACTTCACTGCCGGCGGACTCGTGGTCTTTGCGTTGCAACGGCAGTTCAAGGATTCGCCGGTCTGGTTTGCGCTCTCAGCGCTGGTGATGGCGTTGATGTTCTACGTCTGGTGCGAGCTGCTGCCCAAGATGCTTTTCACCCGTTATCCCAACCGGCTCACGCTGCTGGTGGCACCGTTGTTCCGGCTGATCCACTTCACTCTGCGACCCCTGGTGAGTGTGACGACGACCTTGAGCGACGGCTTGCTGCGCTGGACCGGCGGGCGGGTCTTCACCGGCCACCTGTTCGCGAATCGCGACGAACTGCGCCGGCTCATGCAGGAGTCCGCGCAGGGCATGACCAGCGAGGAGCGCGTGATGATCAATCGCGTGCTGGACCTGCAAAATCTCACCGTGCGCAGCATCGCCGTGCCGTGGGAAAAGGTGGTGACCGTCGAGGTCTCGACACCGATGAAGAACGTGATGACGCTGTTCCGCCAGCGGCAGTTCACGCGCATGCCGGTGTGCGAGTCCCGCACGGGTCGCGCGAGGGTGGCCGGGGTGCTGAGCCTGCGCCGGCTGCTTTTCCAGGCCGAGGTGGACGAGCGCAAACTGGCGGCGGATTACTTGCAGCCCGCGCTTTATCTCGACGAGGAGATGCGGCTGGAGGACGCCCTGCGGGCCATGCAGCGCAGCGGCCAGCGGCTCGGCATAGTGCTGGCCCGTGATCGGAGTGAACTCGGCGTGGTCAGCCTGGAGGACATCTTGAAGGCGGTCTTCGGGGAGGTGAGCCTGTGAGCGGTGACGAAATCCTGTTCCTCCTGCTCAAGGTGATGGCCGTGCTGGTGCTGGTGGCGCTGAACGGTTTCTTCGTTGCGGCGGAGTTCGCGCTGGTGAAGGTGCGGGACACGCAGCTCCAGCCGCTGATGGCCCAGGGCAACCGTCGGGCGCGCATGGCCCTGCACATCCTCCACAACCTCGATGCCTATCTTAGCGCGGCGCAGCTCGGCATCACGCTGGCGAGCCTGGCGCTGGGCTGGATTGGCGAGCCGATCTTTGAGGCGCTGCTCAAGCCCGTGTTTGGCTGGCTCGGCTGGACGGGCGAGGAATGGCACAAGGTGCGTGGAGGCATTGCCTTCGCCGTCGGGTTTTCGGTCATCACCTTCCTGCACATCGTGGCCGGCGAGCAGGCTCCGAAATCACTGGCCATCAAGAAGCCGCTCGAAGGCGCGCTGTGGGTGGCGTATCCGCTGCGCTGGTTTTACGTCGTCGCATTTCCCTTTATTTGGGTGCTGAACCACAGCGCGCTGTGGCTGCTGCGGCAGGCCGGCATCCAGGTGGCCTCCGAGCACGACGGGGCGCACTCGGAAGAAGAGCTGCGCCTCATGTTCGATGCGAACCAGCGGCACGCCGGTGGCTCAAAGCTAGGCCGGGAAATCGTCCTCAACGCCCTCGACCTCCGCCACCGCATCGCCCGCGAGGTGATGCGGCCGCGCACGGAAATCACAGTGTTCGACACCGAGGCGAGCATCGCCGCGTGCCTGGAGGTGGCGGAGAAGACGCGTTACTCGCGCTTCCCGTTGTGCGAGGGCGGCAACGTGGACCGCTCGCTGGGCGTCATTCATATCAAGGATCTTTACGCGATGCGCCTGAAGGCGCGCACTGGCGCGGACCTGGCCCCGGTGGCGCGGAAGCTGATCTATGTGCCGCCGACGGCCCGGCTGGAGCGCCTGCTGCAATTGCTCATTGAACGCAAGCTGCACATGGCCGTGGTGGTGGACGAATATGGCGGCACGGTGGGGCTGATCACGTTGGAGAACATCATCGAGGAAGTGGTCGGGCAGATTCAGGACGAGTTCGACCAGGAGAAGCCACTCCTGCTGAAGGCGGGCGAAGGCAACTGGGAGGTAGATGGCGCGCTGCCGCTCCACGAGCTGGAAGAGCTGGTGAGCGAGAAGCTGGCGGAGGAGGAGATCACCACCACCAGCGGCTTCGTGACGCACCGACTGGGTGGATTTCCGAGAATCGGGGATGAAGTGCCGCTGGTCGCCTATACGCTCCGGGTGGAAGCGATGGATGGAATGCGCGTGGCGCGGCTGCGGCTGACCCGGAAACCGGAAGCCACTGCGAGCCCGGCCTGAGCCGCCGGAGAGAGGAGCCCGCTAAACACGCGAAAAGCCGCGAAAAGAAGAGGGTTTCCACCTATCCCAAATGATCCGCTTGCGCCTGGCGCTTCGGTGCGTTTTCCCTTTCGCCTGTTTCGCGTGTTTCGCGGGCTGGCTCTCCGGAGAAACCTCACGGGACGGGCGGCGGCGGGGGCTTGGGATTGCGGGTCTCCTGCATCTTCCAAAAATCCTCGGCCAGCGGGACCTGGTCCCACCCGCCTTCCGGCAGGGTGTAGCCGATGTGGATGAGGCGGGGCAGGGGACGGAGTGCTTCGAGATTTTTCGCGCCGACGGGCAGGGTGATGCCTTCCAGTTGCTTGCAGTCGGCCAGGGCGGAGAAGTCGGTGACGTTCGTGCAGCCTTCGAGCTGCAGGTAGCGGAGCGGGGCGTCTTTCAGCGGGGCGAGGCTGGCGATGCGCGTGTGGGCGAGATTGACGGTGACCAGCTTCATGCCAGTCAGGGCGTTGAAGTTGGTGGCCCGGGTGCGCGCGGCCTCGAAGCGGGTCAGCGGCATCCCCCGGAGCGCGGCGAGGTCGGCCACCCGCGTGTTGTTGATGTCGAGCGAGACCAGCGGTATGCCAGAGAGCGGGGCAAGGTCGTCCACCTGGGTGTCCGCGATGTTCAGCTTGGTCAGCGGTGCGTCGCGAAATGGGGCCAGGTCATTGAAGTCCGGCTGCTGCACCTGCAAGGACAGGCCGCCGCCCTCGCGTTTGAGCGTGGCGGTGAGGCCGATCTTGTTCACCACTGCCTTCCATGAGTCAAACGTGCCTTGGAGGCCCTTGCTCTCGCGGGTGGACATGGCGATGGCCTCGGCGTTGCGCTGCTGGCGGGACATGTTGACGCGCAGTTCCGTGAGGCTTTCGGGCTTGAGCGAGGCATGGCCCGCGTTGTCGTTGAGCAGTTTTTCGCAGAGCTTCAAGTTGCGTTCGGCGAAGAGGGCCTCGGGGTCCAGTTCGATGGCGTGCGCGTAGGCGTCCCGCGCGTCGGCGAGCTGGAGCAGGGACTGCAGGATGTTGCCCTTCAGCGTGTGGAACTTGGGGTCGTCCGGCTGGAGGGAGATGGCGTAGTTCACCTTGGTCAGCGCCTTGGCGAACTTGAATTCATCCACCAAGGTCCGCGCCTCAATGTAGAACGTCGGCGCGGTTTCCTTCAACTCGGTCAGCGTGCGGCTGATCTTGCCAGTGAAGTGCACCGCCAGCGCCACCATCAAGCCCAGTGAAATGACGATCAGGGTGAACTCGGCGCGATGCCGTTGCACCAGCAGCAACAGCAGGCGCAGGGCGCTGGCCCCTTCCGCCGTCGTGGCGAAACCGCCCTGATACGCGGCGATGTCCTGCTGGAGGGTCGCCACGCTTTGGTAGCGCTTGGTCATGTCGCGGGCGAGGGCCTTCATCGCCACGGCGGACAGTGCGGTGGGAATGCGCCGGTCGGGACAATGCGCCAGTTCGGGCGGCGTGATGTCCTGCGCGGGCGGCAGGGGGCGGGTGATCCGGGAGATGCGGGTATTGCGCGGATTGTAGCTGGTCGGCGGGTTGATGGACCCGGAGGCCACCCGCGTGAGCACCTCGTTGACGGTCTCGCCGGTGACGGGGGGATGCAGCGTGAGAATCGTGTAAAGGATCGCGCCCAGCGCATAGATGTCCGTGCGCTCGTCAATGTCCTCGACGCGGCCCTCGGCCTGTTCCGGCGCCATGTATCGCGGGGTGCCCTTCACCTGGCCGGAGAGGGTCTTGAAGCTGTCGCCGGTCAGGTTTTCCAGGTCGCTGCGTTCCAGAACCGCAGTTTCCAGCACGCCGCCGCCGCCCCGCACGCGCTTGGCCAGCCCCCAGTCCATCACAAACACCTCGCCGAACTCCCCCAGCATGATGTTGTCCGGCTTGAGGTCGCGATGCACCACGCCGCGCGAATGGGCGAAGGCCACGGCGTCGCAGATTTTTTGGAAGACCGTCAGCAGCGTGCGCAGCGGATACTTGGCAATGGCCGCTTTGTCCTCCACGCGAATCTTTTCCAGCACCTCGCTTAGAGTGACGCCCTCCACCAGCCGCATTGTGTAATAGACCACGCCGTCGCCCGTCACGCCGAGTTCGTGCAGCGGCACGATGTTTGGATGTTCGAGCTGGCCCGTGATGCGCGCCTCGGTGATGAGCCGGTGGATGTGCTCGTCCGAGGCGTCCGCGCCCGTGAGGATCACCTTGATCGCGACTGTGCGCTGGATGCTGTTGTCCCGGGCCGAAAGGATGGCGCCCATGCCACCCTTGGCGAGGATGCGGCCCAGTTCGTAGGCGGAGGCGGGCAGCGCCGTTGGGCTGGTCGCCTGTTCCAGCGCGGTCTGCGTGAAGCGCTCCGCCAGGAAACTGGACAGGGTGGAGGCGGCGTTCTTGTGTGTGGCTTCGAGCGACTCCTTCAGACGGGCAAGCGAAGCCTCCTGCGGGGGAGGCGTGACGGGGCTCAGGGTCTTGTCCCGTGACTCGCTCATGGCGCTAAAGATAAGTGCTGATCCCTGTCAAACAAGCGGTGAAATCCCCGGCCTTCGTATCGGGGCACCCCGTATGGAATCCCTGACGTTGCTGATGCGGGAAGATTCACCCGGACAGGCTCGCGGCTCGGGGTTCACTTCACGGCGGCGTGCCTGGCGATGAAGTCCACAATGGGCGTGGAGTCATCAAGCCCATGCGGATGGTGCCCCACACCGGGTTTGCGAATCAGCGTGATGTCCCCGCCGAGCGCCTTGTATCGGTCCGCAATCACCCCGGTGTTCTCCTCCCACGGCACCACATCATCCGCGTCCCCGAAGACGTGGAGCAGCGGCACCTTCGCCTTCGCCAGCGGGGCGAGACTGTCCACCGGGTTGCCCTTGTAGGCGAGCGCCTCTGCCTCATCGGCGAACTTGAACACCTTCAGCACGAGCGCCCAGTCACCCTTGCTGCCCTTGCCCTTGCCTTTGCCGCCGGGCCAGCTCTTGAAGTCACAGACTGGGGCGTCCCCGTAGAGGCAGGCCACCTTGTCAGGGTTGGCGCTGGCCCAGTTGTAGCAGTAGAGGCCACCCCGGCTCAGGCCCACGAGCGCGGCCTTTTTGGCGAAGCCGTGTTTGCCCGTCAGTTCGGCGTAAAGCTTGTTCCAGTGCCCCACTGCATCCGGGCAGCCCAGCATGTTCGGCACGCTCAGGTAAACGACGTGAAATCCTTTGCCCAGCAGCGCGATGTCCGGGGCGGGTTTGTGGCCGAAGAACTCGCCGTGCCAGACCCAGGGCTTCCCGGGTGCGGCCTGCTTGGGCGTGACCACCAGCACGTTCTTTCCGTCCACCTGGAAGTCGTAGCGGTCGTAGCCGTTCCATTGCGACAACTTGCCCGGGAACGGCGCGTCCGCCGCGTCGAGGCGGATGACCAAGGAGACGAGGCACACCACCAGCCAGCAGCAAAGGCGAATCATGGCCGGGTGTGTAGAGAAGATTGGGCAGGCTGAAAAGCGATTTCGACGAGGTTATCCGTCGAGGCGTGTCTGGCTCCGATTCATGCGCGTCTTTTCGCGTGTTTCGCGGGCAATGGGTTTGCCGGGTCTCGCCGGGTCGGAGACCGGCGCTCCGGCTACACGGCGATCTCCACCTTCCCGTCCACTACGCGGACGGGATGCGAGCGCACGGGGCGCGCCGGGACGGTCAGGCAAGCGCCGGTCTTGATGTCGAACTCCCAGCCATGCAGCGGACACGCGACGGTGCATTTCTCCGCATCCAGCCAGCCTGGCCCGAGCGGACCGCCGCGATGCGGACAATCGTCATCCAGCGCATAGAACTGGCCGTCGAGGTTGAAGACGGCGATGCGCCGGCCCGCGAGTTCCACGGTCTCGCCCTTGCCGGGTGGCAGCGCGGCGGCGTCGAGAGCGGGGAGGAAGTCAGGCACGGGTGGAGTTTGAAGACTTGCAGGCTGACAGGCAAATCGTTGCCTTCGCCGCATTGGTCATTGGGTGCAGCACATTGCGGGAGAATCGAACCCCCTCGCCCTGCGAGGCACGAGCGGGGAGAGGGCAGGGGGAGAGGGGTGTTTCGACAAACAGTTGAGCGCCTTCGACGCGACGCTTCTCCCCGCAGAGCCTTACTTCGCCTTGGGGTTCACTTCCCAGAGGGCGAAGGTGTTGCCCTCGGTGTCCGTGCAAATGGCGAAGTGGCCCATCTGCGGCACGGCGGTCTTGGCCTTGCAGATGGCACCGCCGAGTTTCACGACCTTCGCCATGCCCCGGGTGACCGAGGGCACGCGGACGTAGTTGGTGATGGGCTGGCCGGGATGCTTGCGGGTCATCATGCCGCCGTCGGGGGAGGCGTCGGGACCGCCGGTGTCAATGTGCCAGTAGTCGGGCATGCCGGGGAAGGCGTTGATCTTCCAGCCGAACAACGAGCCGTAAAACTTCTGCGCACGGGCAGGATTGTCGGCGGGGATTTCAAACCAGAGGATGCTGGCGGGGATGGCGGCGGGTTTCTTGGGCTTGCTCATGGCGAGGTAATGGGTTGCTGCGTGACCTGATACCTGTGCCACTGCGGCAGCGAAAGTGCGAGGGGATTTTGCTCGTGGCGCGCGGCATTCATGCCGCTTCAGCGTCCGAACATCGTTGTGTCCGATTTCACCAAGGGATGGCGCACGTTGAAGCGGCATAAATGCCGCGCGCCGGGGGATGGGCTGGCGGCAACCGCGTTGCTTAACCCACCTTCGCAGCCTTGGGGTTCAATTCATAGATCCGCACCTTCTCGTTGCTTTCAGGTGGCATGAGCCATCCCAACTGAACCAGTTCCGCCACTGCTGTCCGCAGCAATGATTTCTTAACGGAGCGAGCACCGCCACAAGCAGTCGTGTCGGGAATAAAGCAGACCTCAAGGGCGCTCACGGGGCTGCTTTCGATGAATTCTGAAAGGCCGCGTTCATCTGGACGTGGATGCGCTAAAATCATGTCCAAAAGTTCTTTGGCTACAGGTGACGTTGGGATAGCCAATTTCGGTTCACTCCAAGGTTCTGCAATCGAGGTCGCAGAAACGAACGATTCACTTCCGAATTCGACAGGTTTTCCAAGCGCGATTTGCTCACTCGTAAGACAGCAAAACAATGTAGTCGGAGGGGCATCATCTGCTGTCAGTTTTAGCTCAATTGAAAATGGCATCGTGCTCCGCTCGCAAATAAGAATGCCCATAATTACTGAACAGTCTCCGGGGTTGAGGATGCCGGTGTAGCGCAGGATTCGTGGATTGATTTGCCCGTTGCCGGCAGCTTGCCAGTCCGGTTGCTCTCGTTCTGCCAAACACCTTGTTTCGGCATGGATTACCGTTGCTTTGATGTTGCGTGCGGACTTGTCACCACGATTCTCGATGCGCACGTAAAGCGAGGCAGTCAGTCCAGACTGGGGAGCTTCTTTGCGGATGAAAGCGCACGCGCTTAGCTGGAGGCCTCCAGCTTCGACACCTGCCACTCCCCACTCACGCAGCATGGTTCGCGCAGCAGCACAACGATCCTCTGAGAGGTGAAGCGTGAGGTCATCACCGTCCAACAATTCGATAGAGCGCTCTTGCTGGCTCCTCCATTCATCCAGCCACCTGAGGTCTTCTTTCGGCAGTCGGGCAGGGACGCAGAGCACCCATTTCTTGAGCTGGTAATCGTTGCTGTTTCGGGCTGTCCCATAGGCCTCTCGAATTTGTTGCTTCTGGGAATCACCCCATGGTCTTGGAAAATACTTAATCTGATAAACGTCAGCTTCTCCATTCGTTCCCAGAGTGCCGGAAAACGCATCAATTCCACCATCGCCACGATGAACTCGGACCCGTCGGCTATTCGGATTTAGACATTTCAAGATTAGGGTAACGATATCCTCGAATGCTTGTCGTGGTTCGGGGACCACATCCTGTAGCTGCTCGAATGGGTTTCTGGCCACGACGTGCGAGTTTGCGAGTTGGGCTAGCCCCCCACCTTCTTGTTCTTCTTCCACGGCTGGTCCGGAAACTTCTCCGGCAGCTTGAAGGCCTGCGGAGCCGGTTTGGCGAGTTCGAGTTCAGGGTCGGCCGGGGCGGCGGGGGTGGTGCCGGGGGCGGTCATGTTGCCTTTCCATGAGGCGATGCGGGCCTGAAGGCCATGGTGCTCGGCGGTCACTTTGTTCCCGGCGCGCATGTAGAAGAGCGAGAGGTTCGTGTGGACGAGTTGCTCGTGCGGCCGCATCTGCTCGGCCTTGTGCCCCTCGGCGATGGCGGTGGCGAAGTCGCCCTTGCGGCAATAGGCCATGCCGAGCGAGAGCTGGGCATCGAAGTGCGCGGGGTCGGCGGCCAGCACGGCGCGGAGGCCGGTGATGGCGGTGTCGTAATCGCCCTGGCTGAAAGCGAACATGGCGTCGTCGAATTGGGCCTGAAGGTCGGGCAGCATCGTAAGGAAAGGTAAGCGGGGCAGGGCGGGGTGAATAGGGAATAGTTGGAACCGCAGTTCAAACCACGGAAGACGCGGAATACACGGAAGGGAGAATGCCGGGCCGCCCCAACTCCGTCAGAGATCCCGGCAAGCGAGCCTGGAGCCGCCTTCTTCTTCCGCGTATTCCGTGTGTTCAGCGGTTCAGTTTTCGGTTTCTGGCTTTAGTCAAAAGCTCAGGTGCCCGCGGAAAACGCGGATGACACGGATGGTTGCCTTTAGTGCCATTCCCTTTCGCGTCCTTCCGCGTGTTTAGCGGGCAGACCTCCAGAATTCAGCCCGGAGCTTGTAAATCGCCGTTTCCGTGACACCGTCCCGCCGCATGAACATTGAAGCCGTATGACTGTCGCCGCACGGAAAGCTGCACCCGCCGGATCGCCGTTGAGCAAACGCGCGGTGATCAAGGCCATCGTCGCCGCGCTACAGGCGGAGCTGGCCACCTATGTCCGTGCCGCGAAGTCAGCCCGGGCCGAGGCCACGGATGAACAGAGTCGCGCGGAGAACAAATACGACACGCGCGGGCTGGAAGCCTCCTACCTCGCCGCCGGCCAGGCGCGGCAGGTCGTGGAACTGGAGGGCGCGATCGGGGCCTTTGAGACATTGCCGTCCCGCGAGTTTGCGCCGGGCGAGACCATCGGGCTGGGCGCGCTGGTGGAACTGGAGCAGAATGGCGAACGGGAGCTTTACTTCATCGGGCCAGGCGCCGGCGGCACGGAGGCAGTGTGCGGCAAGCGCACCGTGCTGGTCATCACTCCGCAGTCCCCGCTCGGCGGGCAATTGCAGGGACGCAAGCAAGGCGACCGGCTGGAACTGGCCTTCGGCGGGAAGATGAAATCGGCGCTCGTGGTGACAGTGAGCTGAGGCGGGATCAAGCGGAGCGCGGGCGTCCTCGCCCGCTTCGCGCATGCGACCGCCGAAAGGGAGCGCATCCTCCCACATGCACGTCCCGCAAAGTCGCCCGGCGGCCCGCGTTGGATCTTTCCATGAACCGGAGCGCCGGTCTCCGACCCGGCGTGTTGGCTGGCAGCATGACCACGCCGGGTCGGAGACCGGCGCTCCGTCCGCGTTCACACGAAACCGGAAACCACCCGGCATCCCCGGCAAGACGCAACCGTTGCGGCTGGTCTTCGCGACACAGCCGGGGAATTCCTTCGTCCGGGGATGTGCCCCCGCGAGCCGACACGAAGTGATTCCGCTTCTCACCGCTGGCCGGCTGGTTAAAATCCCCGCATGAAATTTCCCTGGCTGAGCCTGGTGCTGGTGGGCGTGCTGGCCTTGTCCGCGTGTCGCAAGCGATCCGCTCCGGCACCGGCGGAAAGCCCGGCGAACCCGGAGCCGGCCCCTCCGGCGGCGACCGGCCCGGTGACAGCCGGTGGAGCGGCAACGCCCTTTGCGCCCGAGGTCGCGGCTGCGTCCATGAAGCCGTTCGAGAAAGACCTGGACAGCAAATCACCCAACGATCATCTGCGGGTGTTGAACGAGGCGCTGACGTTTTGGCTGGCTTCCGGGCGTCCGTTTCCGAAGGACGTGAATGAATTCGTGACGGGGAAGCTGCTGAAGCGCCTGCCTGTTCCGCCGCCGGGCAAGCAGTTCGTTTTGGACCGGGTGAAGAGCCAGGTGGTCCTCGCGCCGTGAGCCAGGCTATTGCGTGTCCCAGATATTGTTCGGATGACCCTCGGCGTAGAGATAGAGCGGGGGCACCGCGAGCAGTTCGTAGCGGCCGTCCAGAAACAGGGCTCCGGTGCCCTGATGACGATTGGCGAAGAAACGCACAAAGCCCGCCGTGCCAAACGAAGCCATGCGGTGGATGTGGCTCGTGCCGAAGCCGGTAAGCTCTGACGTGGCAACGCCGTTGGTCACATTGGCCAGGGCTCCGGCCGTGACATCCGCCACGGAGTCCGCGAGGTAGATGCTTTCATTCGGTCTGGCCCAGGCACTCTCGATGGGCCAGGCGTAACCATCCCCGTTGTTCACGTTGTTTCCCGAAGCGGTCCGATAGCCAGGGGTGGACTGGTAAATATTGCCAATCGAGCCATTGTTCATGATGCCCGTGTTGACGGTGTCCAGCGCCTGCGCCTGGGTCACTTGAAACTGCGAACTGGGGCAGTTGTAGAGCTTGGAGGCATCCGCGATGTAGGGCATGAGCATCGGGCGCCACCAGAAAATGTGATTGGCCACGAAGCCGTTGTAATCCTGCGCGTAGAGGGAGGCCGCCAGACCGACTTGCTTGAAATCCGTCATGCACAGAGTCTTCTTGGCCTTTTTCTTGGCCCCGGCCAGAGCCGGCAGGAGCAACCCGGCCAGGATGGCAATGATCGCGATGACCACCAGGAGTTCGATGAGCGTAAAACCTCGGGAACACGCCGATGAAGGCTGGCGTTTGATGGGCGCGGCGGGCATTGTGCAGTCCGACGTTCGTGCCGGGCTGATTCATCATCAGATTTCAGCCGGCCGGGGAATCGCATCGAAAAGTGGCCGGGAAAAGCCTTTACACCGGGCCGTCAGGTCCCTAAAGTCGCCACTTCATTATCGAAACACGAAAGTATGGAAGCACTGACTAAGAAGAAAATCGTCACGGAACATCAGATCCACGCCAAGGACACCGGTTCCGCCGACGTGCAAATCGCCCTGCTCACGCAGCG
>CAZOCL010000119.1:0-16745 GCA_964578245.1 uncultured Klebsiella sp. | reverse complement strand
GCAAAGGCTCCTTCCGCGACATTCTCAAGGACAAGGGCGAGGCCAACCGGCTGGAACAAGAATCGCGCATCACCAAGGACGCGGCGCAATCCCAGAGCCTGATCGAGCAGTATGTGGCGCGGCTCGCCACCGACCCGGGCAATCTCAAGCTCCTCAAGAACATCGCCGAGCTTTACGCCCAGCAGAAGGACTACTACCGCGCCATCGAGTATTACCACAAGATCGAGGAAATCCCGGGGGCCATGGACGGCACGCTGGAGCAGACGCGCAACGACCTGATCGTCCGGCGCTACAACCAGGTCATCGAGCAACTCGACCCTGCGGTGGAGAATTACGAGGAGCAGAAGGCGGCCCTCGTCGCCGAGCGGGACGCGTTCATCCTCAGCGACTGCCGCGCGCGGGTGGACAAGTATCCGACCGATCTGGCGATCCGGTTCGATCTGGGCCTGCTCTACTTCAACCTCGGCCGCATCACTGAGGCGATCCCCGAATTCCAGAAGGCGGAGAACAACCCGAGCAAGCGGCTGCAGGCCATGCTCTATAGCGCCCGGTGCTTCGCCTTGCGCAACATGAACGACATGGCCGCCCGCAAGCTGCAGAACGCGCTGAAGGAAAAAACCGGCTTCGACGACGAGCGCAAGGAAATCCTCTACACGCTCGGTGTCCTGCTCGAAAAAATGGGCAAGAAAGAGGAGGCCATGGACCAGTTCAAACAGATCGCCGAGGTGGACTTCGGCTTCAAAGACGTGGCCGCCCGGGTGGACGCCTACTATGCAGGCCAGGGATGAGCCACGGCTCCTCCGTGCGTCCCCTGCTCCAGGCCTGGCTGCCCGTAGCGCTCTGGATGGCGCTGATCTTCACCGCCTCGACTGATCTGGGCGGGACGCAGCGGACCTCGCGCATCCTCGTGCCATTCCTTCGCTGGCTGGTGCCGGACATCAAGCCCAGCACGGTGAACGCAGTGCATCTTAGCGTTCGCAAGACAGGGCACGCGGCCGCTTACGCGCTGCTGGCTGGGTTGCTCTGGCGGGCCCGGCGATTGCACGGTCCGGCGGAGCCACCGGGATCGTTGCAGGCCGGGCTACGCTTCGCGTGGCTGCTCGCTGTGACCTTCGCCGCCACGGACGAGTGGCATCAGACTTTTACCTCCACGCGGCAGGGTTCGCTGGCGGACGTGGCGTTGGACGCCGCGGGAGCGGCCACTGGGCTTGCAATTATCTGGTGCTGGCAACGGCGGCCAAGTTGATCCATGTGGCAGATCGCTGACAAACACGACGTGTCGCCCAAAGAAGCATGTCGGGAGTGTAGTTCACAGAATCATGGGGAATGACGGTTCTGTGAACCCTAATTTTGTGAACGAAACCGGGTTTTGTTGTTCCCACAGATTCAGGCCGGCCACAGATGGGGAGTTTAACTCGAATTCTGAAGAGAGAACCGCGGATAACGCGGATGACACGGATGGAAAGGGCTTTGCCATTCCCCGGTCAGGGACAAATTCAACCAGGGACTTCCTGGTGCAACGCATTCTGTATCCGTGTCATCCGCGTTATCCGCGGTTTCAATTTCGGAGTCTGGGTTTGGTTTGATCTCTGGCTGGCCTGAATCTGTGGGAAATCTTCTGCGAGGCGCGCAGCTCTTCCTTCGGAATTCGAGTTACAAGCCTGCCCTGCGAAAAGCGGTATTGCATCGCGGGCTTCGGCTCCTATCCTCCGCCTCGTTCCTCCGCTTGAAACCTGAAGGGGACCAATCCGCCTCGCCGACCGCCAGCCTGGGCCTGCTCCACGGGTTCGCCCGCGGTCATCCGTTCGTGCCCGTGGCCCTGGCGTATGCGGCAGGTGTCCTGCTCGGCTGGCGCTGCCCGCTGCCGCTGGCTGGGTTGTTCGGCATGGCGGGAGCGATTTGCGTTGCTGCGCTGCTGCTGCCCAAGTGGCGTGGAGCGCTGCTCTGGCCGCTGCTGCTCGTGACCGGCTGGGTGGGCATGGTCCGGCATGATACCGCGTTGTCACCGTGGGATCTGCGCGTGCTGGCCACCGGCAAGCCGGAACTGGTCACGCTCCGGGCGAAACTCGAGGAGACGCCAACGTTGCGCGTGTTCATGCGGGACGAGAAGGAGTCCTGGCGCGCGCACGCGCTGGTCGAGGTCGAAGCCATCCGTCGGCGCGGCGAATGGCAGCCGGCGAGCGGCCGGGTGGCCGTCGTGACGCCGGGCGTGCTGGCCTCGAACTACTTCGCGGGTCGCACGGTGGAAATCACCGGCATCCTGCGCACCCCGCCCGGACCGCCCGCCGCCGATTTGTTCGACTACCGCGCCTTCCTCGCGTGGCAGGGAATCTATATTCAGTTTCACTGTGCGGACACGAGCGACTGGCAACTCGTGGACACCGCCGATGCTCCCGCACAACCGCCGTTGACCGATCGCTTCCTGGCCTGGTCCCAGCGCACGCTCGCCCGCGGACTGCCGGTGGAAGACGAGGAACTGCGCCTGCTCTGGGCCATGACGCTGGGCTGGAAAACGGCCCTGACGGACGAAGTCTCCGAACCGTTCATGCGCTCAGGGACGATGCATGTGTTCGCGATCAGCGGGCTTCATATTGCACTGATTGCTGCAATTCTGGTGGCTGTGCTGCGAGCGGCGCAGCTCTCACGCGGCATGTGTGGGATGGTGATTGTCCCGGTCATCTGGTTCTACACGGCGGCCACCGGCTGGCAGTCCTCGGCCATTCGCTCCACGATCATGATGACGGTCATTATTGCCGGCTGGTCAGCGCGGCGACCGAGCAATCTGCTCAACTCCCTCGCGGCCTCTGGGTTCATCATCCTCATCTGGGAACCGAGCCAGCTCTTTCAAGCGAGTTTCCAGCTTTCTTTCTTTGTCGTGCTGAGCATCGCGCTGCTGGAACCGCCAGTGAAGGCCTTCCTCCTGCGTCTGGTCGGAACCGATCCTTTCCTGCCCGACGAACTGCGCCCCCGCTGGCGGCAATGGCTGGACAGGCCGTTGCACTGGCTGATCGCCGCCCTCGCAACTTCGTTCGCCGCGTGGCTCGGGTCACTGCCGCTCATCGCGTATTACTTCCACCTCTTCACGCCCGGCAGCCTGCTGGCGAACCTCATCGTCGTGCCACTCAGCAGTGGCGCGCTGGCGTGCAATCTCGGTGCGCTCGTGTGCGGGGACTGGCTGCCATGGTTCACTGATCTGTTCAATCATGCCGGCTGGGCCTTCATGCGCGGCATGATCTTGGTCAGCCAGTGGACCATCACGCTGCCGGGGGCGTTTGTCTCTTTTCGGTCACCAACCACCTTCGAGTTCTTCGCGTATTACACCACGGTATTCTTACTGGTCACCCGCTGGCTGTGGACGCCGGGCAAGCGCCGGTGGTCGTGGGGCGTGTTACTGACACTGGCCGCCATCTGGTCGGTCGCGCAGTTCCGCTCGCGAGATGAGGTGCGCCTCACCGTGGTCGGTCAGGGAGCCAACGTCATCTACTGCGACGCCCCGGGCAGTGACCGCGATCTCCTCGTGGACTGCGGAAGTGAGTCGGCTGCGAACTTCCTGGTGAAGCCATTCCTCCGCGCGCAAGGCGTCAACCAGCTCGCCAACCTGGCGCTCTCGCATGGCGATCAGCGGCGCGTCGGCGGCTTCAAGCTGGTGGCTGATCAGTTCCAGCCTCAGCTCACATTCACCAGCCCGGCACGCACCCGCTCACCTGCATATCGAGACGCCCTCAAACACCTCGAAGCCAGTCCAGCGGGCTGGAAAACCGTGTCCACAGGTGATCCGCTGGCGGGCTGGGAAGTCCTGCACCCCGCAGCCACGGACAAGTTCGAGCGGGCCGATGACAACGCCGTGGTCCTGCGCGGCGAGTTTCACGGCTGGCGCGTGTTACTATTGTCGGAGCTTGGAGCGGCAGGACAACGGGCATTGCTGGGCCGGAAGCACGAGTTGCGAGCGGACATTGTGGTGGCCGGGATGCCCGAACAGGGGGAGCCGCTAGGCGACGAATTACTCAAAGCCATTCAGCCGCGCTTCATTCTCGTGGCGGACACGGAGGTGCCGGTGAGCAAGCGCGCGAAGCCCGCCTTGAGCGCGCGGCTGATGAAGAGTGGGGCGACGGTGGCCAGACTGGCGGAGACGGGAACTTTCGCGCTGCGCTTTACCCGCGAGGGTGTGTCGGCAACGTCACCCGAGGGAAAGATGCTGCTGCAACTGGAGCCACGTTGAGCAGCAGAACCATCCCGGGCGCATCCTGACACAGCCCGAAGCCAAGCCGGCGGGGACGCCGGCGACACGCCCGCGGAACGCGGGCGCTACGTAGCGCCGGCCTCCGGCCGGCCGTGCCGCAAGCGTCCTCGCTTGCCTGGCGCGTCGAGGGCGGGGGCCGTGTCGAGATGCACCAACCCATCCCTCATCCCCGAATCCACTCTTGCGCTTTGAAGGTGCAAACCTAGACTCACCCTCCCGCTGGCCACAGGCTGGCGGTTGTGATGAGCCAGCGACGGATTTATTACTTCGACAACAACGCCACCACCCGGGTCGCCCCCGAGGTTGTGACGGCCATGATGCCGTTCATCACTGAACGGTGGGGCAATGCTTCCAGCGCCTATTCGTTCGGCAACCAGGTGGTCAAGGACCTCGACCTGGCCCGCGAGCAGGTCGCCGCGCTGATCGGCGCGGACCCGCGTGAGATCGTTTTCACGAGTTGCGGCACGGAGGCGAACAACACTGCGCTTCATAGCGCGCTGATCACGCAGCCCGGCAAGCGCCATGTGCTCACCACGGCAGTCGAACACTCTGCGAACATCAAGTTCTGCGAGTATCTCCGGCGGCGCGGATACGATGTGACTTTCCTGCCCGTGGAGTCAGATGGCTCGCTGGATCTGCATCTGCTGGAGAAGTCCATCCGCCCGGACACGGCCATTGTCTCGGTGATGTGGGCCAACAATGAGACCGGCGTGCTCTTCCCCTTGGAGGAGATCGCCGCGATCTGCCGTAGCAAGGGCGTGCTCTACCACACCGACGCGGTGCAGGTGCCCGGCAAGCTCAAGGTGGACGTGGATGAACTGGGCGTGGACTTCCTCTCGCTCTCCGCGCACAAGCTCCATGCCCCCAAAGGTGTGGGCCTGCTCTACTGCCGTTACACCGCCCCGTTCCACTCGTATCTCATCGGCGGCGGGCAGGAGAAGGGCCGGCGTGGCGGCACGGAGAACGTGCCTTACATCGTCGGCTTCGGGCGCGCTGCCGAACTGGCTCTGGCCTCCATCCACGACGAGAACACCCGCATTCGCGCGCTGCGGGACCGACTGGAGCAGACGCTCCTCGCGATCATCCCGGGCACCAACCGCAACGGCGGGCGCGACTCCCGTCTGCCCAACACGAGCAACTTGACCTTCAGCGGTTGTGAGGCGGAGGGCATCCTTTTGCTGCTGGACCGGGAAGGCATCTGCGTCTCGAGCGGCTCCGCCTGCACCACCGGTTCACTGGCCCCCAGCCACGTCCTGACCGCGATGGGCCTCTCCCCGGCCCGGGCGAAGGGTTCCGTCCGCTTCAGCCTGGGCATCTACAACACGGCCGAGGAAGTGGACCACCTCCTGGCAACGCTGCCCCCCATCATTGCCCGGCTCCGCGGCGAGGCGACGGCTGGTCAAATCTCGCCGCCGACCGCTCTCGTAGCGGCTCCAGCGGTTGCCTGAAATCCACCGGCGGATTTTGAATCTTGGATTGGCCCCCATCAAGTGCTTGCCGTTGGTGGCGCTGGATGTTTAGTCTCTCCCCCGTAGCCACCTTGCTGTGGGTCGCCGGACTGACCGGCAAGCAACAGCATGGACGTTAATTGCAGAGCGACCGACGAGCCCATGCGAGTCATTTACAGCTATCAAGGCAAAGAGGAAATCCGCACCTTTGAGCGGGGGGAAATCCTCATCGGTCGCCTCAGTCCTTTGAGTGCGCCGGACCTCGACTTCGGGGCCGACCCGACGGTATCCCGCAAGCATTGCCGGATCAAGGTGACCAACGGGGAGGTCTGGATTGAAGACCTACGCAGCACCAATGGCACCGTGGTGGATGGTGAATACATCGAAAACGCGCCCATTACCACTCAGAGCGTCATCCGCACGGGCGAAACCTCGATCCGCGTTGAATTTACGCCGCCCAAGCCTGTCGCCAAAGCCGCCGCGCCCAAACCGGCCGCCGCTGCACCGGAAGCTGGCATGCTCATCCCTTCGGTCAACACCATGGCACCAGCGGCTGCGCAGCCCGCAGCTCCGGCACCATCCATGGGCATTCTGCCGCCCAAGCCGCCGGGTGCCCAAGCTACGGGCATTCCGCTGGTGGCAAGGCCAGCCCAACCCGCAACGCCTGCACCCGCCGAACCGCCCAAGGTCACCATCGTTGCCAAGCCTGCTGCGGCAGCACCCGCACCGGCCCCGGTCGCGCCGCCACCACCGCCTCCTGCGCCCGAACCGGTCGCCGTCGCAGCCCCTCCGGAGCCGATGCCGGCCGCTCCAGAACCCGCTCCTGTCCTGGCCGTGACGGCCACCGACACGCAGGCGGATGGCGGTTTCAAGCGCCGGCTGGCCAGCCTGTATCAGGTTCCCCTCTCCTTCACGCCAGACATGCGCCTGCCGGACATGCTCCAGGCCATCCTCGCGCGCGTCCTCACCTTGATCCCCGGTGCGAAGCGCGGTGCGCTGATGCTGCACGACCCGGCCTCGGGCCGCGTGCAGGTCGGTGCGAGCATCCCGAAGGGCGAGGTAATCGTCAGCGAATCACTCGCCCGCCGCGTCATGGAGGAAGCCCACGGATTCATCCTCCAGCGCAACAACGACGACGGCGCGCTCGACACCAAGCTCGTCACGGTCGAGACCGGCATGTATGCCCCGCTGCTGCTCAAGGAAAAGCCGCTGGGCGCGATCTATCTGGACGACCCGGAGCGTAGTGAACCCTTCGGCGAGGACGACATGCAGTTCTTGCTGGCCGTCGCGCACTACATCGCGGTCATCATCTTCAACCAGGATTTGCAGGCGAAAATTTCGCACAACGCCTCGCTGCTGGATCGCATCACCACGAAGTTCCCGCCTCGCGTGCAGGAACGGTTGCTCGAGAACCTCCGGTTGGAACGCCTCACGCCTGGGGCAACGAAGTCCGACCTGCCGGTCCTCTTCGCCGATCTGCGCGGTCTCGCCGCCGTCCCCGGCATGGCTCCCACTGACGCCGCCGCGTTGTTGCGTGATTATCTCGGGGCCACCATGGATGCCGTCTTCCGCTATGACGGAACCCTCGTCAAATCCGGGGGTGAAGAAATCATCGCTGTTTTTGGCTCCCCCGAGCCGGACTTGCAGCAAAACGAGAAGGCCGTCTGCGCTGCCATCGCCATGGAGCAGTCCGTGCGCGAGATCAACACCAAGCGCAAGGATCAAAGCGCCCCGGTTTGTGAACTCGCGGTCGGCGTTCACATCGGCGAGGTGATGCATGGCTTCATCGGCGACGGCAATCGCATGGAGTTTGTCGCGCTCGGGTCTGGCATCGAGCGGGCCTCGCACTATTGCAAGGGCGCGCGGGATGGCGATGTGCTCATCGGCCCCGAGGTCTATCAGAAGGTCTTCAAGATCATCGAGGCCGACCGTGCCACCGTCTCGCACAAGGACCTCGGCGAGTTCCACTGCTATCGCGTCAAAAGCCTCAAGGGCGGCAAGCTGGCGTAGGCGGAATAGTATTCAGTAATCAGTGCGGTGCTTCGTCTCGGCTCGCGTTGACCGTCGCTCACTGAATACTGGTTAATGAACACTGCTTTTTGCTTTGTTGACCGCGCTCCGACCGCCTAGCCTCTGGCCATGATACACGTCGGTATTGGCTACGACGTCCACCAGTTGGTCGAGGGGCGCAAACTCATCCTCGGCGGCGTGGACATCCCGCACACCAAGGGTCTCGATGGCCACTCGGACGCCGACGCCTTGATGCACGCCATCACCGACGCCGTGCTCGGGGCGATTGGCGAGGGCGACATCGGGCAATTCTTCCCGAACACCGACCCGCGCTGGAAAGGCGCACCCAGCCGCATCTTTCTGGAAGAAGCCGCACGCCAGGTCGCGTTGCGCAAAGGCCGCCTCGTGAACGTGGATGCCTCGCTCATCGCCCAGGCCCCCAAGCTCATGCCGCACGTCCAAGGGATGAAGGCAAACATCGCCGCCGCGCTCGGTCTGGACCCGAAAAAGGTCGGCATCAAAGCGACCACCAACGAGAAGATGGGCTTCGTCGGTCGCGAGGAGGGCATCGCCGCGATGGCGGTGGCGAGCGTGGATTTGCCAGAGTGAAATGCCATGACCTCAATCTCTAACCGGCGTGTTGCGTGCTGCGTGTTGCGTGCCTGCCGCCGTTTTTTCCTCACGCAACACGCCCCACGCATCATCTCCCATGGCCATCAAATCTGAAGTCGGCTGGACCCGCAAAAACGAGGACGGCACCAAGGTCGAAATCTCCTGCCGTCACTTCGGCGGTCAGTGGCTGTTCTTCCACCAGCACAAGCGCGCCGAGGACTGGGTGCCCATCAAGAACCCGCCGCTCGAAGACTGGCTCGAACTCCTCGACTCCGTCCGCCGCCGCATCAACCGCCGGCTGCTCAAGCCGGAAGAGGAGATGCGCGTAAAGAAGATGATCTACGACCGTTTCCCCGGCACGAAGCTGGACTGAGTGCAGCCGGACGCTGCGTGCGTTTCACCCCTCATACTCCATCCCATGCCCCCGCTCATCCTTGTCACTCCCTGCCAGCAGGCGGCCGGCACGGAATTCGCCGACGCCTCCATCAGCCTCTCGAATCGCTACACCCAGGCGATCAATGACGCGGGCGGGATGCCGCTCATCCTGCCCGTCACCGCCACGCGCGACCAGATCGCCGAACTGGTCCGCCGGGCTGATGGCGTGCTGCTCACCGGCGGCGAGGACATCGAACTGAAGCACTACGCGCCCGACACGCCGCCGGACATCGCGGCCACGATGAAGGACGTGGAGCCGGAGCGCGACGTGCTGGAATTCGCCCTCGTGGACGAGGTCTTCCGCCAGCGCAAGCCGCTCCTCTGCATCTGCCGCGGCCACCAGATGCTCAACGTGGCGCTCGGCGGCACGCTGATCGTGGACATCCCCATGCAGTTGCCCGGCTCGCTCCCGCACAAGCAGGTGGACCGCAAGATGGAACCGGTCCACGACGTGGCCCTCGCGTCCGACTCGCAGCTAGCCAGCCTGCTCGCCACCACAAAAGTGGGAACCAACAGCACGCATCACCAGGCCGTCGCGCGAGTCGCGGACACACTGCGCGTGACTGGCACGACTTCGGATGGCGTGATCGAAACGATGGAATTGAAGGACCCGTCCCGCCTGCCCTTCCTGCAATCCGTCCAGTTCCACCCTGAGCGGCTCTACGACCGCTACCCGCACTTCGCCGAACTCTTCCGCGCCTTCATCCGCTCCGCCCAGCGCTGACCCGAAGATGAAATCCCCAAAGATTTGGGAAAGACAAAGATTGGGATTAGCGAGGAGGAGGCCGCGTGCCAGCCTGAACGTCGAGGCGGACGTGCCGCCAGCATGGAGTCCCGCCTTCAGGCGGCGGAGCATTCGACCCTCAGCAGCCTCTCTGCGTAGCGTCAGGATCGCCGCCGCGTCCCACCGGCTGAAGCTGGGACTCCGGGCACCGAACCCGTCGCGCCCGATAACAGGCCTATCTGAGTTTCATTGTTATCTTTGTCTTTCCCAAATCTTTGGGATCCCTTCTCCGGCCTGCCGCGCCTGATGCTTTACTTCGACCACAACGCCACCTCGCCGCTCCACCCCGCTGCCCGGCAGGCCTGGCTGGAGGCGTCCGAGCGTTTCATCGGGAATCCCTCCAGCCTCCACCGTGTCGGCGCGCGGGCGGACGCTGCCTTAAGCGAGGCCCGCGACAAACTCGCCCGCATCCTCGGCTGCGATGCGCTGGACATCGTGTTCAACTCCGGCGCGACCGAATCCGCCAACACCGTCTTCCACCACGCCGCACGGACCCTCCCACCCGATGCAGAAGTCTGGCTCTCCGCCATCGAGCATCCTTGCGTGACCGAGGCTGCCCGCCATTACTTTCCCAAACGCCACCGCCTCATCCCCGTCACGCGCGAGGGCTTGGTGGACCTGGACTGGCTGGGAAAGAAATTGAAGCGCAGCCGGCCCGGCCTGCTCGCCGTCATGGCTGTGAACAACGAAACCGGCGTCATCCAGCCCGGTCGCGAAATCCTCGCCCTCAGCCATAAACACGGTGTCCCCTTCTTCTGCGATGCAGTGCAGGCCATCGGCAAAATTCCGTCGGCGAGACTCGGCGAGTGTGATTTTGTTAGTGGCAGCGCGCACAAATTTGGCGGCCCGCGCGGTGTGGGCTTTTTGAAATGTCCGGCGCAGGGCCGGGTCGAGCCGCTCTTGCGTGGCGGGGCACAGGAAGAAGGGCGTCGGGCTGGCACTGAGAATGTCCCCGGTGTCCTCGCGATGGTCGCCGCCCTCGAAGCCCGTGAGCACTCGATGAAAGCTGCGAGCTTCGCCGAGACGTCAACGCGATTGAGGGCCCGTTCCACGGAAGCGACGAAGACAGATGCCTTCCTGCTCCGACGCGCCGCCTTCGAGACACAACTGCTCAAATCCCTGCCCGGAACCAAAATCATCGCCGCCAAATCCCCGCGCGTCTGGAACACCGTGCTCGCCCTCATGCCGGAGGCCGACTGCCGCGTCCGTTGGGTGGTGAAACTCGACAAGCTCGGCATCGCCGTCTCCACCGGCTCCGCGTGCGCGAGCGGTAAGGAGGAGCCGAGTCCGGTGCTTTCCGCGATGGGCTATACGCCCGGCGAAGCTGCCCGCGCCCTGCGCTTCAGCGCAGGCTGGGAAACCACCGAAGCCGACTGGCAGAAGCTCCTCGCCGCCCTCGTGCAGGCCCACCGCGAGATGCAGCCCCGCAAATAGCGAAGCGCCGGTCTCCGACCCGGCGCTCCGCCGCATTTCCTGCGTGTCCATTCGGGTCCATTCGTGGTTTCTTCCCCCCGTGACCGACGAGCCGATCATCGACCTGCACAGCGACACCTACTTCATGGGCGAGGCCTTGCGCCTGGCCGCCCGCGCCTACGCGGCGGAGGAAGTCCCGGTCGGCGCGGTCGTGGTGCGGAATGGACGCATCATCGCCCGCGCGTTCAATCAGGTAGAACTGCTCAAGGACGCCACCGCCCACGCCGAGATGCTCGCCATCACCGCCGCCGAGGAAGCCGTCGGCGACTGGCGGCTCAACGACTGCACGCTCTACGTCACGAAGGAGCCCTGCCCCATGTGCGCCGGGGCGATCGTCCATGTGCGCTTCGCCCGCGTGGTCTTCGGCGTGAGCGATGCCAAAGGCGGAGCCGCTGGCAGCGCGTTGAACCTCCTCCAATTCCCCGGCCTCAACCACCAGTGCGACATCACGCGCGGCGTGCGCGAGGACGAATGCCGCGCCCTGCTCCTGAGCTTCTTCTCCGAACGCCGCGCGGCCAACAAGGCCGCAAAGAGCACGCCGGAATCGAACTAGCCACAAAGAGGCACAGCAGGCGCAAAAGGAAGATGTCTCCCAAGGCGCATCTCGGTTTTTGCATACGGCAATGCCCCAGAGTATGCTCCGTTCGCAGAAGCCCGAAACGATGGAAGTCGCGCCAGCGTCTGGAATGCGGTGTCTTTCAGCACCGCTTTTCCCCGCCACAAGCGTTGGCCAGCTCACGGCCCGCACCGTGCGCCCAACCGAAAGCGGCGGTGAAACACGCCGCACTCCAGACGCTCCGCGCCGCCGGAGACAGTGGCCTTCACGTCCGACGCTGGCCTGCGAGAGGTCACGGTTCCGTGCGGCCTCAGGCCACCGCGCCGTTGCGGAGGCTTGCTCCACTTCGCTCACGCCAGGGTGAAGCCCGGTAGCCATGAGATTTCAAGAAACTGAGATGCGGCCTGTCTCCTAGACTCCTTTTGCGCCTCTTGTGCCTCTTTGTGGCAAAACCCTCTTTGCGGTATCAGCTAAGGGACACCATGGACACCCGTTCATTCTTGTCGTTCCGGCCCACGCCTTGGGCACGCGGATCCAGCGTCGGCACGCCGTCCACCAGGAACCAGTAGCGGTGGTGGCCATTGGTCAGCAGCACCTGCACCACCCAGTTGCCATCGGGCTGCCGCTGCATCGGGTGCGACTTGGGATTCCACTGGTTGAAGTCCCCGGCGATGAAGACCTCCTTGGCGGTGGTCGCCGCGCAGAAGAAGTTGACCGGCTTCGTAAACGCCTTGCCGCTGTAGAGCTTGCCGGCACCGGGTGCGAGTTTGTAGGACGCCATGGTTCGTGGAAACGGTCCCGACGCCTCATCAACGGGCGCGGAACTGATGGGAAAAGAAAGCAACTCCGCGTGACACGAACAAGCGTGAAAATCCGGGTTCCGCCCGCCAGACTGCCCACGTGGCCGACCCAACCTCCAGTCCACCGCCCGCTCCGCCGCTCGACCGCGAGCGGCTGCAGCGTGCCCTGGTGAAGGTGCGCGCCGCGCTGCTCGCCGAGCGCGGGCCGCATGGGCATTGGGAGGGCGAGCTTTCCAGCAGCGCCCTCTCGACGGCCACCGCGGTGACAGCCTTGGAGTTATGGCAACGTCACGCCAGGCCCGACAGCCAATCGTCAATCGCCAATAGCCAAGCATCGGCGATTGGCAACTGGTCATCAGCAATCAACGCTGGCCTCAAATGGCTGGCCGAGCACCAGAACGCGGACGGCGGCTGGGGTGACACCGTCCTGAGCGTCTCGAACATCAGCACGACTGCGCTCTGCTGGGCGGCGTTCGGAGCGGTGCCGGGAGCAGAGGCGCGGTGGCCGGAGGTGGTGCGGAGGGCGGAAGCGTGGCTGGCAGAAACCGTGTTGCGTGTTGCGTGTTGCGTGAATTCCTCCGCGAGCAACGAAGTTGCTTCACGCAACACGCAACACGCAACACGCCTGGAAATTCCGGCCCTCATCACCGCCATCATCGCCCGCTACGGCAAGGACCGCACCTTCTCCGTCCCCATCCTGACGATGTGCGCGCTGGCGGGACGGTTGGGCGAAGGCAAGCAAGCGTGGCGACGCGTCATTCAGCTTCCCTTTGAGCTGGCTGCGCTGCCGCAGAAGTTCTTCGCCGCGCTGCGCTTGCCGGTGGTGAGCTATGCGCTGCCGGCGCTCATCGCCATCGGCCAGGTGCGGCACCACCACCTGCCCACGCGGAACCCGCTCACGCGCCTGCTCCGTGACCGCGCCCGTGCGAAGACTCTGCGCGTGCTGGAGCGCATCCAGCCACCAGGCGGCGGCTTCCTCGAAGCCACGCCGCTGACAAGCTTCGTCACCATGAGCCTTGCGGGCAGTGGCAATGCTGATCATCCCGTCGCGCTGCACGGAGTCGAGTTCCTGCTCAAGTCCATGCGTGCGGATGGGAGCTGGCCGATTGATACGAACCTCGCGACGTGGGTGACCACGCTCGCCGTGAATGCGCTCGGCCCGAGCATCCATGAAGTGATGAGTGCCGACGAGCGCTCGCGCATCCTCGAGTGGCTGCTCGCCCAGCAATACCGCACGGTGCATCCCTACACCGACGCCGCGCCCGGCGGCTGGGCCTGGACCGACCTCCCCGGCGGCGTCCCCGACGCGGACGACACGGCCGGCGCGTTGCTGGCCCTGAAACTCCTGGGTAGCAGCCGACGTAAGGAGGCTCCATCTGAATGCGGAGTGCGGAATGCGGAATGCGGAATGAAGATTAGTTCGACCGCCACAGATGAGAAGGAGCACTGCGATGCCCCGCACGCCCATTCCGCACTTCACACTCCGCATTCCGCATTTTCCGTGGATCCCCGCGTGCGCGAGGCCGCCATCGCCGGCGTGCAGTGGCTCCTGGACCTGCAAAACCGCGACGGCGGCATCCCCACTTTCTGTCGCGGCTGGACGAACCTGCCTTTCGACCGCAGCAGCCCGGATATTACGGCGCATGCAGTGCGAGCCTGGCTGGCGTGGTTTGATGAAATGCCTGCGAGACTCCAGAGCAAGATTGGAGCGGCATGTTTCAGAGCTGGGGATTATCTTCACGGTTCCGCGAGAGAATCTGACGGGTGGTCTCCACTCTGGTTCGGGAACCAGCACGCCACCGAGGAGGAAAATCGAGTTTATGGGACAGGACGGGTTGTTCTCGCTGTTACAGACCTGCTCAAATACTCGCACATTTCGGCCCAAATTCACAAACACCTGTGGGTGCGATTTCGCGTGCATCCGTTGATGCTTCGCTGGGGAATTACGGCGCTGCGAACTGGTCAGAGCGAGGACGGTGGTTGGGGAGGGATGGACACCGTCTTGGATTCCGAAGCAGCGGCGGCGAAGCTGAGGGGCACCACAGGACACCAACCGCTCGGAACGACGAGGACAGGCGAACTTTTTTGGAGAACTGATGTCAAAGGGACCCGCCCCGTCAATCCGTCTAGCCAATGGCCGGACGGCACAGGCCAGTGTGTGCTACCCAGTTCGGTGTCGATGTCCGGGAGTAGCTCCTCGGTGGAAGAAACAAGCATAGCGATCGAAGCGTTAGTGGCTGATTTGAGACATCTTGGGCTGGTTCAATCGACTCCATCAGGCGAGGACATCACTACACTGGATCGGTCGGTGTCGTGGCTGGTGCAGCGCGTCGAAAACGACACCTGGACCCAGCCCGCGCCCATCGGCTTCTACTTCGCCAAGCTGTGGTATTACGAACGGCTGTATCCGATGGTCTTCACCGTCGCCGCGCTGGAGGCCGTCGCGCGGCTGGAGACGGTAGCGGCAGGCGTCCCGCCTGCCGTAGAGCCGGGCGTCCCGCCCGGCGGATAGAAGCGTGGATTGCTGGACGATTTATAGACCTCCGTTGCCTAGCCGGGCGGCAAGATGCCGCCCTCTACGGCAGGCAGGATGCCTGCCTCCACCTTACTCCACCACCGGTCTTCATCGTCGCCGCGCTCGAAGCCTCCGAACCCCGGTAGGGCGAGACTCCGTCGAGCCCCATCTCGAGCGGTAGTGAGGCGAGCGGAGCGAGCATCCCGGCGGGCATGAGACGGGAGAGAATCTCGCTTCGCTCGCACCGCTGGCGCGGTATCGAGGGTTCGACGGAGTCTCACCCTACCTTCGCACCCCACAAAAAAGGAAAGCCGCTCCGGTTGCGCGGAGCGGCGGGGAGACCGGTGGCCTTCCCTGCGAAGGCTCCGGGGAGGTTCATTGGTTACGCAAGATCTAGGCGGTCCAGGTTCATCACCTTGTCCCAGGCCGCCACGAAGTCGTGGACGAACTTGGCCTGCGAATCCGAACAGCCATAGACTTCAGCCAGGGCACGCAGTTCGGAGTTGGAACCAAAGACGAGATCCACCCGTGTGCCGTTCCACTTGATGGCACCGGTTTTGCGGTCGTGACCTTCAAACACATCCGCATCCTTCGAGACCGGCATCCACACCGTGCCCATGTCGAGCAAGTTCACGAAGAAGTCGTTCGTGAGCGCCTCCGGACGCTGGGTAAAGAGGCCATGCTGCGTGCCTCCGGAGCCAGCCTTCAAGACGCGCAGGCCGCCAAGGAGCACCGTCATCTCAGGCGCGGTGAGGGTCAGCAACTGCGCTTTGTCAATCAGCAGCGCCTCGGCCGGCACGGAGTATTTGCCCTTGAGGTAGTTGCGGAAGCCGTCCGCGATGGGTTCGAGCACGGCGAACGAGGCCGCATCGGTCTGCTCCGGCGAGGCGTCCATGCGTCCCGGCGTGAACGGAACCGTCATCTCGTGACCGGCATTCTTCGCCGCCTGCTCAACGCCGACGCAGCCACCCAGCACGATCAGGTCCGCGAGCGAGACCCGCTTGCCGCCGGCCGCCGCGCCGTTGAACGTGCTCTGGATGCCTTCCAGCGTGTAGAGCACTTTGGCCAGTTGGGCCGGGTTATTGACTTCCCAATCCCGCTGCGGTGCCAGGCGGACGCGCGCACCGTTCGCCCCGCCGCGCCGGTCGGACCCACGGAACGTGCACGCCGACGCCCACGCGGTGGACACCAGTTCCGAGACAGACAAGCCGGAAGCCAAGATGCTGCCCTTCAGCGAGGCAATGTCCTGCGCCTCAATCAAGGGGTGATTCACTGCCGGAACCGGGTCCTGCCAGATCAGTTCCTCGGCGGGAACTTCCGCGCCGAGGTAGCGCGCGCGCGGACCCATGTCACGGTGCGTCAGCTTGAACCACGCGCGGGCAAACGCGTCGGCGAACTCGGCCGGACTCTCCAGGAAGCGCCGCGAGATTTTCTCGTAGGCCGGGTCGAAACGCAGGGCCAGGTCCGTGGTCAGCATGGAGGGCGCGATGCGCTTCAAGGCATCATGCGCATGCGGCACCTTGCCGTTGCCGGCACCGTTCTTAGGTGTCCACTGCTGCGCTCCCGCCGGGCTCTTCGTCAGCTCCCATTCGTAGCCGAACAGGTTCTCGAAAAAGTTATTGCTCCACTTCGTGGGCGTCGTGGTCCAGGTCACTTCCAGGCCGCTGGTGATCGCATCGCCCCCTACCCCGGTGCCAAAGCTGTTCTTCCAGCCCAGGCCCTGCGCCTCAAGGCCAGCCGCTTCGGGCTCAGGTCCCACGTTGGACGCCGGAGCGGCGCCGTGGGTCTTGCCGAAGGAATGGCCACCCGCGATGAGTGCCACGGTCTCCTCGTCGTTCATCGCCATGCGGGCGAAGGTCTCGCGGATGTCGC
>CAZOCL010000118.1:0-16835 GCA_964578245.1 uncultured Klebsiella sp. | reverse complement strand
TTCTGCCCCAACCCAGCGCGTCCCCTTCGTCGTCTTTTAATTTGAGTCAACTCGCTCCCTGATGATGACCTACCCTCATCATCGGGCCGCGGGTTGACCAGACGGATCAGCAGGAGATAAGCTCCCAAGGTAAGATGACTCGAGGAAGACAACCACGTCTGTCCCGTCTCGCAACCCACCTCGCCATGGCCATGGCCCTCTGGGTGGGAGGATCTGGTTCCGTTTCCGCAGTTGAATGGAGCGAGGTTCAAGCTTTGCTGGAGCGACATTGTTTTGAGTGCCACGGTGGGGAGAAGCTCAAAGGGGGCGTAAGCCTCAAGGGCATCGCCGTGGATGTCAAAAGTGTGGAGGCATTTGCCCTGTGGGAGAAGGTGCGGGAGACGGTCGCCAAAGGGGAAATGCCGCCCGCGAAATCCAAACCGCTCCCGGCGGGGGACCAGCAGCGTTTGCTGGACTGGGTTTCGGTTTGGCTGGAGACGGCGGCAGCGGTGCACGCTGGTGATCCCGGCCCGGTGACCATGCGCCGCCTCACCCGTGTGGAATATGAAAACACCCTCCGCGACCTCACCGGGCGGAGCCTTGGCCTGGCCACGGGCTTGCCGGCCGATGCCGGGGGTGGCGAGGGGTTTGCCAACACCGGGGATACGCTCTTTGTCAGCGCCAGTGCCCTGGACGCTTGTTTCGCCGTCGCACGGAAACTGGCCGAACACGCCACGATCCTGCCCGGCACTGGCGTTGTCTTCCACGAGCACCATGTCGGCCTGCGCGGACCGGAGCAGGTAAAGGCGCAGACCTATCAGCAGTTGCGGGTCTGGTATCAACAGCAGGCGGTGCTGCGGCTGCCGGGCAACTGGACGGAAGCTCGCGTGGCCGACCACCTGCTCGCGTGCTGGCAGCACAGGTGTTTTCAGACCCCGATTGAGGAACTCGCCGGGACCGCGGGGTTGAAGCGGGCGTATCTCCAGCATTGGTGGCAGCTCGTGAACAGCACGCTGCCAAAGTCACGTTTCCTTGATCTCACACGCGTCGCCTGGCGCAACCTGCCTGGACCGGACGCCACCCAGCCCGGCCAGGTGCCAGTGAGGGTCCGGAATGAAATCGGCGCCCTGACGACGCAATTGATGGCCTGGAACCGGCCCGCCGAGGCTGGCAGCGAGGTCCATCGCTGGCTCAAGAAGGCGGCTGAGCTGAAGCCGGAGCTGCTGACGGTGCCCGCCGCAGGCCAGCCGTGGGCTTACCTCTGCATCGGTGACTTGGGCGATGGCGGCCGGGGAGACATTGCGCTGGTCACCAAGCTCCTTTTGCGGACCACCAACGGCACGGCCAGCTATCTGGACTGGTTGTCCAAACAGCTCGCTGAGGACCGCAAGCAACCGGCCGGGCAGCCGGCACTTCAGGAACGGATCACGGCGGCGGAGCGCGTGCAACGTGCCTTGGGCAAGCACCCGCAAGGACGGACCATCCCGTCACGCTCCCTGGCGCTGGCCGCACCGCAGATCCTTGCCCTGCCCCTGCCGGAAGATGCCCTGGAGGTGCAGGCCGAGCTAAGCCTGGACCTGAAGAACCCCGAAGTGGCGAACGCCTCCCTCCAGTGGACCTTGGTGACCGGCCAGCCGCAAGAGGTGACGAGTATCCTGCCGGGTGTGGCGATCATCTGGGACCACCGGGCCGAGGGCGCGGGCGACCTCCTGGCGGAGTTTTTAGCGTTGCGCACGGCCCTGCCGGAAGACTTCGACCGCTGCGTGGAGCGCGTGGCCGCCAACCTGCAGCGGACCACGCCGGGACGAGGGATCTATTATCTGAGCGATGACGAGCTGGTGGAGTTGCTGAACCCAGCCGAACGCAGGCACCTCGCCGCGCTCCGCACCGATGCGCGGCTGGCCTCCGGCAGCGCAGCCGCCGCCCAAGCCGAATGGGACGCGCTTCTGCTCCAGCATCTCCAGGAGTTCGCGAGCCGTGCCTGGCGCCGGCCAGTGAGCCCCGGCGAACGGCAGGAACTCGAAAGCCTCTATCGCGCCAGTGCCGGGCAGGGGCTGGATCGCGAATCCGCCGCGCGCGAAGTGATCGTCTGGACGCTGGTCTCACCACATTTTCTGTTCAAGGCGGAGACCCTGCCGGTGGAGGTGCGTGCCGGTGCAGGCGAGCTGCCACTGTCCGACTGGGAACTGGCGGCCCGGCTGAGTTATTTCCTGTGGGCTTCACTGCCAGATGCCGAGCTGCGGCAGGCGGCTGACTCAGGCACAGTGCGGCAGCCCGCGGTGCTGCTGGCCCAGGCGAAGCGCATGTTGCGCACGGCCAAGGCGGACGCCCTCGCCAAGGAATTCGCGGGCCAATGGCTCAAGTTCAGCGAACTCGATGCGCCGGGCCGCGTGGATGTGCGGCAGTTCCCCGACTTCACGACCGAGTTGAGTGCCGACATGCGACGGGAGGCGGTGGAGTTTTTCAGCCACTTGATCCAGGAAGACCGTCCGGTGCGCGACATCCTGGCGGCCCGGTATTCGTTCCTCAATGAGCGGCTGGCGAAGCACTACCGGGTGCCCGGGGTCACGGGGAGCCACTTCCGCGAGGTGGATCTCGCGGAACACCATCGCGGTGGCTTGCTCGGGATGGGGGCGATCCTCACCAAGACCTCGCGCCCCCACCGGACGAGTCCGGTGCTACGGGGTGACTATCTGTATCAGGTGGTGCTCGGGCAGGCCTTGCCGCCTCCGCCCCCGGATGTGCCCAAGCTCGACGAGCACGAGCTGAAACCGGCTTCGGTGCGGGAGCTGTTGCAGCGGCACCGCGCGGCACCGGCCTGCGCCGCCTGCCACAACCGGATTGATCCCCTCGGTTTCGCCCTGGAAAGCTTCGACGCCATCGGCCGCTATCGTGGTGCCGGAGAAGCAGGGGGCCCGATTGATGACACGGGTGAACTCATGGGCGGGATCAAACTCGAAGGCGCGGCCGGACTGCGACGGTATTTCGCCGAGCACGAAGCGCCCTTTCTCGCACAGTTCGCCCGCAAGCTCCTAGGGTATGCGTTAGGCCGGCAGGTCCTCCCGGGCGACCGCGCCCTGCTCACGGACATGCAGGCTTCGCTGGGGAGCGGGGCCGGGACCTTCTCGACGGCGGTCACGCACATTGTCACCAGCCGGCAATTCATGAATCGCCGCAATGAAATTGCCGTCGCTCCTGCAGCGCCATGAACGCCTTGCGCCCATCATGAACCAGAACCGCCGCCGCTTTCTGCGTGGTGCGGGGGTCCTGCTGGGCCTGCCGTGGCTGGAATCGGTCTGCTCCTTCGGTGCCGAGTCGGTGCGGAGCAATGCGGCTCCCCGGCGGCTCGCGGTTTGTTTCATGGGCAACGGCGTGAACCCCGCTCATTGGGGTGCGACCACTGAGCCGGGCGGGCTGAAGCTACGCCGGTCGCTCAGCCCGCTGGAGCCGCTCAAGGAGCACATCAATGTCTTCCAAGGGCTGTGGAACCCCGCCTCCATCGATGGTGACGGCACACATTGCCAGAAGATGAACGTGCTCTCCGGGCTCCGGGTGAAGAAGACGACTGGCGCGGTCGAGCTGGGCACAACCATGGACCAACTCGTCGCCGCGCACGCCGGCCAGGCTACGCCGGTGCCGGCCCTCGTGCTGGGCACCGAGCCGCCGAAATACGCCACATCCTTCGGCTTCACATCGCTTTATTCGGCTCACATTTCCTGGAGCAATCCCACCACGCCTGCGCCGAAGGAAATCATCCCGCAGCAGGCGTTCGACCAGCTCTTCGACGACGGCAGCCAGCGGCTGCGCAACCGGAGCATCCTGGACCTGGTGGGGGCGGACGCGCGGAGCCTGCGCACCAGACTGAGCATCCGCGACAGCCAAAAGCTGGATGAGTATCTCACCTCCGTGCGGGAGCTGGAGCAGCGGATCACGCGCACGCAACGGGCGGAGCCGGCCAGCCCGGGCTGGACCCCGACGGTGACCAGCCCGACGTTTCAGCGGCCCGCCCCCGGCCTGCCGGCGCAGGCTGAAGAACACCTGCGGCTCATGTTTGACATCCTGCTGCTGGCCTTGCAGATGGACCGCACGCGCGTGGCCACCTTCATGCTCAACAACGACCAGTCAGACATGCAGTTCACCAGCCTGGCGGGCGTCAGTGCTGGTCTGCACGGAATCTCGCACCACATCGGCGACCCCTTCGGGATGGCCCAATACCAACGGGTGAATGAGTTTCAGGTCAAGTTATGGGCGGACTTCCTGGCCCGGATGCACGCCACCAATGAAGGCGAACGTTCGCTGCTGCAAAACAGCATGGTCCTGCTCACCAGCAGCCTCATGGATGGGAATGCCCACGACTCCACCCAGTTGCCGGTGGTCCTGGCCGGGGGCGGCGGGGGCACGATCCGCGGTGGCCGCCTCTTCGATCTCAGCCAGGCTCCCAATCGCAAGCTCTGCCGGCTGCACCTGGCCCTCATGGACCGGATGGGCGTGCGCGTCGAACGCTTCGGCGACGCCGAGGACGCGTTGACGATCTGAGTCCTGGCCAGCGTCACTGAACCGGCATTCAGCAGCACCCAGCCAGCCGGCCGGGCAATAAGTTTGAACTGAGCTCGGCTGCCACTGACCCGGAGACATGCTGGGGCTGGAGCCAGCCTCGTGTTGGGCTTTGCTGAGACGGCGGGCTCCTGTAGCCTCGGGGCGTGTCCTCTCCCCTCCGGCACTTGCGTTGGATCGCCTTGCTCGGCGTCGGCGTCGTGATGCTGATGCGCTTGGGGCAGTCCTTTCCGCTTGCCCCGCGTTGGTGGATTGGTGGGTTGCTGCTGAGCGCCATGATGATCGGGGTCACGTTGGTGGCGGTGCTGCTGATACCGCGCGCCGCCGGCACCCTGGTCCACCATCCTGATCTCCTGGTGCCGTTTGGCCTGCTCCTGCTGACGCAGGAAGCGCTGGCACTGCTCTTGAAGCTGCCCTTGCTGGGCGCTGCCTTCGGTGCCTCTCATTCGATCAAGCTGCTCAATCTCTCCTTCGCCCTCTCGCTGCACTGGTTCACGAATCTCGCGCTCGCCGCCGCCTATGCCACCTGGGTCACGGCTGCCATCCTGAACCTGAGACGAACCGGGCAGTCCGATCCGTGCCTGGTCCTGTCCGCTGCCGGCCGGCGCCTGCCTCGCGTGGCCGGCCTCATGCTCCTTGGCTGGGGAGTTGTATTTGTCCTGCTCGCCTTGATGGGGCTGGCCATGCCGCATCTCCAATGGTTTGCGATCCTGCTCGGGCTGCTGGCGGTGGTCGCCTGGAACTTCGTGACGGCCGCCTTGCTGCCGGTGGCGCTGATCCTCGACGGTGGCTTTCTGTCCGCCCTGCGCGCCGGCGTCCTGGCCAGCCTTGCGAACCTTCGCCCCTGGTCGGCACTGCTGCTTGCGCAGATGCTGTTGCTGGGACTGTTCTACTTCGGCTACGCGAGCTTCCGGTCGGGCAATTCCTCTTCCACCAACTGGAGCTGGAGCGTGAACACCTTCTGGACCGGCGGCTACCACGACAACTGCCACCTCTATGGCAACCTCACCAACACCTGGAAGACCCAGCCAGTGCCGCTCATCACGGCGCTGCTCACCCTGCTGCTCGGCACGCTGGCCGTGGCCGTGAAGCTCGCGCTCGTGCAGCGGCTGCTGCCCGAACCCAGTCCGGATGGCCAGCCGCCGATCCTTGCCGAGCCGCCGCCCGTCCCCTTGCCATCCGAACCGCCGCCATCGCCAATGCCGCCAATTCCGCCGGACGCGAACTGAACGAAGTGCACCACCGGTAGCGTTCCGTTGGATGCTGAGCATTGGAAATTCCACCTTTCTGTTCTTTGCGCCCGTTGGCGGCAAAAGATTTCTCCCTTTTGCGGTAACAACGCCCCGCCGTTGCTTCTGTAACGGACAGAATGCACTCTTCCTCCGCACCCATGAATCCCGCCCACGCCTGTCCCAAGTGCGGTGCCCCGCTCCCGGCGGACGCCCCGCGCGGGCATTGCCCACAATGCTTGCTGGGGCTCGCGCTGGAGGACCGGCCCACGCTCACCTCGCTCGGCAGCCCGCCGGCCCCGGGGTCACATAGTTACGCCGAGCCGCCAGAGACGGAGACCAAGCATCTGGCCTTGGGCACGCGGCTGGGTTATGTCGGTGATTACGAACTGCTGGCGGAGGTCGCGCGTGGCGGGATGGGCGTGATCTACCAGGCGCGGCAGTCGAGCCTGAAGCGCATCGTCGCCGTGAAGATGATTCGTTCGGGCGGTTTTGCCAGTGAGGGCGAGGTGCAGCGCTTCCTTGCCGAGGCCGAAGCGGCGGCGAACCTCCGGCATCCGAACATCGTGGCCATCCACGAGGTCGGCGAACACGACGGGCGGCATTACTTCTCGATGGATTTCATCGATGGCAAGAACCTCGCCCAGGTTTGTGCGGGACAGCCCGTCCCGGTCCGGCAGGCGGCGGAATGGCTGAAGACCATCGCCGAGGCCGTCCAGTTCGCGCATCAACGCGGCGTGCTGCACCGTGACCTCAAGCCGCAGAACATTCTCGTGGATGCCGAGGGACGTCCCCACGTCACCGACTTCGGCCTCGCGAAGAATCTCCACGCGGACAGCAGCGTGACGCAGACCGGGGCGGTGATGGGCAGCCCAAGCTACATGGCCCCGGAGCAGGCGCGCGGGCGCAATGACCTCGTCGGCCCGGCGAGCGATGTGTATTCACTCGGCGCGGTGCTCTACGAACTGCTGACCGGGCGCGCCCCGTTCCGTGGCGCGTCCACGATCGAGACACTGAACCGCGTGATGAACGAGGAGCCCACGCGGCCGGGCGCGCTCAATGAAACCGCTCCGGCGGACCTCGAAACCATCTGCCTCAAATGCCTGGAGAAGGAGCCCACGCGCCGTTATCCGACGGCGCGCGCGCTGGCGGAGGACTTGGAACGTTTCCTGACGGGTGAGCCGGTGCAGGCCCGGCCCGCGAGCGCGGCCCGCCGGGCGGTGAGCTGGGCGCGCCGGCATCGCACCTTGATGACAGCGGCAGCCTCCGCGCTGTTCCTCGCGCTGGCCGGCCTCGCCTATGGGCTGTGGGAGCAGACGCAATATCTCACCTGGCTCAACACGCATCCCGGCCATCTGAAGGCTTCCGGCCCGCGCACCGCCGAGCTTAAGCAGGGCGGTCTGGGTTACTTGGCGTTCATGGTGCTGATTTACGCCACCCTCATTTACCGGAAGCTCTCCACCCGGCAGCCGTGGACGAAGCTGTTCGACCCCGCGAGCGCGTTCGCGGCCCGCCATCCGGTGGCCGCCGGCTGGGCGGCTCTGTTCGGCACGCTCGGCGTTCTCGGCGTGGTGAACGCGCTCTATTTCACCGGCCAGACCATCGAAGCGTATGTGTGGGAGGACTTCATCTCCTGGACGACGCTGCTGGCGATCATCTATCCGTCGTTCTTTTTCGGCCTGGGCCTGCTGATGCTGGTGGTGCGCGAGCAGGCGGCGGCTTCACTGGGGTTGCCGATGCCCGGGGCGCAGTTGACCCCGGAGCAACTCGCCTCGATCAGCGCGGAGTTGTTTGCGGGCCGCAAGGAAGCCGCCGTCAAACTCTATCGCGAGGCCACCGGAGCGAACCAGAACGTCGCGCTGGCGCAGGTCGGCGCGCTGGTGTGGAAGCTTTACGAGGAGCAGCCGGCGAAGTTCGCCACCGACCCGACGCGCTTTGCCCGCGTGGCCGTCCAGCGCCTGATCGTGACCGCCATCGTCTGCGGGGCGGCCATCGCCCTGGTGGGAAACTTCCTGCCGGAGCGTCTGCTGCCGGCGTGGCCGGTGAACCTCGCCGTGGGGTTTGGCGGTGGCCTCTGCATCATGTTGATGGCGAGCTACCGGAAATTCTGGCAGCGGATGCTGTGCATCCTGCCGGTGATGATTTCGAGCAGCTTCCTCTCGTCCTACACCAAGGCGCACAATCCCGAACTGGACTATATCCTGCCGTGGATGCTGGGCGTGTTCGCCGGCATCACGCTCCTCGCGCTGGCGCGGAGAAAAATCCTGCCTGACGAAGCGCCATCCACGTCCCGACCGGCTGGGCCAGTGTGATTCCCCGCGCACCTGTTTCGACTGCATGCACCACTTGGATGCGCCCATGAACACCCCAGCCCGGACCTGCCCGAACTGCTCCCAACCGCTGCCGGCGGACGCGCCGCAGGGTCATTGCCCGCAGTGCCTGCTCGCGCTCGCGCTGGCCGCCCAACCGGGCGAAGCCACGCAGGCCGCGCTGGATCAAGCCACTCAGGACAGCGGTTCCACCGGGGGAAAGCCTTCGCCGCTCTCGTTCAACGCCGGCGACAAAGTTCGTTACTTCGGCGACTACGAGCTGCTGGAGGAAATCGCGCGCGGCGGCATGGGCGTGGTGTGGAAAGCGCGGCAGGTCAGCCTCAACCGCATCGTCGCCCTCAAGATGATTCTCTCCGGCGGCCTGGCGAGCGAGGCCGAGGTCCGGCGCTTCCGCACCGAAGCTGAGGCGGCCGCCAATCTCGATCATCCGAACATCGTTCCCATCTACGAGGTCGGCGAGCACGAGGGACGGCACTACTTCAGCATGAAGCTCATCGCGGGGGGCAACCTCGCCGAAAAACTGCGGAGTGCGGAATGCGGAGTGCGGAATGAAGGCGACGCGCTTTCCACCCCCTCTCCCTTCGTCGGACGAGGGGAGAGGGACGGGGTGAGGGGTGGCTGCTCGTTCCCCCTCTCTACGCGCATTGAACTCCTCGCCCAGGTCGCCCGCGCGGTCCACTACGCGCACCAGCGCGGCATCCTTCACCGCGATCTCAAGCCCGCCAACATCCTCCTGGACCCTCAGGGCCTCCCGCATGTCACCGACTTCGGCCTGGCCAAGCTGGTGCATCAGGACACCGGCCTCACCCGCACCGAGGCCGTCATGGGCACGCCCGCCTATATGGCCCCGGAGCAGGCCCAGGGACGCGTGAAGGAACTCACCACCGCAGCGGACATCTACAGCCTCGGTGCGATGCTCTACCACCTGCTCGCCGGCCGGCCACCGTTCGTCGCGGAAACCCCATTGCAGGTCATGCGCTGCGTGGTGGAGGAAGAGCCGGCCAATCCCGGCAAGTTCATGGCGCACCGCGATTACGATCTGGAGACGATCTGCCTCAAGTGCCTGGAGAAGGACCCCGCCCGGCGCTATGGCTCGGCCGAGGCACTCGCGGACGAACTCGACCGCTGGCGGCGCAACGAGCCAATCCTTGCCCGCCCGACCACGACGCCCGAGCGCGTGGCCAAGTGGGCGCAGCGCAAACCGGCGCTGGCCGCGCTCGTGGTGGTCACCCTGCTGGCGGCGGTGGGCGGGGTGACCGGCCTGCTGCGCTACGGCACGACCCTGCGCGAGCACTCCGCCGCGATCAACGAACGGCTGCACCTCACGCTCATCGAGCAGGCCCGCGCCGAGCGGCTGCTGGGCAACCGTCCCACCGCGTGGCAGCGCCTCACGGAGGCGGCGGCCATCCGGCGCACCCCTGAGTTGCGCAGCGAGGCCATTCAGGTGCTTGCGCAGCCGGGCGTGCGCCATGCGTTCAACGCCCCGCTGGACCGCGTCGTCGAGAGCCAGTTCAGCGCCGACGGGCGGCTGCTCATCATCGCCGGTGAAGGCTATGTGACGCCGGACTGGCCCGGCTACGCCACGAATGCGTGGCAGTCCTTCCTGCGGTTCTGGGAGGTGCCGGGCGGCAAACTGCTGGGCACGATTCCGTGGCATCTCGAAGGCGGCCCCTTCGCCATCAGCCCCGATGCGGGCCTGCTGGCCGTGTCGCAGTTGGACGACGCCGGTCGCGCGCAGCTCACGCTCTGGTCCGTGCGCGGCAACACCGAGGTGGCGCGGCTGCCGGCCGTGGGTGCCGCGCAGTTCAGCCCGGATGGCCAGCGACTGGCGGTGCAGGAAACCAATCGTGTAAGTGTTTTCGTCCGCGAAGGCGGGCATTGGCAGGCTGGCCCACGCTATGAGTTCGCGGCGGCGGTTCTCGTCTGGACCACGCCGGACGAACTGCTGCTACAGCGCTTCGCGTGGAATGGACCGGAACTGGAAATTGCCAGCCGCACTTCCACCAATGACGCCATGCGGCTCATCCGGTGGAACGTCGCAACGGGGCGGCAGGTGCTCCCGGTAAACGACGGCGGCTACATTCGCGTGCGCAGCCAGGGCATCTACCGCACCCGCGAAGGCTACGGACAGGACGCCGAGGAGGTGCTGGCCATCAGCGCGGACGGACACGCCGTGGCGACGCACCGGTTGACCCCGCGCGGCCTGCCGGAAGAGTTGTTCATACGCGAAATCGAAACTGGCAGGCAGCTCGGCGTGGTCCGGCCCGCGCCGTTTCCGAAGGTTGCGCAGGAACGTCCTGAAACCATCCTGCTCGGCGAGCGGGGGCGGCGGTTGATTTTTTCCGACCCGGTCGAGCCGGGGCATCTGCGCGTGTATGACGTGAACAGTGGGAAGCATCTCGTTGGTGTCGGCGAGCCTGGCTTGGAGTTGTCGCACGCCTTCCGACGGTTCAACTACAGCGGGACGGCGGGCTACGGCACGTCCGGCCATGGGGCCAGCATGATGACCTGGTCAAACCGCCACGTGTTTTCCTTCTCCACCAGCCGCCCCTCCACCAACACGCCGTGGCTTTCACCCGTGCGCAACCTCAGCCCGGACGGGACGCTCTTCGCCGCCGACATCATCACGAGCGAGCGGAACATCGGCCTGTGGGAACTGGACGGACACCGGCGTTTCGCCGCCATCCCGAACACTTGGAACCCGGTCTGGTCGGCGGACAGCCGCTGGCTGACGGTCGAAACGCACGGCATGCTGGAGCGTGAGAAGGGCCACTTTCACTCCGCCAATTTCGGGCAGGTCTTTGAAGTGCTGCCCGGCGTGCCCACGCACCGGCTGGCCGCCGCACCGCGGCGGTTCACGTTCAGCCCCGATGGCCGGCAGCTCGCGGTGAATCTCGAACAGCTTCAGGGCAGCCTGCTGTGGGACGTGGAACGCCACGGCTCGCGGTTGAATTTGCATCTCACGACCAACCGCCTCCGGGAGAACGAGGTGTTCTTCGCCACCAACGGCAATGCGTGGGTGCTCAACGACCAGAATCAGCACCCCGGCTTTTCCTTGGCAAAGGTCGGACGGCTGGGCCGGCCGCCGGAGGTGCTCACGACCAATGATGCCAGCTCGGTCATGGCCCGTGCGTTCTCGCCCGACGGAAGCCGGCTCCTGCTGGTCTGCTCGGCGCACAACTGGCAGACCAACGCGGCTTACGGCGGTGAGCACCTGCAGCTCTGGGACCCGGCGGCGCGCACCCGCCTCGCGATCTGGCCGCACCCGGGCGTGAACCAAAACCGGGGCTCGGGGTGGATGCATGGCCCGCTGGTCTTCAGCCCGGATGGCAGGCGCGTGGCCACGGCGTGCTTCGGTGCGTGCGGCTTCGACCTTTGGGACGTGGCGACGGGCAAGCGGCTGCTTGAGCTCTATCAGCCGCCGGCCGCCCCCGCCTGGTCCAAGCCGCGTCCGGGCATTGCCCAGCAGATCTTCCGCGCGATTTTCCGTATCCACTCCGGCCCGCCCGCCGGTCCTGCGGAGACACGTCTCTTCACCGAGTATTCAGTCAAGGCTATCGCCTTCACGCCGGACAGCCGGCTGATGATTTCCTGCGCTGAAGACCGCGCGGTGATCCGGGAGGCCGCCTCCGGTCGTGAACTCGCCCAATGCCGCGGCGCTTCGAACATGCTCGCGCTCGCGGTCAGCCCCGATGGCCGCATGCTTGCCACCGGCGATGAAGGGCGCCACCTCCGGTTGTGGGAGCTGCCTTCCGGCCGAGAACTCGCCACCTGGCCCGCTCACGAGGCCGCCGTGACGGCGCTGGCCTTCAGCCCGGACGGGGCGACCCTGGTCAGCGGCGCGAAGGACGGCGCGGTAAAGCTCTGGAACCTGCCGGCGCTCCGCAGCGACCTGGCGGCGCTCAAACTGGATTGGTGAGCTTGTTTGGACCAGTTACCATGGGCCTCATCTACCCCAAGCCAGAATCCGGCGGACCGCAGGCAGGTGCGTTCACCGCCACGCACTGGAGCATCGTGCTCGCGGCGGCGGGCACCGATTCACCGGTTGCGCACGAGGCGCTCGCGCGGCTGTGCCGGGACTACTGGCGGCCGCTCTACGCCTACGTCCGCCGGCGTGGCTGCAACCCGCATGAGGCGGAGGACCTGACCCAGGAGTTCTTCGCGCGGCTGCTGGAGAAGGACTGGCTGAAACAAGTGCAGCCGGAGAAGGGCCGCTTCCGCTCGTTCCTGCTGGCCGCGCTGAACCACTTCCTCAGCAACGAGTGGGACAAGCAGCGCCGGCTCAAGCGCGGCGGCGGGGTCACGCTCGTCTCGCTGGACGAGACCGGCGACGAGGAGCGTCGCCTGCACGAAGAACCGGCGGACCGCCTCACGCCGGAGCGGGCCTTCGAGCGGCGCTGGGCGCTGACGCTGCTGGAGCGCGCCTTGCAGTCGCTCGAAAAGGACTGGGCCGCGAAGGGCCGGAGCGGGGAGTTCGCCGCGCTGCAAGGCTTCCTCTCCGCCATGCCGGAAGGTGATGCCTATGCGCAAGCTGCCACCCAGCTTGGCCAGACCGAAGGCGCGGTGCGGGTGGCCGTGCACCGCCTGCGCAAGCGGATGGGGGAACATCTTCGCCGTGAGATCGCGCAGACCGTGACGAGCGACGCCGAGGTGGAGGCTGAACTCCGCGAATTGTTCGCCGCGCTCGCTGGCTAGCGATATCTACGCGAATAGTTGGTCTACAAACGCGCAGGTGACTTCCTGGCCGCGCTCCCCCACCCCAGCCCTCTCCCGCTGGGAGAGGGAGCGACCCGTTGCGGTTGGCAAGGGTGCAGCGCTTGAATTCATTGCGGTCGAAGATTCTCCCTCTCCCAGCGGGAGCGGGATGGGGTGAGGGAGAGTGCGTCCAACAGCCCACGGCAGGGATTCGACCCGAGCATTCCAGGAGTTGGTATGAGCATCGCGCGAACATTCCCTTCGTTCGACGCAACCACTACCGGGCCTTGCTCCGGGAGTTCTTCAGGTAATACAGATGCCCGTCTTCCGCGCCGGCGAGCAGGTCGGGGATGCCGTCGCCGTTCCAGTCCACCACCGTCGGACTGACGTCGTGGCTGGCGACGTTTTTGTCGGCGAGCTTGCCCATGTCCTTGAAGAAGAACTTGCCGTCTCGCGCATCCACCTGCCGGAGAAAGTTCGCGTTCTCGCCGTTGAGCAGCAGGTCGAGCTTGCCGTCGCCATCCCAGTCCACCACGCACAGCTTGCGACGACCGCTCTTGCCGGCGGTGCCGGAGTTCAGGCGGAGGGGCTGGCCTTTCTCATCGCAGAAGATGCGCTGGGGCGGGAGGAGGATGAACTGCTTCGCGGGCGAGACGCCCGGCGAGGCAGGCGGGACGCCTGCCCCACTACGGACGGCGCGCTCGAAGAAGGCGAGGTAGCCTTCGGTGTCGAGCATCACCAGGTCGGTGAGTCCATCGCGGTTCCAGTCCACGGCGAAAGGCGTCGTGCGCCATTGCGTGAGCAGCGCCTTGCCTTCGGGGCGCAGCCAGCCCCACGCCAGCGTCGGGGCGGGACCGCTCCATTCGACCTCGATTGACTGGGCGGCCGCGAGCTTCGGCGCTTTCCGCGTGCCGACATTTTTGAACCACACCACCTTGCCAAGAATGGAGTTCACGATCAGGTCCGGCAGCCCGTCGCCGTCCCAGTCCGCGACGCTTAACGTGGTGTAGCCCCACTTCGCCTCGGCGGGGCCCTGGATGCTGCCATTTGCCCCGGCCATGAAGCGGATGACCTTGCCATCCGCTTCGAGCAGTTTCGGTGCGGCCCACTTGGGGTGCTCCACTCCGGGACCGCTCAAGTTCTCGAAGAAGACGAGGTAGCCCGCCGTGTTGCCACAGAGGATGTCGGTGTCGCCATCGCCGTCCCAGTCAATGCCCACCGGCGTGGCGAGCGCGCCGCACTTGAGGTCATCCGCCTCCTGCTGGAAGTAACGCGGGGCTTGAAACTGCGGCGTGCCGTCGGTGTCCCGCTTGCCGGTGTTCAGCAGCAACGCGACGCGGCCGTCCTCATCACCCACGATGAGGTCGGGGTGGCCGTCCTTGTTCCAGTCAAACGCCACGGGGACGATCATCTCCAGGTCCATCGTGAGCCGCTCGCCGGTGGGCAGCTTGAGCCGGCGGCCCGGCGCGTAACGCGGCTGCGTGCGCGTGCCGATATTCTCGAAGTAGGTGAAGCCATCCAGGAACTCCCCGCAGATCAGGTCGAGTTTCCCGCTGCCCGTGAAGTCCGCGAAGTTGGGCGACGGACAGCCGAATGTGTCCACCGGCACGCCACCCGCCTCGACTTTGAGTGGCGCGTCGTAACGCGGTTGCGCGGTGGTGCCGAGATTCTTGAGCCAGTAAACAAAGCCATGCAGCGGGCCGTTGGTCCATTTGCCCGCGCGGTCCCACGCATCGTCCCAGCCGTAGTCGCTCCAGTCCTCGACCCCTACGACGAGGTCGAGCGCGCCGTCGCCGTCGTAGTCCACGTAGCGCCATTGGTTGTGGCGGATGCGCGGGCCCTTCGTGGCCTTGGGGTTCACGAGATTCGTGTGGATGTTCGCGGGCAGGCCGAGCTTGATCGCCTTCTCCAGTCCGCTGGTGAGAAACCCGGAATACTCCGTGGCCGGGGAGAGCACGCGCACGCGACCGTCCACGTAGGAAGGCATGACGTAGTGGACGGTCTTGCCGAGGTGGGTCGCCGTCTTGAAGACCGGAAAGGGATTCTTCGCGGTGTCGGTGTCTGGATTCGTAAACCGCAAGATGCCGTTGAACGGTTTGTCGGGGCACGACACGAACAGGTCGAAGCGCCCGTCGCCCCGGGGGTCGGCGGGCACGGGCCAGGCCCACAGGCCGACACCGAGGTCCACGGTGAGGCCGGGGTGGTTGAACTTCACGCGTTCGAGGGCGGCGGCGGGAAGGGTGAGCGCAACGGTGATGGCAAGGCAGCGGAGCAGGGCGTTCATGGCGGAAATCTGAGGTGAGCGTCGGGCGGGAGGCGGGAGGCGTCAAGCATAGCCAAGCCCGCTCCGAACGGGACGGCCAACGAATGCCACGGCTTGATAGCATACGGATGCACGTCGCAGCCGCTCTCCCTCACCCCTGCCCTCTCCCGCTGGGAGAGGGGGAATCTTCGCCACCGTCCTGCGTGATCGTTGCGTCCCTTTGCCAACCAGCCCGGAATGCGTCGCTCCCTCTCCCAGCGGGAGAGGGCTGGGGTGAGGGAGAGCGGCCACCCACTGCTATAGGGATGCAAACCGGAGAAATGCATTGCTCAAAGCTGAGTCCAATTCCGGCGTTCGGAGCACCGTCCCGCCTCGTTCGCCAAACGGGCCGGCGAGGACGCCGGCGGCACGGCAAGCCGGAGGCTTGCGCTACGGACGAGGTCCGCTCCGCAGTGGGCTGGTTGACGTGCCCTCCGCATGCCGATACCTTCCGGGCCTATGATGGCTGGAACTGCTACGAGCACCGCGACGAACGCCCAACCGAGTTTCCGTGTGGGCGACGAGCGGCTGATCAAGCTCACCGCGAACGCCGCGAAGAAGGTCTCCACCCTGCTCACCAAGCAGGGCCGGCCCGCTGGCGTGCTACGCGTGGCGGTGATCGGCGGCGGCTGCTCCGGCCTGCAATACAAGATGGACCTGCAGGACCGCCCGCAGAACCGCGACTTCCTCGTCGAGAGCGCGGGCGTAAAGGTGGTCGTGGACCCGAAGAGCGCGCTCTACGTGACCGGCAGCGAACTGGATTACGTGGAGGCCTTGACCGACGGCGGCTTCAAGGTGACCAATCCCAACGCCGCGACGAGCTGCTCGTGCGGCGAGAGTTTCAGCGCGTGACCGACTGCTTCGCCCTGCTCGACGAGCCGCGCCGCCCGTGGCTGGACGCCACCGCGCTCAAGACCAAGTTTCACGCCCGTTCCGCCGAGGTGCATCCCGACCGCGTGCATAACGCGCCCGAGGCCGAGCGCGCCGCCGCACAGGAGCGCTACACCGCCCTGAATGCCGCCTTCAACACGCTGCGCGAACCGAAGGACCGTCTCCAGCACCTGCTGGAACTGGAGTCCGGCGCGAAGCCCGGCAACATCCAGTCCACGCCCGCAGAGCTGACCGATCTGTTCTTCGAGGTGGGCCGCCTGTGCCGGGACGTGGATTTCTTCCTGCTGGAGAAAGGCCGGGCAAACTCGCCGCTGCTCAAGGTGAAGATGTTCCAGCGCGCGATGGACTGGACGAACCAGATCAACGCGCTGCAAACGCGCCTTAACACGAAGCGCGGCGAACTGGAGACAGCGCTGTCCGCGATGAATGAGGTGTGGACGGTGGCACCAGCGGAACCGGAGGCAAGGCGAGCGGCGTTGCCGCTGGCCCGGCTGGAGCAGCTTTACCGCACGTTCAGTTTCCTCAGCCGGTGGGGGGCGCAGTTGCAGGAGCGCGTGGTGCAGCTCGCCTTCTGAACCGCGAGAAGACGGCAGTGGTTGCCACAAGAAGGCGCAAAAGACGCAAAACGCAAAACGACTGGGCATCGCCAGCCTCAGCTTTTTCCCGGGGCTGCCCGAAACTGAATCTCACCCATGGGAAGCGTTTGGTCGAGCGCAGCCTGCGGCACTTCGTGGCCGCTCTCCCTTACCCCGTCCCTCTCCCGCTGGGAGAGGGAGAATCTCCGGCCGCCATCGTCCAATAGCGGCACCCTTGTCAACTGTGACGGGCTTGGTGGCTCCCTCTCCCAGCGGGAGA
>CAZOCL010000117.1:0-16857 GCA_964578245.1 uncultured Klebsiella sp. | reverse complement strand
GCGCGGCGAACTACAGCCTGACCTACGCGCCCGGCGCGCTGACGATCAACAAGGCCCCGCTGACCATTACGGCGAGTGACGCGAGCAAGACTTACGGCGCGGCGAACCCGGCCTTCAGCGCGGCCTTCAACGGCCTGGTGAATGGCGATCTGAGCACCGTGGTCAGCGGGCTGGCACTCGGCACCCCGGCGACGACTGGTTCCGGTGTGGGCGCGTATCCCATCACTGGTTCCGGCGCGAGCGCGGCGAACTACAGTCTTACTTACGCCCCCGGTGCACTGACCATCAACAAGGCCCCGCTGACCATCACGGCGGACAATCAGAGCAAGACTTACGGCTCCGCAAACCCGGCGCTCACCGCGAGCTACGGCGGACTGGTGAACGGGGATTCCTCCTCGGTCGTGAGCGGGCTGTCGCTTGGCACGCCGGCGGTGACCAGTTCGGGCGTCGGCAGCTACCCGATCACTGGCTCCGGGGCGAGTGCGGCGAACTATGACATTACTCTCCAGCCCGGTGCGCTCACCGTGAACTCCGCCACGTTGACGGTGACCGTCAACAACGCCGTGCGCAGTTACGGCGACGCGAACCCCATGCTCTCCGGCGGCATCTCCGGCTTCGTGCTGGGGCAGGATGCGAGCACGCTGACGGCAGCACCCGCCTACCGCACTGCCGCCGGGCTGGCGACCAGCGTGGGCAGCTACCCCATCACCGGCTCCGGGGCGGCGGCGGCGAACTATACGTTCAGTTACCAGCCTGGTGCGCTCACCATCAACCCGGCGATCCTCTCCGTCCGCGCAGACAACCAGGTCCGCGTGTATGGCGATGGGAATCCCACGCTGACCACGACGGTGAGCGGCTTGAAGAATGGTGACAGTGCGGACGGAAAATTCTTCATCTTCACCCTGGGATCGGTCGCCGCCCCCAGCTCGTCCATCGGCAACTACATCATTCAGCTCAGCGGCAACGACACGCCGAACGACAACTACACGACCTTCTTCGCCAACGGCACGCTGACCGTCCAGCCGCGCCCGCTGACCATCCGCACGGACAACATCTCGCGCGAGTATGGCCTGGCAAATCCCGCCTTCACCGCGACCTTCACCGGCCTTGCGCCGCACGACACCGCGGCGGTCATTCCAAATCTGGGGTTCACCACGCTGGCGACGCCGAGTTCCGGGGTGCAAACCCTCGGCGTGACGCCGACCTCGGGGAACAATGCCAACTACGCCATCACCCGTCTGCCCGGCCAGCTCACCATTACGCCCGCGCCGCTGACGATTGGGGCCGGCAGCCACTTCCGCGACTACGGCGACGCCAACCCCGCCTTCCCGCCCTTCATCGCCACCGGCGAGTTGCGCGCCGGGGACACGGTCGCCAGCGTTAATCTGCGGATCGAGACCGCCGCTTCGCAAATCTCCCCCGTCGGCACCTACGACCTCACCGCCGCCATTGGCAGCCTGAACTACACCATCAACAACCCGCTGGCCGGCAGCCTCCAAATCCTGCCCGCCATCCTGGACGTGAACATCGGCAACGTGAACCGCTTCTACGGCGAGGCGAACCCAGTGAACGTGCCGGTGAGCGCCACCGGGTTGAAGCTCGGCCAGTCCGTTGGCAGCGTCGTCTCGGTGGTCAATCCCGCCGGTGCCAATCAGACGGTCGGCACCTACGCGCAGGTCGCGTCGAGCCTGAGCGGCAATTACCAGATTCGCTCTGTCACCGGTGGCAACGTGCAGGTGAACCCGCGGCCCGTGACCGTGACCGCCGACAGCCAGACGCGCGTGTATGGCGACGACAACGCCACGTTCACCACGACCCTTGGCGGGATGGGGCTGGCTTCGTTCGACCCGGCTTCGGTGCTGGTTGGCAACGTGGACACCACGGTGCCGGTGCCCCGCGACGCCCCGAGCGGTTTCTATGTGATCCAGCCTTCGCTCGTGGCCAACCCGAACTACCAGGTCACCTCGCTGCAGTCGGGCGTGCTCACGGTAAACAAGCGCCCGTTGGAAATCTCCCTGCCCAACCTCGCCCGGTTCTACTACGATCCCAACCCCGAGGTCACCGCCACTCTCGGCGGCGCGGGGCTGGCTCCGTTCCACACCGCGGCGGACGTCTTCAGCTTGGACCGCATCCTGCCCGACCCGTCGGCCGACGTGGGCAGCTACGCCTACTTCCCGAGGTTCCGGGCCGCAGCCCAGAACTACGCGCTCACCCTCAACAGCGGCTACCTGACCATCGCCCCGCGCGCCGTGGAAATCCTGGTGAACAGCCTGACCGTGGCGGACGGCGCGACGGTGCCGGCATTCACCGCGCAATTCACCGGTCTGCCGACGGGCGTCACTGCCGCGACGGCGTTTCCGAACCTCACGCTGGCCACCGAGAGCATCATCAGCATCCCGCAGGTTCGGCCGGTGCCCAACCTGGCCGGCTACTTGCCGCCCGCGCCAGTCGTGGCCGACAGCTCGAACGTGGACGCCAGCGGGAACGTCCAGGTCGCCTCCCCGTTCACTCCCATCGCCATCGCGACCCCCGGCGCACCGGCTGGCAACGCGACCCTCCTCTTGCCCGGGAACCTCACCCTCAACGACAAGACCAAATCCACCCAGTCCATCACCGCGAGCGGCTACAACGACAACCCCAACTACGCCGTCACGAAGGTGACCAAGGGCACCTTGACCCTCACCACCACCGTCCTCTCGACGGACAACCGGACCTCGACCGACGTCTCGGGGGCGCAGACGCCGCTGGACAGCCAGCGCCAGGCCTTCAACACCGGCAGCAGCTTTGGCCTGTTGCCCGAGTTCAACGGCCTCGTGCGTGACATGATTCGCGACGCGCTGCTGGTGGACATGAAGAATGGCAACACCAAGCTGTTCCAGGTCCTGTTTGGTGACGATGCCACCAAATACCCTTCGGCTGACCAGCTTGATGTGGCCCTCACCGCCGCGCTGGCTGATTTCCACGGCAACCCGGCGAAGGAATACGCGATGCTGCCGGTCTTCCTCGGCTACTTGGAGAAGCTGGCCGCACCCGGTGCCATTGTCGGTCCGATGGAGCAAAAGCTGCTCAACTACGTCGCGCCTTTCGTGGCGGCTGTGCGCGACAACGTCATCGACCAGGTGGTGGCGGAAAAAGAGGCGTATTATGACGCCAAGGCAAAAGCGAATTCTTTTGGGCCGGGAGGGAACATAACCCAATATTCTCCTACCTATCCTCCCTATAACGAGTTCATGCGGGTGGCCACCGCCAAGGTGGTGGAGCAAAAAATCAACAACCTCAACCTGGGGCTCTCCGTGGGCGCGGGGGTTGCCGCAGGCGGGCTGGCCGTCGGTGGTCTTATCGCGGTGAAAGCGGTCACCGCTGTGACGGCGGCCGTCCTTCCATATGCCGCCAAGGCAGCGGGGGTAGGTATTGCCACACTCGTGACGACTTCCACTGGAGCGGTGGTCCTCACTGCGGCGGCCACGGCTGTTCTGGCCGTGGCCGGAATCGCCGTCGGGACCGTTCAGGCCGCCACGGGGGCGGTGGCTGAAAAGAGATTCAATGAGTTCGTCGCTCAGAAAAACCAGCCCTTGGAACTGCAAGGCTCCATCGGCGGCCCGAACAGTGAGAACACCAGGGCATGGCTCGCCACCGCCCTGCTCGGCATGATGAGCAACGGCGTATCCGTTCCGTAACCACGTCCCCATGAAAGCAACCCAGAGCACCTCCCGCGCCGGTCTGATGGCCGGATGCCACCGGTCACCGGCCAGCCTCATCGAGATCCGACCTTCCGTGCTGGCCGCCGCCCTCGCCCTCCTGCTGGGTCTCCTGCCCGCTGCCGCGCCGGCCCAGGATCTAAAAAAGGACCTGCCCCCACCCGTGCCCCGGCTGGTCAAGCCGGGTGGCACCAACGAACCGCCCGAGCAGCTCGCCTTGCCCAAAGTCGGTGCGCTGCCCGACGAATTCGTCGTCCTCAAGGAACTCAAGGGCGTGGTCCTCGTGCCGAACGCTTCGCTCGTGAAGCCGGGGCCGTTCACCGCCCGACCCGGCTTGGACACCACGCGGGTGCCCATGCTGCCGCAGGAGGCCATGACGCTCATCGCGCCGTCTTTCATCGGCCAGCCCGTGTCGCGCGCGTCGCTTGAGCGCATCGCCATGACCGTGCGCCTCACGCTCGCGCAGTTGGGCTATCCCTTCGTGTCCGCGTATCTGCCGCCGCAGGACATCACTGAAGGCTGGGTGCAGATCGTGGTGCAGGTATCCGTCGCGGCCTCGGAAGCCAAAGTGGACGGCGCGAAGTATTTCTCAACCAACCTCTACCGCGCGGCCATCCGGCAGCAGCCCGGCCAGCCCATCAACGCGAACGAACTTCGTGAGGACGTGGACTGGCTCAACCGGAACCCATTCCGCTACACGTCGTTCGTCACCGCCCCGGGTCAGGAGCCGGGCACGACCGCCATCGAGCTGCGCACCCAGGAGCGCTTTCCGCTGCGGGGGAACGTTGGCTACAACAACACCGGCTCGCTGGTCAGCGACGAAGACCGGCTCACGGCCGGCCTGGCCTGGGGCAACGCCTTCGGGCTGGGCCACCAGATGAGCTACCAGTTCTCCACCAGCCCGGACTTCAAGACGTCGGTCGCCCACTCGGGCAGCTACGCCATGGACCTGCCGTGGCGGCACAGCCTGCGGCTCACGGGCGCTTACTCCGAGCTGGTGGGCCGCGTCGCCGCGCCGCTCACGCTCAACGGCCGCTCGTGGCAGGTTGGCCTGCGCTACGACATCCCGCTGCCCAAGCCCCGTCCGAACGTGACGCAGAACCTCTCGCTCGGCCTCGACTTCAAGGAGAGCGACAACAACCTGCTCTTCGCCACCATCCCCGTGACCGACAACCTCACGCACGTCGCGCAGCTCGCGCTGTCCTACGACCTTGGGTTCTCGGACGAATTTGGCCGCACGGACTTTGGCCTGAACGCCTTCCTCAGCCCCGGCGGACTCACGAGCCGCAACGACCAACGATTTTACGACATCAGCCGCGCCGGGTCGCACCCGGATTACGCCTACGTGCAGTTGAGCGCGAGCCGGCAGACGCGCCTGCCTCTGGACCTGAACTGGTCCGCACGCGCGCAATTCCAGAAATCCACGGCGAACCTTCTCGGCAGCGAGCAGATGGCCGGCGGCGGCAGCGGCAGCGTGCGCGGCTACGAGGAAGGCGAGGTTTACGGCGACAACGGCGTGCTCCTGAGCCACGAACTGGCGCTGCCGGCGTTCTCGCTCGCGGAGCGGTTTGGCTTCAAGCAGCCCGGCGATTCGCTGCAGCTCTTTGGCTTTCAGGACTTCGCCGTGCTCTGGAGCACTGACCGGCTGGCGGGCGAACGCCATTACACGGACCTCCACAGCATCGGCGTGGGCTGCCGTTACAACGTGCGGCAAAACCTCTCGGTGAACTTCACCCACGGCTGGCAGCTCCGCGACTCCCACGTCAGCCGGAGCGGCGACAACTCCCGGTCGCACCTCTCCGTGCAGGCGAGCTTCTGAGTCACCCGCCGAACCAGTGGCGACGGACAGGGTGAACTTCGTTGGATATTGCCGGCTGGCTTCCGATGCCTCTTAGAGAGAACTGGCTCGAGAGCATTGGCTTGGGCTGGTCTTTCGGGCGGCCGGGCGGCCAGGTGTTGGCGGCAATCGTGACCGACTCCCCGCCGTTTACTTGTCCCTAATCGAGCGCATGTCCCCCACTACAGATTAATGTCGCCGAAATTTTTGGGATAAAAACCCTCCAGGGGAACTTTGAGCGCCTTGGCGATGATGAACAATTCGCACGCTTTGACGAAGCGAACCCCGGACTCGATTTTGGCCAGCGTCCCCCGGGTCAGCTTCAGGCCCTTCCGCTCGCACAGCGCCACCAGTTCCTTTTGCGTCAGCCCCGCCTTTGCGCGATGGGCACGGAGCTGCGGTCCAACCACATTGGCCGGGGGAAATTTGGAGGAGAGCATGGCCTAGTTGTTGACTAACGGTCCGCTGGACACCCATCGCCTAGGAAAGTCAAGCCAGAATGGCACCTGTGTGCTTTTCGCAAGAATGCACAAATTAGCGCGAATAACCACTGCTAGTTTGCTCTCAATAAGAACACGTTGAAATCGCTGGCCGTGTGCCGGCTGACTAACAATGGAAAAACAGAAGCCTTCGCGCATCCTGCTCGCCGATGACCACCCCATTCTTCGCGAGAGCCTGAGCAAGTTCCTCGGCGCGCAGCCGGACCTGACGGTGGTGGGCGAGACGGGGGATGGTCGCGCGGCGGTGGCGCTGGCCAAGCGCCTCCGGCCGGACGTCGTGGTGATGGACATCTCCATGCCCGAGCTTGATGGGATCGAGGCCACCCGCGCGATCCGGCAGGCCTGCCCCAAGACGCGGGTGCTGGCGCTGACCGCCCACGTCTCTCCTTCGATGTTGCTCCAAATGGGCAAGGCGGGTGCCAATGGTTATCTGCTCAAATCTTCGGACCTCAGTGAACTGCTCGTCGCGCTGCGCAGCGTGGCCCGGGGAGAGGTTTACATGGACGTTGAACTCCGGTCGCAGGCTGCCGGCATGCTGGCGGATGAGAACCACGCCAAACCCTGGACCGGGCCGGACCTGAGCCACCGGGAGGTGCAGGTGCTGCGGTTGCTGGCACTGGGTTATTCAGCCAAGGAGGCCGCGGCGGAACTGAAGCTCGGCACCAAGTCCGTGGAGACCTACAAGAAACGCCTGATGACGAAGCTGGAAATCACCAGCCATGTGGAACTCGTCCGCTACGCCCGGCTGCAAGGGCTGGCGGAAACAGTCTAGGCTATAGCGGTTTGTGCTGCCGGCAGTCAGCCCTGCGGCCTGGGTGGCTTTGACAGCCGCCCCTCAGGGTGGGGGAACGGATGGACTGTCGCCCAAGATCACGCGGTCACTCCGCTTGTCAGGTTATGCCTGACAGACAGGCAAGCTACTGGTTTGCATAATATAGACAAATCTTGCAAGAAGCGTGATCACCCGGAGTGAGGCCAGGCAATGGAAACTAAACCGACACCCGTTCCGCCGGTTAGCAGACTAACAGTGACATCGTGTGCCTGAATCGTCGCAAATCCGTGCCCAGCCGGAACCAGATGGTCCCGGGTGTGCCCGAGCCAACCAGCCGGGCCGCCGGCTGGGGCTTGGACGAAAGGCCTTAATGAGATGGTCCATCGAAAACAAGATCCGGGCCGGCTTCGGCGTGGCCCTGATCTTCCTCGCGCTTGCCGGTGCGGTCGCCTGGCTCAACGCCGCGCGCGGAGCCAAGGCATTCCAAACTGTCGAGCACACCCACGCCGTCATGGCCGAGATCGAGACGGTCATGACCGCCATGCTCAACATCGAGAACGGGATGAACCGGTTTGTCGTGACGGGTGATGAAAAATTCCTGCAGCCGGGATATGGTCTTCGCGAGCAGGTGTCCAAATCGCTGGCCGACCTGCGCCGCCTCACGCGGGACGACCCGCGCCAGCAGAGGCGACTGGATCAGTTGGAGGCGCTCACTGCGCAAAACCGCCTGGCCATGGCGCAGACCATCAGGGTCCGCCGCACGAACGAGGTTGCCGCGAAGGAATTGGTCGCTGGGGGAAAGAGCAAGCTCCTGGCGGACGCCATGCAAGCGCTGATCGAAGAAATGGAAAGCGAGGAGACGCGCTCGTTGCGCCAGCGGGGCGAAGCGGTGCAAGCCGCTGGGCAAGCCAGCTTCCGCTTGGTGGAGTTTGGTGGACTGGCCGCCCTGTGCATCACCGCCGCCGCCGGTTTGGCCGTGTTGCGCGGGACGCGCCGGCGGGTCCAGGCCGAACAATCCCTGCGCGAGAGCAAGGAAAGCCTCGCCGTCACACTCCAAAGCATCGGCGACGGCGTGCTGGCCACGGATGCCGCCGGACGGATCACCCGGCTCAATGCCGTGGCGGAGGCGCTCACCGGCTGGGCGCAGGCCGAGGCCGCCGGACGGCCGGTGGCGGAAGTGTTTCACATCGTCAATGAAACGACCCGCGCGCCCGCCTTCCTGCCGGTGGCGGACACGTTGGCGAAGGGCACCATTCACGGGCTGGCCAATCATACCCTGATCATCGCACGGGACGGCACGGAGCGGCCCATCGCGGACAGTTGCGCGCCCATTCGCAACCGCGAGGGCGACGTGATCGGTGCGGTGCTGGTCTTCCGCGATGTGACCGAGCAGCGTCGCGCCGAGCAGGCGCTCGCCAAGTCAGCGCACGAGATCCAGGACCTCTACAACCATGCCCCCTGCGGCTATCACTCCGTGGACGCGGAGGGCGTCTTTGTCGCCGTCAACGACACGGAGCTGAAGTGGTTCGGCCGCACCCGCGAGGAACTCATCGGAAAGATCAAGCATCGGGACTTGGTCACGCCCGACACGCGGGCGGCCTACGACGCGGGCTTCGCCTATTTCCTGGAATACGGCGAGGTCAGGGATTTGGAATTCAGAATCGCGGGGAAGGACGGAGTGGTCATGGACGTGCTGTTGAACGCCACGGCGGCGCGCGGCGCGGACGGGCGAATCCGGCAAAGCCGCTCGACGATGTTCGACATCACCGAGCGCAAACAGGCCGAACGGAAGCTGGAGTCCGCCCTCCGCACCAACCAGCTCATCATGGAGCACTCGCTGGACGTGATCTGCACGATTGACGGGCAGGGCCGCTTCGACTTCGTCAGCGCGGCGTGTGCGAAACTCTGGGGCTACCAGCCCGAAGAACTGGTCGGGCGTCAATACATTGACTTGGTCCATCCCGAGGATCATCCGGCGACGAATCAGGCTGCGGCCGCCATCATGGCGGGGCGTCCGGTGCCCAACTTCGAAAACCGTTACCGTCGCAAGGACGGCACTTTGATCCCGGTGATGTGGTCGGCCTCGTGGTCGGCCGAGGAACAGCGGATGTTCTGCGTGGCGCACGATGTCACCGAGCGGAAGCAGGTGGAGGCGGTCTTGCAACGCGCGCATGTGGAACTGACCCACGCCAACGCCGAGCTGGACCGGGCTTCCCGCCACAAGGACGAGTTCCTCGCCAACATGAGCCACGAGCTGCGCACGCCGCTCAACGCCATCCTGGGCATGAGCGAGCTGCTCACGGAACAGCTCTATGGCCCGCTCACACCGCGGCAGGCCAAGTCGGTGAACACCATCGCCAGCAGCGGCAAGCATTTGCTCGCGCTCATCAACGACATCCTCGACCTGTCCAAGATCGAGGCCGGCAAGATGGAGCTGCACTGCGAGCCGTTGAACTTGGACGAGTTCTGCCAGAGCTGTCTGGCCTTCGTGAAAACGCAGGCGATGCAGAAGCAGATCAGCGTCGTCTCCGAACAGGTCGGAGACGTGGCTCGCGTCACGGCCGACCCGAAGCGCTTCAAGCAAATCCTCGTGAACCTGCTCACCAACGCGGTGAAGTTCACGCCGCAGGGCGGCCGCATCGGGCTGACGGTGGCCGCGCCCGAGGGCGAGGGCGTGGTGCGTTTCACCGTGTGGGACAGCGGCATCGGCATCGCGTCAGCGGACCAGACGAAGTTGTTCCAAGCCTTCACGCAGGTGGACTCCGGCCTGAACCGGTCGCAGGAAGGCACCGGTCTGGGCCTCGCGCTGGTGGCCAAGCTGGTGGAGTTGCACGGCGGCAACGTGGCGCTGGAGAGCGAGCCGGGCAAAGGCAGCCGCTTCATCGTGACGCTGCCGCTGACCAGTCCCGGCGAGCCGCCGCCCGCCCCCGAGCCAGAGGCCGCCCCGGTGGAAGCACCGCAGTTCCGCCACGCGCTCATCGTCGAGGACGACCCGCCGGCAGCGGAACAATTCGTGCGCTACCTCGCGGAACTGAGCCTCAGCAGCGTGGTGCATCCCCGTGGCGAGGGCGTCCTCGAAGCCGCCCTGCGCGAGCGGCCCGATGTCATCCTGCTGGACATCCAGCTGCCCAACGAGAGCGGCTGGGTGGCGCTGGCCAAGCTCAAAGAACATCCGCAGACGCGGGATGTTCCCGTCGTGGTCGTCTCCGTGGTGGACGAGCCGGGCAAGGCCCGCGCGATGGGCGCGGCGGCGCAGTTCACCAAGCCCGTCTCCCGCGCGCAGCTCGCGGCGTTTCTGCACCGGCCATTTTCCCCCAAGGCCGAACCCGCCCCGCGCCCCGCGCCCATGGCTCCCGCCAGCGGCCCCACCATCCTGCTGGCCGAGGACAACGAGGCGAACATCGAGACCCTCGGTGCCTATCTCAAGGCCAAGGGCTACGACCTGCACTTCGCATTGAACGGCCTCATCGCCGTGAAGCTGGCGCGCGAGCTGCGCCCCGCGCTCATTCTGATGGACGTCCAGATGCCAATGCTGGACGGCTTGACGGCCATCCGCGAACTCCGCGCCGACGCGACGTTCAAGAGCGTTCCCATCGTGGCCCTCACCGCGCTGGCCATGTCCGGCGACCGCGAGCGGTGCCTCGCGGCGGGCGCAACGGACTACATGAGCAAGCCGGTGCAGCTGAAGGAGCTGGCCGAACTGATGGAGAAGCTGTTGGGAAAACGTGATGCGTAACAGGATGACCAACGTGGTAGCGCGCATCTTCTCCCTCTCCCTTCCTCGGAGGAGGGGAGAGGGCTGGGGTGAGGGGTTGCGCGCCTCGGCGTGGGTGGCCGCACCCCTCATCCGGCCTCCGGCCACCTTCTCCCCTCGCTCCGCGAAGGGAGAAGGTGCGCTGCGCACGCGCGCCGCAACTCGCAGCCGACGCCTCCTCTGCTTACGCATTACGTTTTATTCCCTTTATGAACCTTCGCTCCACCATCCTCATCGTTGACGACCACGCCCCCAACCGCGACACGCTCAGTGGCCTGCTCGAAAATGACGACTACCATCTCATCGAGGCTGGCGATGGCCCGGAGGCGCTGCGGCTGGCCGCCCGCCAGCAGCCCGACCTCGTCCTGCTGGACGTGATGATGCCGGTGATGGACGGCTTCGAGGTCTGCCGCCGGCTGCGCGCCAACCCCCGGCTCGCCGAAGTGCCCGTCATCATGGTCACGGCGCTGGATGACCGGGAGTCGCGCATCATGGGCATCGGCTGCGGCGCGGATGACTTCATCAGCAAGCCCTACGACCACGCCGAGCTGCGCACGCGCGTGCGGACCATCACGCGGCTCAACCGCTACGGGCGCCTGCTGCGCGAGCGGGCGAAGGTCGAGGAGGCCAGCCAGCGCATCCGTGAGCAGGCCGCGCTGATTGACCTTGCCACCGACGCCATCGTGGTGCTGGACACAGACGGCCGGGTGCAGTCGTGGAATCCCGGCGCGGAGAAAGTCTTTGGCACGTCCGCCGAGGACGCCGGTGGCCGGTCCCTGGCCGCGCTCATCAGCCGGGGCGATTCCGCGCGGCTCGACAAGGCGCTCATCGAAGCGCAACTGGCCGGCGAATGGCGCGGGGACTTGCTGGCCATCCGCCCCAACGGCGACAACGTGATCGCCCACAGCCACTGGACATTGCTGCGCCACGCGGACGGCACGCCGCGCGGGATCCTCACCGTCAGCTCGGATGAAACGGAGTTCAAGAAACTGCAGGCGCAGTTCTTCCGGGCGCAACGCATGGAGAGCCTGGGCGCGCTGGCCGGCGGCATCGCCCACGACTTGAACAACATGCTCGCTCCCGTGCTCATGGCGGCGGAGATGCTCCAGACCAGCCCGCCGGCGGAAGTGCAGCAGGCGATGGCGCGGGTGATCCAGACCAGCGCCCAGCGCGGCGCAGGGCTGGTGCGGCAGATTCTCGCCTTCGCGCGCGGGTCGGAAGGTGCTGAACGCACGGAACTCCAGCCCGGTCATCTGGTGCGGGACGTCGTGGGCATGGCGAGGGAGACTTTCCCCAAGACGATCACCATCAATAGCCAGGCCAGCGAGGAACTGAGCCTGATCTGCGCCGACCCGACGCAGATTCACCAAGTGCTGCTCAACCTGCTAGTCAACGCCCGCGACGCTATGAACGCCAGCGGCACCATCACCGTAGCCGCCGAGAACCGCGTGCTGGACGCCGCATTTGCATCACAGAAACCCGGCGCGCAAGCCGGTCCGCATGTGGTCTTGCGCGTGACCGACACCGGCTCTGGCATGACGCCCGAGGTGCTGGCCAAGATTTGGAATCCCTTCTTCACCACCAAGCCGCCCGGCAAGGGCACGGGCATCGGCCTGTCCACCGTCGCCAAGATCGTCAAGGAGCATGGCGGCTTCGTGGACGTAACGAGCCAGCTGGGCAAGGGGACGAGCTTTGCCATCTATCTGCCCGCCACCGGCGGGACCGGGCCGGGCACGGTGGTCGCCACGTCAGCTCCGCTGCCGCTGGGACGTGGCGAGCGCGTGCTGGTGGTGGACGACGAAGCGGCGCTCGCACAGATGGTCCAGACACTGCTGGCCGAGCACAACTACACGGCGACTGTGGCGGATGGCCCGGCGGCGGCCTTGAGCGCCTTCACGCAAGGCGGGCAGTTTGACCTCGTGCTCGTGGACCTGAACATGCCGGTGATGGACGGCATGCGGCTGGCGAAGGTGCTGCACAACATCAAGCCCGGCCTGCGCGTGATCCTCGTCACCGGCTCGCAAGAGATGATGTCGGAGCAGACCAAGCTCGGCCAATTCGCCGCCGTGGTCGCCAAGCCCTTCACCGCCGAGACGCTGCTCGTGGCGATGGACAAGGCGCTGCGCGGTTAATGCGCTCGCCTTCCCCTAACGGGACAGCCGCTTTCAGCGAAGGAAAGCTGAAAGTGAGGAAGTAGAAGCGTTCATTAGCGCGAATGCGCGCCGACAAGCACCGGCGACCGAAACTCCACCGGCAGCAACTTGGGTTGCACGCTGCGTTGCGGATTCTCCTGCCAATCCTTTTCCTAATCATCCAGCGATGGCACGGTGACTTCGGCGCGCTTTGAGTAGGCATGATGCACGGCCTTCGAATTGTGCCCCAACGCCTGCTGCGCGAACCGTTCCGGGTAGCCGCACTTCAACGCCCGTTCCGCCCACGCATACCGATATGAATGCAGGGACACGCCCGCGATGCCTAGGCCGACGCAACGTTGCCGGAATTCCGTCGCCCGGTCATTCGCCCGCACGGTGCAGAGGTAGGGGAACAGCGGTCCTGAAGCCGGCCGCCGGCCCAAGATGGCTTCGATCTCCGCACCGAAGCGAATCAGGGCCGGCTTGATGGCCGATCCCCGTGATTTGAGCTTTGCCCGCGAATAGCTGATCGTGCGGCTGTTCCAGTTCACATCCTCCGCCAGCAGACAGGCCGCGTCCGTCTGCGATGCGCCCGTGTGCCAGAGCAGTTCGTAGAAGTCCCGCCGTTCCGCGTTCAACTCGCGGGCAAGGATGGCCGCGTGTTCCTTCGCCGCTATGGCGGCTTGGCCTTGAAGACCGGCTTGGGCCATTGCAGGCGCGGGATGACCGATTTGAGCAGCCATTCCATGCCCAGGGCGTGATTGTGCATCCGCCGCAGATAGACGTTGGTGGACACCTTGCCGCCGCCCAGCGCACGGTCGAAATGCTCCGGGCGGGTTTCGCAGACGGTCAGGTTGCGGATGCAGTCAAAGCCCTTGTCCTTGATCGCCGTTTCCCAGCGTCGTCGGGTTTCGTCCGTTTTCTTGCCCACGATGTTGTCCATAACCTCCTGCCACGTCCTCGTTGCGAGCTTAGGATCAGCGCCGTTGAGGTAAACCCGCGCCAGCGACGGTTGAGGTTTGGCTGGCTTTCCGTCTCGTTGTGCGCCTGGAGGATGCGTTGGACTTCGTGCTTGTCGCTCGTCTTGAGACTCGTTTGTGCGCCGGTGGTTTTGTTCTTCAGGTAGAAGACGCCCCAGGGACGCCGGACCAGACCGAATGCTTGTTTCATTGCTTCACTCATGGTTGCGAGTGTGAAGCAGCCGGCGACTGTCGCGTTAGCGAGCAGTGGGCGAGCGTTGACCGTGCAGGTTCCGGATTCTGAACGGGCTGCCAATTAGGTGAAGATTCCGGTGAAACTTTCCCTCCGAGCGCTCAGAAAACCCCATAAAATCAGGGGTTTTACTTGGAGGCGGAGGTCGGAATCGAACCGACGAATGGGGCTTTTGCAGAGCCCTGCCTTACCACTTGGCTACTCCGCCCCCCGAGGGGCGCACGGACTGTAGGTAAGCTCGCATCGGCCTAGCAAGCTTGTTTCCACTGCTCCGGAGCGCGGAGGCGCAACTGGACACCGCCACCGAAAACCGACGGAGCGCGGGTCTGTGGCAGACCCGCGCTCCGGGGCGGCGTCAAGCGACGCGCCACCGCACGCTTCAGGCGCAGGAGCGGTTCACCGCGCTCAGCACGGCCTTGATCGAGGCACGTTCGATGTTGGTGTCCACGGCCGCGCCCCAGCGGATCTTGCCGTCGGCGAGCTTGATCTGGATGTAGGAGATCGCGCTGGCGCCTTCCCCGGCGCTGAGGGCGTGCTCGCGGTAGTTGATCACCTCGAACTTCGGAGCGCCGCCGGATTGCAGGGCGTGGACGAAAGCGGCGATGGGGCCGTTGCCCCGGCCGTGCACGAGTTTGACCTCGTCGTGGTAGGCCACCTTGGCGACACAGCCGTATTCGTTGAGGATGTTGGCGGGGGCGATGTCCAGCAGCGACCAGGGGGAATTGCGCTCGATGTATTCCTTCCAGAACATCGCCTTCAATTCCTCGCCCTTCACCTCGCGACCGAGCGCGTCCACGAGGTCGTTTGCGATAGGGCCGAACTCGCGCTGCATGTCCTTGGGCAGTTCGATGCCGAATTCGCTCTCGAGCAGATAGGCCACGCCGCCCTTGCCGGACTGGCTGTTCACCCGGATGACCTCGCGGTATTCGCGGCCGATGTCGCGTGGATCAATGGTGAGATAGGGCGCGTCCCAGAATTCGCGGCCGCCCTGCTCCCACTCGGCCAGGCCCTTCTTGATGGCGTCCTGATGTGAGCCGCTGAAGGCGGTGAAAACCAGCTCGCCCGCGTAAGGCTGGCGCGGCGGGACGGTCATGCCGGTGCAGCGCTCATAGACTTCGCGGACGGCGTTCAGGTCGCTGAAGTCCAGGCGCGGGTCAATGCCGTGCATGTAGAGGTTCAGCGCCACGGTGATGATGTCCAGGTTGCCGGTGCGTTCGCCGTTGCCGAAGAGCGTGCCCTCGACGCGGTCCGCACCGGCGAGCAAGCCCATTTCCGTGGCGGCGGTGCCGGTGTTCCGGTCGTTGTGCGTGTGCAGGCTGATGATGAGTGAATCGCGGTTCTTGATGTTCGTGCAGATCCACTCGATCTGGTCGGCATAGACATTCGGCATCGCGACCTCGACCGTGTCGGGCAGGTTCAGGATCATCTTGCGCTGGGGGGTCGGCTGCCAGACGTCCATGACGGCCTCGGAGACTTCTTTCGCGTATTCCACTTCGGTGGCGGAGAAGCTCTCGGGCGAATACTGGAGCGTCACATCGGTGCCTTCGAGCCGGTGGAGCCGGTCTTTGATGAGCTTGGCGCCCTGGACGGCGATGGCCTTGATCTCGTCCTTCGACTTGCCGAACACGACGCGGCGCTGCGCGGGCGAGGTCGAGTTATACATGTGGATGACCACGCGCTTCGCGCCGACGAGCGACTGATAGGTCTTCTCGATCAAGTCCTCGCGCGCCTGCACGAGCACCTGGATGGTGACGTCGTCCGGGATGAGGTTCTTCTCGATGAGCAGGCGGTTGAAGGCGAACTCGGTGTTCGAGGCGGACGGGAAGCCGACCTCGATCTCCTTGAAGCCGCACTTCACCAGCGCCTGAAACAGCTCGAGCTTTTGCGCCACGTTCATGGGCACGGCGAGGGCCTGGTTGCCATCGCGGAGGTCCACGCTGCACCAGAGGGGCGCGTGCGTGAGGGTGCGCGCGGGCCACTGGCGGTTGGGCAGGTGGACGCCGGGGAACGGCCGGTATTTGGCGACGGTGTCTTTCAGCATGGCTCGTATTCGTTGCTCGGTCTTACGCTAACTCTTGCTCGTAATCTTAATCCTAATCCTGCTCCTTCTTGCCCCCTCACCGGGCAAGATTAAGAGCAGGATTAGGATTAAGATTAGGATTTAAACAAAAACCCCACCGCCAGCGTGGCAGTGGGGTTCTCGAAATCGTGGTGCGTGAGTTCAGAACCCGGCTGCCGCGCCGGCCAGCGGCGCGCAAAGCGAAAGTCGAAGGTTCAGAATGTCAGTCACGATGTAAGTTGTAGGCTGGCGCGTGCGCCGGGTCAATTCGTTTGTCGGCCCGGGCTGCGTCAGCCCGACACGCTTGCGGCTCGACGAAAATCCCGGTCTGCGGCATCGTTTTGCCATGAGTGTCGCCGATGGCCTGCACCGTTCCCCGCCGGGCGCGCTTGAAGCCGATTCAAGTGCGCTTGAAGGCGCTGGTTCGATTACAAACGGTTCGCAGGGCCGTCAGGGCGCGCAGTGGTTGCGCCGCGATCGCCGCCATGACCTGATCCACGGCATGCACGAAACGAATCCCGAGACCTTCGACTTGTGCCTCATACCAGGCGACCGCCTCCCGAAATTCCGCCGTGGCTTCCGTGTCGTGGACGATCCGATAGCTCATCGCTGGTATTTGACCAGCGTCTCGTCCCGCAATTGCGCCCATGGCGTGCCGCGGCCGGGGTTGCGCAGGGCATCCTCTGCGCGGCGGTCCAGTTCAGCAAGCTGCTCCGGCGTAAGGTCACGGTCGAACTCATCGCGCAGCAGCTCAAAGACTTCACGCTGCTCGGCCAGCGGGAGCTTGTGGAACTGGGCGACTACCTCCGTTGCGTTCATGGCATTAAATTACCGGCCCCGGCCCTTTTGACAAGCGCATGATCCCCCGCGAGCTGCTCAAGAAAATCCGCCAG
>CAZOCL010000116.1:0-17241 GCA_964578245.1 uncultured Klebsiella sp. | reverse complement strand
TCGCTCGCGCCTCCTGCGTCGGCAGATGGGGTTCGACGGAGTCTCACCCTACCGGGCACGACGGGCTTACTTCGCCGCCTTGTCCAAGGCTTCCAGCACGATGCTCGGGGTGAGGAGTGTGGGGAGCAGGATGGGCTCGGCTTTCGGGTCGCGCGGGTAAACCAGCACCATCGGCACTCCGGCACGCTCATACTTCTTTAGCTCGCTGACGATGGCCGGCGTTTCCAGTGTATTGTCCGCCAGCAGGGCCACTGCCTTCAGTTCCTTGATCTTCTTCCGGGTCGCGGTGATTTCGAGGCTGCTCTTCAGATTCGCCTGGCAGGTGACGCACCAGTCCGCAGTGAAGTCCACCAGCACGACATGTCCCTCCGCCCGGGCCTGTGCGATGGCTTCGTGGCTCCATGGCAGCCAGTCAATCCCGTCGGGGCTGTGCTTGGTGACGCTGCCATTCTGGGCGGGCGGAGTGGGATTGCGCCAGTTCAACTGGCCTTCCAGCGCATAGGCGTAAGCCCCGCCGAGCAGCACCGCGCTGATGACCATGGCCAGCCCGCGCCGGGTGCTGCCGCGCTGGACGAACTCGCCCCAAATCCACGCCACCAGCGCGAGGATGACCAGGAACAAGCCCAGCCACAGCGCACCGTCGCGGCCGAAGATGCGCGTCGAGACCCACAGCAGCCAGATGGCGGTCGCCAGCATGGGAAAGCCCATCGCGTGCTTGAAATGGACCATCCACTCGCCGGGCTTGGGCAGGAAGCGCAACCACGCGGGCTGGAAGCTCAGCAGCAGGTAGGGCAGCGCCAGGCCCGCGCCGATGGCGAGGAAGAGCAGGAGGATCAACACCGGCGGCTGGGCAAACGCGAAACCCAGGGCAGGCGCGAGCAGCGGCGCGGTGCACGGCGTGGCGAGGGCCGTCGCGAGGATGCCATTAAAGAACGCTCCGGTCGGACCTTCCTTGCGGGTCAGCTCACTCGCGGCCGTCATGGCCCCGCCACCGAGGGTCACCTCGAACAAGCCGAATAGATTCAGTGCCACCAGCGTGACCAGGATGACCATGCTCACGAGGAAGATGGGATTCTGAAACTGCATGCCCCAGCTCGCATTTTTGCCCGCCTGCTGCACGCCGATGACGATGCCTGCGAGGACCAGGAACGAGGCGAGCACGCCGAGGCAATAGACCAGACCGAGCTGCCGCACCCGTGCGGGGGAGTCCTTGGCCTGATTCACGAAGCCGAAAATCTTCAAGGCGATGACCGGCAGCACACACGGCATGATGTTCAGGATCATGCCACCAAGGAACGCGAGCAACAACGCGTGGCCGAAGGAAGTGATTTCCCCTTTCGCCACCGGCGGGGCAGGGGAGGGAGAGCTGGCTTGCTTGGGCGTGGTGACAGCAGCGGCCGCTTCCGCCGCCGTGTCGCTGACGAGCAGGTTTACCTCATAGCCGGTCGAGTGGCCGGTCTCAGAGGCATCCACAAGCAGCCCGAGCAGTTGCTTGGGCCAGTCACCTTCGGATTTCTTGATTTGCTTGCGGAGCACCGCCTTGCCGCCGGTGCTGCTGACGACTTCCGTATGACCGGCAACTTCCATGCCTTCCGCGCCATAGGGGAAGAAGTCGGGCTGTTTCGCACCCGTTGTCCATTCAATGAGCAGCAGGCGGGTGTCACCGGTGGCGGGCTTCTCCCAGCGGGCAGTCGCCATGAGGTCCGGCTTAATGGAGGGGAGCAGCTTTTGCGCCTCGGCCAGCAAGTTGGCCGAGGGGGACGGTTTGGACTCGGTGCCGACTTGAAGCGTGGCCTTGGCGGTGCTCTTGGCCGGCACGCAGGAGCCGCCCGTTTCGCATTCGAGCCAGGAAGCCTTCGCGGTCAATTCGTGGCTGCCTGTAGTCACCGTCGCGGCAACTTTCAGGGGGATCAACAGCACGACTTCTTGCGCGTATTCGTAGCTGGTCAGCGTGTTTGCGAAATACTTGTGCGGGACCGGCCATTGGATCTCACCCGCCGTTACCCCCGCCGGAAGTTCCCAGGCGATCTTGGTCGGGATGCCGACATCACCGCCGTAGCGCCAGTAGGTGTGCCAGCGCGGGTTCATCGTCATCCGCAGGCCGGCCAGCACGGTCTCGCCGGGTTTGACGCTCTCCTTGTCCAGCAAGAGCGCAACCTGAGTCGCCGCCGAGTTCGCGCTGGAGGCGGCAACGCCGAGCAGACAACAGCAGGCCAAGGCAAAAATCCCGTTTCGCATGTTAGTATGATGACTGCGGTGCGGATTTGTTTGAAGTTAATTGTCCGCGCCGCTGGGAATAGGTCGTGGAACTACAGTAAACCTTGCCAGAAAGCCTGAACGTGGGGTCGGCACCAACGGCCCCCGAGGTCGCGCAGCGTCTTGGAGTGCGCCGGTCCTCTGGCGCTTTTCGCGGCGTGCAGGGCAACGGGGTGCTTTGAGTTTGCCTGCGTTAGGACGGAAGACTCCGCGCCGCGATTCGCTCTGAGTTTGGGCAGCCTTTCCGTGCGTCCGGCGCAAAGGCGGTGGAGGGCCACCGCACTCCAGGGCGCTGGCGCGCAGGCGGGTGCCCTACTGCCTCAGCGCCGCACGTAGTCGTGCTGGCGGAACCACTCCACCGCATCCTCCAGTGCCTGTCGCGGTGGTGTTTGAGGCAGGCCCAGTTCCCGGATGGCCTTCGCCGGGTTGAAGAACATCTTGTAGCGCGCCATGCGCACTCCGGCGAGCGGGGCCTTGGGCGGCTTGCCAGTAAGCTTGGAGATGCCTTCGTCCACGTAGGCGGCGAGCAGGGGGATGAAATACGGCAGGCGGACCCGGGGGGCGCGCACACCGGAGACGCGCTCCAGCACCTCGAACGCTTCGCGCATCGTCCAGTTGCCGTCGGCGTTCCCGAGTATGTAGCGCTCGCCAAGGCGGCCCTTCTCCGCCGCGAGGATGTGGCCGACCGCCACATCCCGGACATGCACCCAGTTCAGACCGGTGTCGAGATATGCGGGCATCGCGCGCTTGAGGAAGTCCACGATGACCTTGCCGGTGGGCGTGGGCTTCACATCGCGGGGGCCGACCGGGGCGCTGGGGTTGACGATCACGACGGGCAGGCCCTTCTTCGCCAGTTCCCGTGCGACCACTTCCGCACGCCACTTGGAGAGCTTGTAGTGGTTGCTCATCTGCGCCTCGGAGACGGGTGTGTCTTCGTCGGTGGGCGTGACCACGCCGTTCACTTCGCGCGGCAGGCCGATGCAGCCGACGGTGCTAGTATAGACGATGCGCGAGCAGTCCGCGAGAAAGGCAGTCTCGAGCACATGCCGCGTGCCCTCCACATTCGTCGCATACATGGAGGTATACTCGGGCAGCCACAGGTGGTAACTGGCGGCGACGTGGAAGCACCAGTCGAAGCCCTTCATCCCGGCGCGAAGCAGATTGCGGTCGCCTACATCGCCTTCAAGAACTTCGTAGTCCGCACCTTCGAGCCCGCGCAAGTCTGCGCCATGCCGGGCCAGCACGCGGACCGTGTGGCCGCGTCGGCACAGCTCGTGAACCAGATTGGCTCCGATGAAGCCGGAGCCGCCAGTGACAAAACACTTCATGTTGGCTCGCGCAGGGCGCGAATGGGCGGTGAGAGTGGCGGGCCGGCGCGAGCCGCACAAGTCAAACGCGTGGCGAGCCGGCGTGTGTCAAGATGGTGAATCTGGTTCCCATGCCGATTGATCGCTTGCTATGCGTCATTTCAGGCCGTAGTAGGAAGTTGCCAAGCGGATTATCTCCAGCTTTCAGCGAAAGAATTCGCTTTAGTGCTGCCGAGGAAATGCCGATGCAGTCCATGCGCCCGCCGGGTTCGTGGCTGGAGTCGGGTCACGGTTTGTCGCAACGGACTCGCGGGTAATGCCGGAGTGGTTCGTCGGCCAGGCGGGCCGCAGTGGGTGCAGCACGATTTTACATCATGACGACCAGCATGTCTGACTCCGCGCGGGTGCGGCTGAGAACTCCGGCGGATTCAGGATCGCACCAGGCCGGTCCGCGCGCCCGAGCCGCCCGCTGGCTGCTGGTCCTTGGCCTGATGCTTTCGGCCACCGGCTTGCAGGCGCAGTGGCTTACACAGTCCTTCACGCTCAAGCCCGGGTGGAATGCCATCTTCACCCACATTGACGCGTCGTATTCGACCTTGGACTCGCTCATTCCGGATGCGAATGGTCCGGTGGCCGAGATCTGGCTGTGGAAACCGACGTTCTCCACGATCCAGTTCGTGGACTCGCCCTACACCAACTCGGTGGCCAACAGCCAATGGGCGGTGTGGACCAGCGCGCGGGGCGACACGGACACGCTGACGGCCCTGGTCGGCAATGGCGCTTATCTCGTCAACAACCGGACGGCCAGCGACTTTGTTTGGACGGTGAAGGGCCGGCCGGTTCCGCCGACCTACCAGTGGACCACCACGGGGCTGAACTTCCTCGGTTTTCCTACCCCCGCCAGCACGGCACCCAACTTCGCCACCTATCTGACTCCTGCTCCAAGTCTGGATCTGTCGAAAACACTCCAGAATCAGGCACATGTCTTCAGCTATGCGGGGGGCAACTTGGGGGCCACGAACCCGGTCGAAGTGGTCTCCTTCACAGCTTCCACCAGGCCAGTCACGCGCGGCCAGGCCTTCTGGATCAAAGGCAGCACCAATTACTACAACCACTATTACGGGCCGGTGGAGATCTCGCTCCAAAATACGGCGGGCATCCAGTATCGCGACACCTTGGGCACCTACAGCATCCGCCTCAAGAATGTCACCACGACCAGCCGCACCGTCACGTTCAGCCTGGTGGCCTCCGAGACGCCGCCGACCGGCCAGACGGCCATCACGGACCTGCCGCAGTTGCTCGTGCGAGGTGGTCTGAGCACGACGACGCTGACTTACGATTACGCCGTGCTGGCAGGTCAGCAATTCACCCTCGCCCCGCAAGGGCAGGCGGGGTCGGAATTACAGGTGGTGCTCGGCTTGAACCGCACGCTCATGACGGCAGCGTCCGGATCACTTTACGCGGGCATCCTGCGCATCACGGACACCAGCGGCCTGCAGCAGACCGATGTGCCGGTCTCGGCCACCGTGCCCAATGCCTCGGGCTTGTGGGTCGGCTCAGCCAGCATCAATCAGGTGGGCCAGTATTTGAAGTCCTACCCGAAGGTGGACACGACGCTGACCGATCAGACCGCTCAGATCAACGCTGCGGCCGCGGCGGCGAGCCTGCCCCCCAACGGAGCCGAGATGCCCGGCTCCACTTTCATTGCCCGCGAGACCAATTCCACGCGGGCTTATTCCGCCGTGGCGTCGTCTTTGGATGGCCGCACCTTGGTGGTCGCAAATTCCGCCGGGACGCTCTACGTGTCGCGGGACTCCGGCACCAACTGGACCGCGCGTGATTCCAGCCGGGCATGGGCGGAACTGGTCTGTTCGGCCGATGGCAGTGTGATGGCGGCGACGGTGAACAACGGGGCTATTTATGTCTCTTCGAACTACGGGACCAACTGGGCCTCCACACCGAGCGGTTCCGCTGCCTGGTTGGGCCTGGCGGGCTCCTCGGACGGCAACGTCCTGGCGGCGGTCGCGCAGAACGGTGCCCTCTACACTTCGGTGAATCGTGGCGCGAGCTGGCTGGTGCGCACCAATGCCGGCACCCGTAACTGGAGCAGCGTGGCGATGTCGGCGGATGGCACCAATCTGGTCGCAACGGTGAATCCGGGTCAGATTTACCTGTCCTCCGATGGCGGCGCCACTTGGCGCACTCAAGGCTTCTCCACCAACTGGTCCGCCGTGGCGTCGTCGGCCGACGGGACCAATCTGATCGCGGCGGTGACGGACGGTTATCTTTACACCTCGACTGACGCGGGGGCGATCTGGACCCCGCGCGCGAGCACCAACAAGTGGAGTTCCGTGGCCTCTTCCACGGATGGCAAGCGGCTCGCCGCCACGGTAACGGGTGGCCAGCTCTACACCTCCGAGGATGCGGGCGTGACCTGGACCGCGCGGGACCAGAACCGCAACTGGGACGACATCGTTTCGTCGGGCGATGCTTCCCGGCTCGTGGCCGTGGTAAATGGCGGGGCCATTTACACCCTCAGTCGCAGCTTCGCCAGTTACACGGTGGATTCGACGAGCGGGCTGGTGACGGACCAGAACGGCCTTTACCTGTCCACCGGCGTGAACACCAATCTGGCCAAGGTGGCGAGCGTTTACCCGCTGCGGCTCATTCTCCATCGCTCGGACGCGAATCAAGTCAGCCTGTTCCAGCACGTCTTCGTCGGGAAGGGGCTCAACTCGACGAACACCGTGATCGCCACGCGCGAGAGCCTGCTGGATGTGACGCAACTGGCCACCGCGCGCCGCATCACCGCCACCCATCTGCCTTTCTCCCGGACCAACCTGCCGTGGAGCGCCACCGGCACCTTTAGTCCGGGCAATGTGGTGGTCCTTACCGTGGATGAGAGCTACAAGGACCAGACCAGCAATCCCTTCCTCCACACGTTTCACCCCGACCACGACAACCTGGATGCCAACTTCAAGACCGTGCAGCCGCGCGGGGTGGAGTCATACGACATCAGGCGGACGATCAAGCTGACCTTCAACACCCCGGGCACGGACTTCAATTCCCTCACCGCCTCCGCCCAGAGCCGGACCGGCACGTATGAGGAGACCATGAACATCGGCGCGCAAGGCAGTGCCAGCCGGGATTTCCGCCTCAGCGGCAGCTTCACGCTTCAGCTCATCAGCCCGATCGCCACCCTCACCCAATGAACACTTTCCGCCGCCCGTTCCTTTTCGCAGTGGCAACTCCCTCCGTTATGAAACGAAATCCGACCGTCCTGCTAGGCCTGTTCTGCACCGCGCTCCTGCTGCTCTCCGCGAGCCACGCCCGGGCGCAGGCCAATGCCAGGCCGCCCACGCAGCTCACCTACCAGGGTTTCCTCACCGATGGCAATGGTCTGCCGTTTGGCAGCACCGCCCCGGTGAACAAGACCGTCATCTTCCGGATTTACGATGCGCTGACCGGGGGGACGATCAAATGGAGTTCGCAGCAGGTTGTGACCGTGGACAAGGGGTATTTCAGCGCGCTGCTCGGCCAGGGCAGTGCGGTGGGGACGGAACCCTTCTCGGCCGACCTCTCCAGTGTCTTCACCGGTGGCTCCACGGTTTCGGATCGCTACCTGGAGCTGACCGCCGACGGCACGACCATCGCCCCGCGCCTGCGCTTTCTGCCTTCGCCGTATGCGCTGCTGGCCAGGAGCGCCACGGAGTTGCTGGATCCGGTCACCGGCACCAACTCACTGACGGTCGCCGGGGGGAATCTGACTTCTGGCGGGACCGTCACGGCCTCGTCCTTCAGCGGCAATGGAGCGAACCTGACCAGCCTGAACGGGGCCAACCTCACCGCTGGCAGCGTGGCCGACTCTAAACTGGCCACGATCGCCACGGCCGGCAAGGTGGCCAACTCCGCCACCACCGCCACACCTGGCAACGCCCCCAGCACCATCGTGGGCCGGGATGCCTCGGGCAATTTCTCAGCCGGCACGGTGACCGCCACCACTTTCAGCGGCAGCGGGGCCAGCCTGACCAGCCTGAACGCCAGCCAGGTTTCCAGCGGCACATTGGACAACGCCCGCACCACCGCCACCAGCGCCAACACGGCCAATGCCATTGTCGCGCGGGACGGCAGCGGCAACATCACGGCGGGCCAGGTGGTGGCGAATTCTTTCAAGATCTCGGGCACCACGACGCTCGTTTTATACAGCCAGGCCCGGGGGCCCCTTGGCAACCCGGCGGCAGCGGGGTCGGGGGTGACGCTGAACACATATAATACGGACTGCGCTCCCCGGCAAGGCGGTGTCCCGGCCGATTGGTATAAGTCCACGTCAGCTTATGGAGGGCTTAATTATGCAGTAACCTTTGTGGTTCCCTCCGGAGAGGTGTGGGAGGCTGCATTCACGGGCAACTATTATTGGGGGACGGATGACTCTGGTGGGATTGTCTGGACCCTGGATGATGCGGTGACCGATGACGGGGTGTCCAGCCTGGTGGGCATAACGCAGGGGCCGATCATGTTCAATCAGACCATGATCATGAGCGCCGGAACTCATGTGGTGCGGGTGAAGACAATCATCTCGGGTGGTTCCGGGAGTGATCACATTTATTTCCCATGGCACCAGCCATCGCATTACGTGCTCAAGAAATACAAGAGCAACTGATTTTGATATGCGCGGTTTACCAACAGATGCGGATGGTATGACCCTATGAAGCAGCTATTCCTCCCTTCGACCCTCGCCCTTGGGTGGATTGTGCTCGGAGCCCTGATCCAGCCGGCGTCTGCGGATGTGGCGCAGACCGATCAGAACGCGGTGCTCTACGCGACGAACTACCAGCGCGGCGTGAATTTCAGCTCGGTCCGTGGCGTGCCGGGAAAGTCCACGACCACCACCCCGCCGCCTACGGATGGCCGTGCCCCGTCGGGGGGCACCCCGTTGCAATTTCAGGGCATTGTGAACTACGGGGCGATGGTCATACCCAAGACCAACGCCACGCTGCAGACGGGCAAGTCCTTCGAGCAGAATGCCGTCAATCTGAACCTGCCGCGTGGGACGGCGGGCGGAGTGACCACCATGGTGTTGCGCTCGTCCCAGGCGGGAGCCGCGACCTTTTCGCAGGTAGTGTCCTTCTACTTCGGCTCCGTCATCACGCCCCCGAGCACCGACGAGAACGGGGTGCTGCTGACCAATGCCACCCCCGCCCAGTATTGGAACCCTGAACCATATACCAACAGCGTGTTCACGAGCGCCGGGTATTATTACAGCGCGAATGCCCGCCAGGTGTTTGCCACCGTGCCCGGGCCGGTCCAGGTGACCTGGCGCAAATTGGATTCCGGCACCACCAGCACGAACAAGGTGACCATCGGGGGCCTGGACTACGCCTTGACCAATGTTTCCTACGTCGTGTCCGGGGCCGCCGTGAAGTCGTCCCGCAAGCTGTATTGGACGGAGAAGTCCTACGCCGGGACGGGTATCGCGGTATCGGTGCCGGCTGCCAGCGTGGGCGCGGTGAATTTTGTTTACAACCCGGCCCTGCCCCAGACGGTTGCCACGGAGTTTGATGACGGCTATTCCAGTGCGGGGGCGGGCACCACCAACGCCTCGCTGCAGGAACTGCGTACGGTCTGGTATGATCCCGGCCAGGGCCTCATCCTCGCCTACAATGCGGAGGGCCGCGTGTTCATGGAGCTGCTGGGGGATGCGACCACCTCCGGGGCGCGTGAATTCCTGGGCTACGAGATTGTGGACGTGTTCCGGCAGCCAGTGGCCCAGGCGCTCACCAACGAACTGGGAGAGAAGATCACGGCCTATGGCAATGGGCAGTCGGATACTGACCTGGTGCCTTCGCCGCTCCAGGCGACCTTGAACACCTCGTTCCTGTATCAGGACACGTCCGGCACCAGCGGCAGGACGGAATACTATTCGGCCGCCTTGACCCAGAACCCCAACGACGTGCTGGTGCACTGGCTGGAGGCGGGAATCGTGGGGTTGCGCTGGCCGCTGGTTTACAATCGCTACGCGCAGGTCTGGCCGGAGAATCCGGCCAAATACAGCCACTATGTCCGCCCGCTCGTGACGACCGCCACCAATGCCTCCCTGACCGCGGTCCAGCTCTCGGCCAACAACTCGCCCACGATCCAATATCAGGATGCGCTGGACTTCCCGCGCGCCACGCTGGACGAGAGCGCGCGCTTCTACACCTTTCTGGACGCGAGCCAGCCCACCCACCGCACGCTGCTGCGGTTTAGCTCTGGCACAACCTTGGCATTCGAGCGCGTGTTCTCCGTGCTGGACGCCCAGATCAAGCCGCTGAACGTGGTGACCGGTGCGCTGGACCTGAGTGTGCCCGGCCCGGTGCCCGGACGCGGTTCGTTCCTCGACCTGACCAGCGGCAGTGCCGCAGTGCCCGCCGGGGTTCCGTTCAATAGTCAGTCCTTCACCGTGGAGTCCTGGGTGTATCTGCGCACGAACTTCGCGCAGTTGTTTGCCTTTGACGTGGCGGGCCAGCCCACCTCCCTGAACCTGACCGCCCAGGGCGACGGGCCGGTGGCGTTGACCAACAGCGCCGCGAAAATCTCGTTGCCAGGCAGTTCAGTCAGGATCGTGGACCAGAATTATAGCAGCACCTTGTCCAAGGGCGGCGTGGTCATCAGCTTTGATTTTGAGAGTGACCCGAACGACTCAAGCCAGTGGGTGGCTGTGAATGTGGGCATGTCGTCGGCGAACAAGGGTGTGAATGTCAGCAGCTCGGGCGAGCACTTCGGCGTCCTCTTCCGCGAGAACGGCGGGGTGCAGGCCTTTGACGGAAGCGCGTCCCAAAGCAATCCCAGCCCCGGTAACTGGTCGTCCACCTCCCGGACCAATGGACACATTGACATCGTCTGCAGCGATCCCACCGACGGCAACCCCTTCGATGGCGTCGGCAGCACCAAGATCGAGGTTTACGTGAACAACGCGGCCACCCCGATCTACACGTTCACCAAGGCCAACGGCGGCTATGCGAACAACTTTGTGAACTTCGTGTCCAACAACTCGCAGAACAATGCCACCCTGACCGGCTTTGCCATCGCGAGCGGCTCGCGGGCCAGGCCCGCCGGAACGCCCGGCGTGGCGGTGCCGCTGAACCAGTGGGCGCATGTGGCGGTCACGGGGGATGCCACGCGCCGGACCCTGTATCTGAATGGGGTGTCAGCCGGTGACTTGACCGTAGCCACGGCCGCCAGCGGGACGCTGACCGCGGGCACCATCGGTTCCGCCGGGCTGGCACTGGATGAGTTTCGCCTCTGGTCGGTGCCCCGTTCGGCCAGCCAGATTCTGGAAGGCACGACCGTCACCTACCCGGCGGGCACGAGCGGCCTCGAACTGCAATACAACTTCAACGAGGCCGGCACCCTGGCCTATGACACAAGCGGCAACGCCAGCCGGAATCTGGCCTCGCTGGTCGCGGGCTCGGTGATCACGGGCACTCCCGGAACTGCCACTGCGATCAGCCAGCCCGCGTATCCCCGCTATGTGCAGGCCACCGCCTATGTGGGCGACCGGATCAATTCACCGCTGGGTGAACTCGGCAGCACCGGCAGTTATACGGCGGGTTACATCCAGCAAAGCAGCGGGACGTCCTTCCACCCGGGCGCGTATATTGACCCCTTCGCGAATGGTTTTACCAAGGCCAATGTCGGGGCGATCATCCCGGTCAATGCCATTCCGGGCACGAACACCTTGGAAGTCTGGTGGTTCCGGCAGAATGCGACCAATGCGGTGAAGAACCCGGTCAATGGCTTCGACCCGATTTACTGGCCCTCCGTCATTGGCCGCTACTCCCTCGCCTGGCAGGACAATGCGACCAACCAGATCGTGATGGCGGGCAATGCCGGGAGCGGAGCGCTCACCAGCCTGCAGGCGAAGGGGACCATCTACACGCAGAACGATCCCACGCTCGTGGGCTACAACCCGAACGAGGAGCACGCGCTGATGATCGGCGGCCAGGCCTACGCCTTGCGGGATGACCTGAACATCACGAGCGGCTCGACCTTCTCCTCCCAGCCCTATGTGCTGCTGGACTACACGGAAGCGGACAGCCGCCCGGCTATGCGCGCCTTCAAGGTGCTGCGTGAGAACGCGGCGCTGGGGCTGGTGTTCGACTACGTGATCGAGGCGGGCAAGCAGGTGCAGGCCCCGATGCCGCTGCCCGTGATTCCGCTCCCGTTGGCCACGCTCACAAACCTCACGGCCACGAGCACCAACATCTACATCACCAACTACAACTCCGAGACCTCGGGCAGCGGTGGCGACCTGCCGGTGGGCTGGACCAGCAGCGAAACGAACGGGCAGTTTGGCAACTATGCCACGTTCACCTATCGCGACCGCAAGAACGGCTTCTGGGTGATGCGCGGCGCTCATGCTGGATTGCCGGCACTGGCGGCCGGGACTTACTCAACCTCGACCACCACGAACAATGGCTTCAACACCAGCGTGACCGGCGGGGGGACGCTCAACGTGCCCGCCACGAATTACATCCACACCTCGCGGCGGATTGATTCGCTGGTGTTCTCCGTCTCCCCGCAGACGCCGCTGCCCGTCGGAATCACCTTCGGCGCACTGCCCAATGGGCTTGCCATCTATGGCACCTGGACGATTTCCACCGGCGGCCCCTACCAGCTCAGCATCACGGATGGGGATGGGTCGGCGGCGGCGGTCAGCTTCAGCTTCAACAGCAGCAAGAGCCCGCAGGGGCCGCTGACCTTGCTCAGCACGAACACGTTCACCGGCACCACCAGTTCGTTCATCGGCCGGCCACCGCACCTGAGCCAGTCCGCGACGAACACCAACGCCTTTGCGATGCGGTTCTACTACAAGACGCAGGATGGCTTTGCCTGGCCGGGAGATTCGACCCCGCCCACCAACGGCACCATCGTCCCCTACCTGCGGCCGTTCGTCTCGGGCAGTTACACGGGCACGGGCGATTCCGAGACTTCGCAGGCGCTGCCCATCGTTTACCGGCCCGTGTGGCCGGGCACCACGCTACCGGTGGCCTTCGGGGAGACGCTCACCGTGGCGAGCCGGGGCCGGCCGGCGATTCGTGGCCAGAGCAGCGCGCATGTGATCTACCAGCAGGCCATCGCAACCAACGTGGTGCGGGGCACCAACGCGGCGGTGACGCTGCACGATCCCACCCGGCAGAAGAGCTTCGCGTTGAAGACCAATGCGGCGGACGGCCTCGCCCAGTTGCCGGCTGGCGTGTATGCGCAAGGTTATCAGGGCAAGACCTACTTTCCGAATCTGCCGCCCCATTTGGCGACCCGCTTCTACTACGACCCGAATCTGGGCTCCAAGGGCAGCCTGGTGTTCAAGGGGGAATTCAAGGACGAGCCGACCGGCGAGAAATACCTGCAGCTCAACGTCCTGGCAGGGTCCGACTTGACCACCGTCCAAAGCCTCTGTCCCGCGACGGACCCAGACAGCACCAAGTGGAACAACGCCGTGGCGGCGCTGGCGGTGAGTGTGGAGACCTTCTACGAGAACCCGACGATCCCGGGACAGTTCATCGTCAATCCCGCCTGGACCGTGTCCCGGGGCGTCGGCGACCTGGTCGCCATCACCAACAAGAACACCCCGGTGGACAGCTACGCGTTGAGCGCCGCCGGACCTGGGCAGGGCTACTTCACGGTCATCGTGGGCAACGGCGACGCCTTCACGCCGCCGTCCGAGCCGGTGTCCATGTATGTGATGCGGGTGACCGGCGAGCTGTATTCGGGCGAGGTGAAGGTGATCCCTTCGGACAACCCGCTCAGCGAGCTGATCACGTTCGAGCACACGGCGGACCTCGCGGGCAAGACGGCGGATTACGAATACGAGTGGAAGGTGGCCCCGCCCGTGGACGGCTTCCCGCCGGTGACCGATGCGACCATGAGCCGCTATCAGGCGCTCACCAACAATCTGGACGTTAAGCGCTACACCCTCGGCGCAAGCGGCATCCTGATCCTCTCGGACAACTGGCTGGTGCTGCGCTACCGGCCCAAGAATCCCTCCCACCCGCTCTACAACGTGTGGTCGGACTGGACCGCGCCGCAGTTCGCCGAGGGCTATGTGAAGCGCGTGCTCGATGGCATCAATCCCTTCAACCAGCGCACGTCCGACCTGAACAACAACGCGGTGAACACGGGGGCGAGCATCCTCACCCAGGCGGGCAAGCGCTACGAAGGGGATATCGCGCTGAATCAGGACGCGTTGAACAGCTACGGTTTGATCGAGATTTATGAGACCGTCTTGAACCGCGCGCGCAATCTGAGCATCAACGCCGGCATCAACTACGGTCCTGCCAACGACTCGCTGCTGCTGGCGGCGGGCTACATCAGCGACCTCTACAAGATCCTGGGCGACGAGGCCGCCGATGACGCCGACAACCCGACCATCGGCATCGGCACGAAGGACCACACGTATGGTGACATCGCCACGGCGCTGTTCTCCTTCAAGGGCCAGGTGCCGACGCTGCTCGAAGAGGAACTGGCGCTGCTCCAGGGCCGCGATGACGTGGCGCTGCCCGGCGTGCAGTCGGCTCCCGTGTATAACCGGCTGGTCTGGAACTACACCGGCGGGATTGATTCCGGCGAGGTCATCTACGCACTCAACTACAACATCCTGGACCAGAACTCCGATGGCAGCGCGGATGCGGCGGATGCGGCGATTTTGTATCCGCAGGGTCATGGCGACGCTTACGGCCACTATCTCGCTTCATTGAAAGGGTATCACTCCCTGCTGATGAACCCGTATTTTGACTGGGTGCCGCGCGTGCAGGCCGTGACCGTGCTCGGACTGCCGGTGACCGTGGGCTACATGGATGAGCGCAAGTTCGCCGCCGCCGCCGCCTCGGTGGCCAGCACAGGCCGCAAGATTTTTGATCTCACCTGGCGCAAATACTACGTGCCGGGACCGGACACGAGCTGGGACTCCTTCGCCACCAACCGGGTCTCCACCCGCACGGTGACCGAAGGCACGAATGTGGTGAGCATCGTTCGCGAGTGGGGCGTTGACCAATGGGCGTCCCGGACGGGGCAGGGGGCGCTGGTCAACTGGGTGATAGGCAACGCGCTGCTCCCGGATGTGGACCCCGACCCGAGCCACGAAGGCATCCAGAAGGTGGACCGCACGACGGTGCCGGAACTCAATGAACTGGTCGCCACGGCCACGGACTTGCAGGCGGCCATGGACAATGCGGAAGGCCGGCTCTCGCCGCTGGGCGTGACGCAGGGCAGCATCGCCTTCGACATCAATCCGGCGCAGCTCATCGGCACCGATCCCAAGACGCACTTCGAGCAGATCTATGAGCGCACCAAGCTGGCGCTGAACAATGCGGTGGCCGCCTTCGACGATGCGAAAGACATCACCCGCCTGATGCGGCAGGAGGGCGACTCGCTGGCGGATGTGCAGGCGCAAAATTCACAGCAGGAACTCGCCTTCACCAACGCGCTGATCGAGCTCTATGGCACGCCTTACCCCGATGATCTCGGACCCGGCAAGACCTACATCCAGGACTATGCCGGACCGGACCTCTTCCATTACATGTATGTGGAGACGCCGGAACTGACCTTCCCCGGCATCCTCGAACCCGCGAGCACGAAGACGTATCGCCTGGACGTGCAGAACTTCCCGGCAGGCTGGGTCTCGGGCTTGCAGGCCAAGGCGGAGAGCTTCGACTTCCTGAAGTTAAACGACGATGGCAGCGGCAATGATCTCCGGGGTTCCACGGATTACGTGGAATACACCCTGAACTCGCATGGTTATTTCGGGAAGCCGTCGACCTGGACCGGCAAGCGTCTGAGTCCCGGTCAGCTTCAGCAGGCCATCTCGGGGTCGATCAATGCCCGGGCGGCGCTGCTCCAGGCGCTGGACAACAGCGTCCGGGCCAAGCAATCGCTGGACGGCATGATCCGTATGCGTCAGGCGCTGGTGCAGGCAGTGGCGGACACGGATGCGTTGACGAAGGGGCTGGATGAAGCCGACCAGATCATCGACAAGATCGAGAAGGCGGCGGAAATCTTCGGGATGGTGCAGAATGGCATCTCGGAAGCTTACAAGCTGGCGGCGGACGCTGCTTCCACCTCGTTGCCCACCTCGTTGATCGCGGGGTTGTCCGCTGGCGGTGACCTGACCTCGGTGGGCCGGGGATTGTTCAAAGGCGCCTCGGTGGCTGTCGAGAACAGCACCACCGTGATTGAGATCGCGCGCAAGACGGTGGCCGCCGCGCGGGCGGCCCAAAACCAGGCCGACGCCCTCGGAATTCAGTATGGCCAGATCAAGCCCATCGAACAGACGGAGGACAACCGGGCGGCGATGACGGAACTGGAGCAGGCGCTGATCGAGGTGCAGAAATGCGCCTACGGCATCAATCAAGCTCTGCAGAACTACGACGACGCGCAGCGGAAGGTCACCACGCTGGTCGCCCAGGGGAACCGCATTCAGCAGACCCGCGAGATCGCGCGGAAGCGCACGGCGGCCATCATTGGCGGGTTCAGCACCCGGGATGCGGCCTTCCGCCTCTTCCGCAGTGAGAAGCTGGAGCGCTACAAGACGCTCTTCGATCTCGCCTCGCGCTACGGCCTGCTCGCCGCCAATGCCTACGACTACGAGACCGGTCTGCTGGGCACAGACCAGGGCAAGGCCTTCATCAGCCGGATCATCAACAGCCGCGCCCTCGGCGTGGTGCGCAACGGGGAGCCGCTCTTCGCCGGGAGCAACACCGGCGATCCCGGCATCTCCAGCGCGCTGGCCGAGATGAAGACGGACTTCGACGTGCTCAAGGGCCGGCTGGGTTTCAACTCGCCGGACGTTTACACCACGCTGGCCTCCTTGCGCACCGGCAACCTCCGCATCATGCCGGACACCAACGGCCTCTCCACCTGGCAGGACTACCTCCAGCAGCGCACCATGGAGAACATTCTGGATGACGTGGATGTGCGCCGCTACTGCCAGCAGGTGGACCGGGGCGACGGGCTGCCGGTGCCGGGGATTGTCATCACCTTCAGCACGTCCATCAACGCGGGCCAGAACATGTTCGGCCAGTCGCTGGCGGCGGGCGACTCCGCCTTCCACCGCAGTTCCTTCGCCACGAAGATCAACTCCATCGGAGTTGCCCTCGAGGGCTACAAGGGCATGAACGTCCCGGGCCAGAACAATACGAGCGATCCGAATCTCTCCTACCTGGACCCGCAGGCGCTCTCGGCGAATCCCTATGTATATCTGATTCCCGTGGGCGTGGACACGATGCGCAGCCCGCCGTTGGGCGATACGAGTGATCTGCGCACCTGGTCGGTGGATGACGTGGCGATTCCGCTGCCCTTCAACATCGGTGGCTCGGGCTTCTCGGGCAAAAACTTCTACCAGTCCGCCGACTCGTTGACGGAGCCGCTCTTCACCATTCGCAAGCACCAGGCCTTCCGCCCGGTGGACTCGGTGAGCCAGTTCTCGGGCAATCCCTACTTCGGCACCTCGCTGCAGTTTTCGCAGTTCACGAACCGCCGGCTGGTCGGGCGTTCGGTCTGGAACAGCCAGTGGAAGCTGGTGATCCCGGCGGACTCGCTGCTGGCCGACCCGAAGGAGGGACTGACGCGCCTCATCCAGACGGTGAGCGACATCAAGCTCTACTTCATCACCTACTCCTACTCGGGCAACTAGCGCGAATCA
>CAZOCL010000115.1:0-17246 GCA_964578245.1 uncultured Klebsiella sp. | reverse complement strand
GCTTCGTGACGGAGGGCGTGCTGCTGCGCTGGTTGCAGGATGACCAGCAGTTGTCTGACGTGGCGGCGGTGCTCTTCGACGAGTTCCACGAACGCAACTTGCTCTCCGATGTCGCGCTCGCGCTGGTGAAGCGCCTGCAGCAGACGGCACGGCCGGACCTGCGCATCGTCGTCATGTCCGCGACGCTGGACGCCGAGCCAGTAGCGAAATATCTGGCGGTCACGGACGCTGGCGGCCCGTTGCTGGATCAGGAGCGTTCGGACGCCTTTGGCCATCCAGCATTCAACATCCAGCATCCAGCATCTTCCCCCTGCCCCACCCTCGTCAGCGAGGGCATCAGCTTCCCGGTGGAAGTCCGCTACGCGGAGCACCTGGACCGGCGTCCCGCTGCCGAGCGTGCGGCCGAGGCCATCGAGCACATCGTGAACGTGGGCGGCCCGGGCGACGTGCTCGTGTTCATGCCCGGCATGGGCGAGATCAACGGGACGATCAACGCCCTGCGGGGAGCGCGGCTGGCCGAGGACTGCGATCTCATTCCCCTTCATGGCGACCTGTCCCCGGACGATCAGGACCGGGCGTTCTCGCCGAGTTCGCGGCGGAAGATTGTCGTGTCCACAAACGTGGCCGAAACGAGCGTGACGATTGACGGCATCCGGCACGTGGTGGACAGCGGCGAAGCGCGGGTGGCGCGCTACGACGCGGAACGCGGGATTCAAACGCTCTTCATCGAGGAGATTTCCCGGGCCAGCGCGGACCAGCGGAAGGGTCGCGCGGGTCGCACCGCCCCAGGCACCTGCTGGCGGCTGTGGACGGAGAGCGGGCACCTGAACCGGCCTGCGCGCAATACGCCGGAGATCCAGCGCGCCGACCTGGCGGAAGTGGTCCTGCTCCTGCACTCGCTAGGCATCCAGAGCGCGGTGACGTTTGACTGGCTGGACAAGCCGGACACGCTCGCGGTGGAGCGGGCCGAGCGGCTGCTGGTGATGCTGGGGGCGCTGCGGGAGGGAGGGAAGCGGAGTGATGGAGTAGTGGAGAGCTGGAGTGATGATGGCAGCGGCGAGCGCCCATCCACCACCACTCCTCCACTCCACCACTCCAATACTCCGTCCTCCGATCTGACCTCCGTCGGCCGCCAGATGCTCCGCCTGCCCATGCACCCGCGCTACTCGCGGATGCTCGTGGAGGCGGGGCGACGCGGGTGCGTGCCGGCGGCGGCGCTTTGCGCGGCGCTGGTGAGCGGGCGTGATCTGCTCGTGCGGGTGATGCGCGGGGACGCCCGGGCAGCGGAGAACCGCGAGCTGTTCGAGGCCAGCCAGGATTCGGATTTCTTCACGCTGATGCGGGCGTTTCAGTTTGCGAAGCAAAATGGTTTTAACCTCGACGCCTGCCGCAGCCACGGCATCAACGCGAAGGTCGCGCGCGAAGTGGAACTGACGTATCAGCAGGTGCTGGGGATTGCGGAGCGGGAGGGACTGGGGGAGGAGAAGTGTTTAGTAATTAGTAATCAGTCCAAAGCGGCTGCGAGCGGCCCACTAATTACTTCGCAGCCCAAGGCAACCGCGCCTGACAACGATGCGCTGCTCAAATGCCTCACTGCCGGTTTCATCGACCAGCTCGCCATCCGGCGGGATCAAGGGACCTTGGAGTGCGAGATGACGGAGGGGCGTCAGGCGACGTTGATGCGCGAGAGCGTCGTGCAGAAGGCACCATTGCTGGTCGCAGCGGCCATGCGCGAAACGGACGGCGCGCTGCGGCCGCTGACCTTGCTCGGACTCGCCACGGCGGTGAAGCCGGAGTGGTTGCGCGAGTTGTATCCGCAGCACTTGAACGCAACGGTGGAGCACGTGTTCGACCGCACGCACAAGCGCGTCGCCGCCATCAAGCTCGCACGCTTCCGGGATCTCGTGGTCGGCCATGAGCACCAGCGCGAAGTGGAGCCCGAAGCGGCGGGGCGCTGCCTCGCGGACGCGGCGATGCGCGGCTGGTTCGACCTCCCGAACTTGAGCCACGAGGTGAAGCAGTTCATCGCACGCGTGAACCTGGTCGCCGCCGCGCTGCCCGATCTGGAGTATCCGCCCTTCGACGACGCGCGGATGACGGCGGCACTGGCCCGCGCCTTCAAGGGGCTCTCGCTCCAGAAGGAAGCGCAGGGAGCGCCGCTCAAGCCCGGCTTCACCGCCCACCTCGCACCGGAGCAGGTCGGGTGGCTGGAAGAACTGACGCCGATGCAGATTCCGTGGCCCACGGGCAAGCCAGTGAAGCTGGTTTACTCCGAGGAGGCCGAGGGCGGTGGCCGCACCGCGATGTCCCCCGAGGCGCAGGTGAAGCTGCAGGAGTGCTTCAAGCTGGAGTTTCATCCGCTGGTCTGTGAAGGCGCGGTGCCGGTGAAGCTCTGGCTCTCGACGCCGGACGGCAAGCGCCTGACGAGCACCTGCGACTGGCCGCACTGGAAGTTGCACGAATGGCCAAAGCAGAAGGCCGTGGTGCAGAAGAAATTCCCCAGCGTGACATTTGCGTAGTGCGGAACTCAGGAACGGGGACGAAGACGCTGCGCAGAACAACAACTGACAGCACGCGCGGCGTGGGCAATGCGCAGCGTCCGGCCTACTGTGCCGCAAGCGTCTTCGCTTGCCAGCGGTCGCCGAATGCCCCGCCTCCAGGCGGAACGCGCGGTTGCCAGAGTCAGTAGTGTCTTGTTCGACAAGGTTGAAGTCCGCTCCCGGTCAGGCGTAGCATCCGCGCTCGGCTCGAACTTACTGGCTCAATGAACAAGCTTCTCTCGACGGTCATCTGGCTCGCGGTCGCCGCTCTCGGCGCAGGGGCTTACGCCACCATCGCGTTCCGACGCGGCGAACCGCTCAACTCGATCTACATCCTGGTCGCCGCACTGTGCACCTACGCAGTAGGCTTTCGCTTCTACTCGAAGTGGATCGCCGCCAAGGTGATGATGCTGGACGACCGGCGCGCGACGCCGTGCGAGGTGAAGGAGGACGGTCATGACTTCGTGAAGACGAACAAGTGGATCGTCTTCGGCCACCACTTCGCGGCCATCTCGGGGCCAGGACCGCTGGTCGGGCCGGTGCTGGCAGCCCAGTTCGGCTACTTGCCGGGGACGCTCTGGATTCTCATCGGCGTGGTGCTGGGCGGGGCGGTGCAGGACTTCGTGATCCTCTTCTGCTCGATGCGCCGCAATGGCCGCTCGCTCGGTCAGATGGTGAAGGAGGAGTTGAACTCCGTGGCCGGAGTCATCGGCCTCGTGGCGATCATGGCCATCATGATCATCCTGCTCGCCGTGCTGGCGCTGGTGGTGGTGAAGGCGCTGGCGGAGAGCCCGTGGGGCGTGTTCACGGTCGCGGCGACGATTCCCATCGCGATGTTCATGGGCGGCTACCTGCGGTGGTGGCGGGTGGGCAAGGTCATGGAAGTCTCGGCCATCGGTGTCGTGCTGTTGTTGCTGGCGGTGTGGGGCGGGCAGTTCGTTCACGCGCACGAAGACTGGGCGAAGGCCTTCACGCTCAAGGCCGAACCGCTCGCGTGGTCGGTGATCATCTACGGCTTTGCGGCGAGCGTGCTCCCAGTGTGGCTGCTGCTCGCCCCACGCGACTACCTCAGCACGTTCATGAAGCTCGGCACCATCTTCGCGCTGGCGGTCGGCGTGTTCGTCGTGCTGCCGGATTTGAAGATGCCGCCGGTCTCGAAGTTCGTGGATGGCTCGGGGCTGGTGGTGGCGGGAGCGCTTTTCCCCTTCTGCTTCATCACCATTGCGTGCGGTGCGATCAGCGGGTTTCACACCCTCATCGCCAGCGGCATCACGCCGAAGATCATCACGCGCGAGGGCTACGCACGATCCATCGGCTACGGCGCAATGTGCCTCGAATCGCTCGTGGCCATCATGGCGATGATCGCCGCCTGCACGCTGGACCCCGGGGTGTATCTGAGCATGAATGTGAAGGGAGCCGGAGCGACACCCGAGGCCGTGGCGGCAGACACGATTGCCAAGGTGGAGAAATCCGGCTTCACCGCGCTCGCGCCAGACCCGGCGGCACTGGGCAAATTCAAGGAAATGCCCATCACCGTCTCCGCCACGCAGATGACGGAACTCGCCAAGGAAGTGGGCGAGAATTCGCTCTACGGCCGGACTGGCGGCGCGGCCACGCTCGCCGTGGGCATGGCAAACATATTCTCCAAGGTCACGCATGGGCGGTGGCTGGACATCTGGTATCACTTCGCGATCATGTTCGAGGCGTTGTTCATCCTCACGACGCTGGACGCTGGGACGCGCGTGGGACGCTACTTGATCCAGGATGCGCTTGGGCACCTCTGGAAACCGCTTGGCGACACCAAGGCGCTCGGCGCGAATCTCTTCGCCAGCCTGCTCGTGGTGATGGGTTGGGGCTATTTCCTCATTCAGGGTGTGCGCGACCCCCTCGGCGGGATCAACTCGCTCTGGCCGCTCTTCGGCATCGCGAACCAGTTGCTCGCGAGCATCGCGCTGTGCCTGGCCACGACGGTCATTCTGAAGCTGCAGCTCGCCGGGCCGAAGCTCTCGCCCGAAGAGGCCAAGGGTGCCAAGCCCTGGGTGGGCAACCCGGCCTTCGCGCTGGTGACGCTGATTCCGCTCATCTGGCTGCTCTCGGTGACGCTGACTGCCGGCTATCAGAAGATGTTCCACCCCAAACCGAGCATTGGATTCCTCGCCGCGGCGGAGGGGCTGGAAAAGGCGAAGCCTGACCTGGAGAAGGCCATTGAGGCCGCCAAGGCGGCGGGCGTGGCTGAGGGTATCGCGAAGGCCGAAACCGCGCTGAAAACGAATCGCACCCTGCGCTTCAACATGCAGCTCAACGCCGTGGTCTCCGGCACGTTCATGACGCTGGTCATCGCCATCGTGTTCCTGAGCATCTACGAGTGGCTCTCGCTCATCGCGAAGCGCCGCGCACCACAACTTTCCGAGACCGCCCCGGTCTGGCTGCCGGACTACGCCGTGGCCGAAGGCAAGCCGGTGCAGTGGTGGAACATCTTCGCGCTCGGCTTCCTGCTGCTCAAGGAACTCAGCGGCGAGGCCGCCGTGGACCGCGCGCAGGCGTGCATCCCGCGCAAGGTGGACCTGCTCGGCGGCAGCGAAGCAATGGCGAAGAAGCAGCGTGGCCAGGCCTATGTGGCGGCGGCGGAGAAGCGGTTTGATGGCGGGCCGAACCGGTGCTGCTGAGGCCAGTTACCAGTATCCAGTGATCAGTATTCAGTAACCGAGACAACGCGGCCATCCGAAAGAACTAGTTCCAACTGAACACTGATTACTGGATACTGAACACTGGCTCATGAAACTCGCCCTTTACGGCGGCTCCTTCGACCCCGTCCACCTCGGGCACCTGCTCGTGGCGCAGGCGGCGTGCGAGGAGTTCGGGCTGGACCGGCTGTATTTCATTCCTGCAGCGCAGTCGCCGTTCAAGCCCGGCACCCATCCCGCCCCGGCAGCGGTCCGCCTCCAGATGCTCCGGTTCGCACTGGCTGGGCAGCCGCGTTACGAGGTGGACGGGCAAGAAATCACCCGGGGCGGCGTGTCTTACACCATCGACACGGTGCGCGACTACCGTCGCCGCTTTCCCTCGGCACGGCTCTTCTGGCTCATCGGCGCCGATCACGTTGCGAAGCTGCCACTCTGGCGCGAGGCCGAAGAACTGGCGTCCGCCGTGGAATTCCTCGTCATTCCCCGGCCCGGCGAGCCGAGCGCGCCCTTCCCGGCCCCGTTCCAAGGGTCCATGCTCAAGGGCTTCCCGCTGGGCGTCTCCTCCTCCCAAATCCGCGCCCGCGTGAAGGCGGGTTTACCCGTGGATTTGCTCACCGGCCCGGTGGTCGCGGAGGCCATCCGTGCGAACAGGCTTTATCTCTGAGCCAGAGTTTGGCACAGTCTCCGCAATGGAAGCTAAGAAACTCGCCTTGCTCTGCCGGGAACTGGCGGACAACAAGAAGGCCGAAGACATCGTCATTCTCGACGTGCGCAAACTGTCGAGTGTGACGGATTACTTCGTCATCTGCTCGGGCACCAGTGAACCGCACCTCCGCGCCATCGTGGGGGAACTCGATGACACCCTGCGGAAGGAGCATGGGGTCAAGGCCCGGGCGGAGGATGGTGCGGTCGGCGGGCGCTGGGTGGTGCTGGATTTCTTCGACGTGATCGTCCACGTCATGCACCCGGACGTGCGCAAACTCTATGACCTCGAAGGGCTGTGGAGCGACGCGACGGCCGTGCGGTCCGCGTCCCGGAAGAAGAAGGTCAAGGCCGCGTGAGCTCTGCGTGATGGGGACACTCTTGTCCCCTTTAACTCAGCGTCCCGGAAGAAAGTCAATGCCGCGTGAGCGGCGGGGGAGCGGAGTGCTGGAGTATTGGAGCAATGGAGTGATGAAGTGCTGATTCCTCCATCCCATCACTCCCATACTCCACCACTCCTTTTCCCGCCCTCAGTCCAACTTCCGCTCATCCGGCCGGTCCTCATCGTCCGGCCGCGGCATCCCCTCGGGCGATTCATTCGAGGTCCTCAGCATCTCGCCGATGATCTGGTGAAACTCCTCCAGGCCGGACGCCGGGATGATGATCGTGTCGCGCCGGCCCTGGACATCTTCCGTGATGCGGAGGAAGCGGCCGCGCGGATTTTCCCGCAGGGTGAGGATGAAGAGTTTGCGCTCGACGTTCAGCTTCTCGGTGCGCAGCGACTCCTCAGGCAGCGGCTGTCTGGGCGGACCGGAATGACGGTGATGCGGACGATGGCCGTAGGGTGAAGGGCGTTCGTTCGAGATCATGACCAGAAGGCCCGCCGGCGGCACCATTACCCCGGGAGGTCAGCCTCGTGTCTCTGCCCATCAGCTCCGGTTGTCAATGCCGAATTTATTGATCGGCGAGACGAACCGCGGTGACTCACCGGTATGGATGATCCGCGCGAGGTAAAGCCACAGGGACGCCATGATCACGAGGTTCATCGTCGAGGAGACGCCGTGCCACATGCCGAAGGATTTGGCCGCCGCCTCGCGCTGCTGCGGCGTGGCCGCACGACGATATTGGTCGGCGTATTTGATCTGGTGCAGGTCCTTGAGCTTGGGCTGGAGCCAGAGGCCCCCGATCAGGCTGAGGCCCAGCACGCCCCCAACCAGCCAGACCGTCAGACGCGGCGGCACCTTGCCGGAATACATCCACTCCGCGCCCAGATGCGCCAGTGCGAGCAGTCCGCAGAGATAGTGCAGGACGAAGTAGCGCGCGATGACCAGCTCGGCGACAGCCCCGTTGTAGGGTGCCGGAATAAGGTTCTTCATCTCATCGGAGAAGAACGTCGGCCCGGCGAAGAAGGTGAAGAAAATCGTCGAGCCGAACCAGACCGCCGCCACCGTCACGCCGAAAAATCGCAAGAAGGAAAGCACGTTCCCGATGCTAGGGAAGCTTCCCCTGCCCTGCCAAGCCCTGATTCCGGCCAGTTCGACACCGCGCTCCGCATGCGAAGGCCGAGCTTTTACTCACACCGCCGGCTTGGGCGGCGTGTCGGCCTCGGTGGCCAGCGCGGCCAGCGTGACGCCTTCCGCAGCGGCCTTTTCCAACGCCTGAAACCGGTCGTAGTGCCCGCGCACTTGTTCACGAACAGCGTCATCGCGGGTCGCCACGCTGCCATTGCGGCTGGTGCGCAGCGCGTGGAGCACATCGTGGCAGGTGATCTTTTCGAGCGGACGCGCGGGCAGATAGGCCACCTCGATATTCTGGCTCTCCGCCAGCAACCGCGCGCCCACCAGCGTCTGGAGGATCTTCCCGGCCATGCGCGTCGGCACGCCGAGGCGTTCGGAGAGCGCGGCTCCGGTCTCGGGCTTCTCCCCGCACAAAAATCTGCGAGCAACCTCCACCATGATGCGCAGGCCGATGAACTCGCGATTTTGCTGGTCGAGGTTTTCCACCTGCCGCTCCTGGAAGTAAGCGCGGCGGTTCTGGAAGCTGTAGGCCACCTGCGCACCAAAGAGCAGGATGATCCACGAGAAGTAGAGGCCGATCATCACCACGGGCACCATGCCAAGGCTGCCATACACCTTGTTGTTCGTGACCACCCGGGACACGTAAAGCACACTCAGCAGGTTGTTCAACTGCCACAAACAGCCGCCCACCACCCCGCCCACCAGCGCGGCCTTCCAATGCACTTTCGTCGCCGGCAGCAGCGCATAGAAGCCCGCAAACCCCAGGCTCACGATGAAGAAGGGGAGAAACTTGAACATGAACTCGGTGAGCTTGCCGATGCCCAGGGGCATCACGGCGAGCGTCTCCTTGAAGCTCTGCAATTCCGTGCTGGTGGTCAGGCCGATGACCAGGGCCAGCAGCACCGGTCCGAGGGTGAGCGCCGCCCAATACTGCGTCACCCGCGCGAACCAGCTCCGCCCACGCTGGACGCCCCAGATGTCGTTGAAGGTGTCCTCGATGCGCGAAAGCATCATGATTGCGATAAACACCAGCACGAGCGCCGCGCTGGCGGAGACCGCGCTGGTCTGCTGGTTGCGGACAAAGGTCTGGATGGTTTCCACGATCTCCTGCGCGCCCAGCTTGCGCGCAAACTCGCTCGGGTAAGCCTCCTCGATCAGACGACGGTTCAAGTTTGCAAGGGCGGCTCCCTGGGGATTCTGCTTCAGCAACTGGCGCGTCTCATCCCGCACTTCCAGGCCCGAAAAACGCTGCGGTTCGTAGAGGGACGGCCCCTCGATCAGGGCATTCAGCTCCTTGACCAGGTCGGCCTGCAGGACGGGAGACACCACCCCTGTCCCGGCCGCCTGCGCCAAGGCCTGACGGGTCCCCGCCGTCAGTCGTCCGTTCAAGTAAACCGACACCGCGTTGGTCGTTTCTCCCAGCTTCGCGGCCAGCGAGGGGAACGATTTCAGGTCGGCCACCGAAAGCGTCGTGGACTTGGCATCCTCCGTCTGGCCGGGAGTCGAAGGCACAACTGCCGAAACAATGTGGTGGGTGAAGGTCTCGATGTGCTTCTGCCCCTCCTTGCGCTGCAGAAAGCCGAACGCCACGCTCAGGACCAAGGCCAGCATCGGCACCAGCGCCAGCAAGGTGGAATACGCCAACGCCGCCGCCCGCACAGGAATGCGGTTGCGGATGAAGCTCTTGACCGTCAGCACCCAGAAGTGGACGAAGGCCTCCGGAGCGGAGAGCTTTTCCTCATCCGCCACCGCGTCCGCGTGGTCGTGCCAGGCGTGATGCGCGCCGGTGAGAAGCTGCTTGAGCCGTGACAAGACGTCGTCTGCCATGCCAGCAGCATGGCTGAGGCTGCTCCCTGGCACGAGTAAAAATCACCCGGCCACGCTGGCGGCGCAGCTCGCGCACCACCCCGAAGCCCGGAGCCAGTTGCCGTCCCCGCCGCAAGAATTTCCATCGTGCCTATTGCAATCGCGAGACGCATTTCTATAGTGCGCGCGAATTGACCGCATGAAATGAGCGAACCCGCCGCCGCCACCGACAGTTGGACCATCCAGGACGCCCGCACCCTTTACAGCATTGACCGCTGGGGCGCGCGTTACTTCGACATCAACGAGGCCGGTCACGTCGTCGCCCGCCCCCTGCAGGAAGCGGGCGTGGGCGTGGATCTCACGGACATCGTTGAGGAGGCCCGCGCCAGGGGGCTGAAGTTCCCCCTGCTCATCCGCTTTCAGGACATCCTCCGGCACCGCGTGGAGGCCATCAACAAGGCCTTCCGCAACGCCATCGCCGAGTTCAACTTCGCCGGCCAGTATCGCGGCGTCTTCCCCATCAAGGTCAACCAGCTCCGCGAGGTCGTGGAGGAAATCCTCGATGCGGGCAAGCCCTTCAACTTCGGCCTGGAAGTCGGCAGCAAGCCGGAGCTGTTCGCCGGCCTGGCCATGCAGAACCAGCCGGGCAGCCTCATCATCTGCAACGGCTACAAGGACGCGCAGTTCATCCGCATGGCGCTGATGGGCATCAAGCTCGGCAAGCAGGTCATCATGGTCGTGGAGAAGCTCGAGGAGCTGAAGCAGATCATCACCGTCTCCCGGCAGGTCGGCGTCGAGCCGCTCATCGGCATCCGCGCGCGACTGGCCAGCAAGGGCGCGGGCAAGTGGGCCGAAAGCGGCGGCGAAAACGCGAAGTTCGGCCTGAGCACGGCGGAACTGCTCGCCGCCACCGAACTGCTGCGGGCGGAGAAGCTCGAGCATTGTTTCAAGCTGCTGCACTTCCACATCGGCTCGCAGGTGCCGGACATTTTGACGGTGAAGAAGGCCGTCCAGGAGGCGTCGCGCTTCTATGCGAAGCTCCACAAGATGGGCTTCAACATCGAGTTCATGGACGTGGGCGGCGGCCTGGGTGTGGACTACGACGGTTCGCGCAGCGCGTTTGATTCCTCGACGAACTACTCGCTCCAAGAATACGCGAACGACATCGTTTATTACATCGCCGACGTGTGCAACGCCGAGAAGGTGCCGCACCCGAACATCGTCAGCGAAAGCGGCCGGGGCATCGTGGCCTACCATAGCGTGCTGCTGGTCGAGGTGTTTGGCTCCATCGCCAAGACGAAGGGCGGTGACGCGCTCACCTTCGGCGAGAGCGAGCATGCGCTCGTCCGCGAGCTGCTCGACATCAAGCGCAACCTCGGCAAGCTGAACAAGCTCGAGGCCTACCACGACGCCGAGGAGCGCAAGGAGGACGCGCACCAGATGTTCACGCTCGGCCTCCTGGAACTGCCGGACAAGGCCAAGATCGAGACGCTTTACTGGGAGATCAGCACGGAAGTCGTCGCCAGCTTCAAAGGCCAGGCCTACATCCCGGCGGAGATCCGCAAGCTGGAAGACCTGCTGGGTGACCAATACCTCTGCAACTTCTCCGTCTTCCAGTCGCTGCTGGACCACTGGGCGCTGGGGCAGCTCTTCCCCATCATGCCCATCTCGCGGCTCACCGAACGCCCGACCAAGGAAGGCACGCTGGTGGACATCACCTGCGACTCCGACGGCTGCATTAACAAGTTCGTGGACTTGCGCGACGTCCGCGACACCCTGCCCCTCCACAACCTGATCTCCAATGGCAACGGCCAGCCCGAGCCTTACTACCTCGGCTTCTTCCTGATGGGTGCCTATCAGGACATCATGGGTGACCTGCATAACCTCTTCGGCCGCGTGAACGAGGTCCACGTCTTCCTCGAACCCGACGAGCCCAGCGGCTACTACATCGAGGAAATCATCGAGGGCAACACCATCGTCCAGACGCTCGCCGCCGTGCAATACGACGAGAACGAGATCAAGCGCCTGATGAAGGTGCAGGTGGACGAAGCCATCCGCTCCGACCGCATGAAACCCAGCGAAGGCATGCGCATGCTGGACGACTACGAGCGCGGGCTGAAGGAATACACCTACCTCACGTTTTAGTCCGGCCGGAGCGCGGCCCTCCGGGCCGCTCTACACGTGCCTGCGTCAATGAGGGTGTGCAGTGATTTGGGCTTCGCTCGATCGTCCCCCGCCCCGCGACGAATGCCGCAGTTTCCTGGGCTGAAAGCCCTGACTGGAACTCTAGGAGCAGCTTCCCAATGTTCTTGGAATTTCCGAAAGGCACCTTCCACGCGGAGGAGGCAAAGTTACGCGGCGCTGGCAGGCGAACCCCGACGGCGAGGAGCGCAGCCTTCAGGCTGCAGAAACGGGAGCATGTCCGGTGTGGTTCGAACACACTGTTCCTATCGCAGCCTTCTGCGGCGTGAACGCCGCGCTCCGCTCGCGATCTGTGCGTTCCCATCTGGTTCGACGGTCACGCTGATGCCAGCCCATCGTTGGCTCAGTTCTCCTGCCGCTTCTTCTCCTTGCCCTTCTTCCCTTTTGGCTCGGCGGGAGCCTCACCCGGTTTGTTTGGCGTCGGCATCGGGGCCTTCACTTCGGCACGCCAGGCGACGAGGCGGGCGTGGAGTTCTTTCGCCTTGTCGGGCATTTCTTTGGCAAGGTTCTTGGACTCTCCGAGGTCGGTGCGGAGGTTGTAGAGTTCCAGTTTCCCGTCTTCGAGATACTCCATGAGTTTCCAATCTCCCGTCTGAATCAAGCTCACGGGCGTCGTGCGCCAGAGCCCCGGGCCGGAGCCGAGGTAGCCGGGGAAATGCTGATAGATGGCGTCGCGCTGGAGCTTCGCGCCTGCATCACGGAAGAGCTTCACCAGGCTCTCGCCGTCGAGCACCTGGCGGGGCTTCGGCGCGCCGGTGAGTTCCAGAAAGGTCGGAAAGATGTCCACATGGATCGTGGGCACGTCACACACCGAGCCGGGCCTCACCACGCCCGGCCAGCGCACGATGAAGGGTTCGCGGGTGCCGCCTTCATAGAGACTGCCCTTGCCGCTGCGGAGCGGGGCGTTGTCAGTGATGCCGCCACCATCCTCGTCGTCGGCCTTCTTCTTCCTGTTCTTGCCCTCCTTGCCCGGCTCGCGGATGAGGCCGTCCGGGCGGTCGTAGCCGCCCACGCCGCCGTTGTCGCTGGTGAAGATGAGCACGGTGTTGTCGGCGAGCTTGAGGTCATCGAGCGTCTTCATCACGCGCCCCACGCTTTCATCCACACTCGCAATCATCGCGGCGTAGGTCGGGTTGTTGTGACCGCCGACGCCGGGCTTGGGCTTGAACTTCGCGATCAGCTCCGCCTTGGCCTGATGCGGTGAATGCACGCCGAAGTGCGGGAGGTAGAGGAAGAACGGTTCGTCCTTGTGGCGCGTGATGAAGTCCACGGCCTTGTCGGTGAGGAAGTCCGCGAGGTAGGTGCCCTTGGGATAGTCCACCTTTGGCGTGGTCGGAAAATCGAAATGGACCCCCATGCTGACGATGGCCTCATCGAAGCCGCGCTTGCCCGGCAGGTAATCGCCCTGCTGGCCGATGTGCCACTTGCCGAACATGCCGGTCGCGTAGCCGGCGGCCTTGAGCTGCTTGGCGATGATGTCGCGGTCGAGCGGGAGGTTGGTCAGGTTGTCCACCGGGCGCAGCGGGCGCGTGCTCCAATCGAAGCGGTCAATGCCGCCGACCGTGTAAACCCCGGTGCGCGCGCCGTACTGGCCGCTCATGAGCGCCGCGCGTGTGGGCGTGCAGTTCTGGCAATGGTGGTGGCTGAGAAGCTTCATGCCCTGCGTCGCCAGCCGGTCAATGTTTGGCGTCTCGTAATACTTGCTCCCGAAGCACGCGACGTCCGTGTAGCCGAGATCATCGGCCATGATGAAGACGATGTTCGGCATGCGTGGCGCGGCAAGGACGAACTGCGCGGTGAGGGCGAGCAGGAGCAAGGCGGGTTTCATGCGACGACATTGCAGACGTGGTGTGGTGGTGGCGAGGTTTCAATCAATGCTGGCTACCACGGGTAATATAGCTTCTTGCGGCATCGTAGCGGCCTGATGCTCGACGATGCTCGACAGACTTTGCCTCCGGAAATAGGCTGTGTTTGTCCACCCGACCGGTTGCGACGACTCTGTGCAGCACTAATCAGGTGTAGCCAGTGCTTCAACCCGTGAAACTACATCCAGAGCACCCGTATGACAGCGCCTTCAAATCTGAGCTTGAGGTAAAATCGCCGCAGCTCCCGTCGAATCTTGCAAACATCGCAATCCTGCCTGAACACATTGCTCACGAGGCGGTAGCAGCCATCCTCCGTCGTGGCTGTCAGTCTGCCAATGTGCGCAACATTTTGCTTGGCAGAGCGGCAGCGGCGGAGATTCCGCGTGACTGGCTGCTGGGTCACATTGAAGCCGTCGCCGAGCGAACCCTAAATCTCGATGATGAATGGGAATATCGCCGGCTGCTCGAGCTTTACGACCTGCTCGATCCACGGTTGGCCACGCGCCTTGTCAAACGCGGTATCGAAAACCGAAACGACGAAGTGCAGGAGGCGGCCAAAGAGTATTTTCCACCAACTCCAGCTGCAGAATGACCGGTTCGCCTTCTCTTTGATTTGCTTTTCGTTTCACCGCAGACATTGCTCCATTCCATGAATCTTGGTTCACGGCTGTTGACGAATGGGAGCGCTGTGTTGCCGAAGCGAAGCTTCAACACTGAAAGTTTTCCCGCCCTATACGTCCAAAGCCGACCATGTCCAATTCGTTCCTCCCTGATCTCTCCCGCCGTGACGCCATGCGCGCCGCCGGACTCGGCGCGCTCAGCCTGACGCTGCCCAGTTCCCTCTCCGCTGCGGAAGCGCCCAAAGCAGCCCTTGCCACCTCCGCCACCCCGCTCGCCCCGCTAAACCGCTTCCCACGCAATGTGCAGGAGTATTACGTGCGCCGCGTGCGGGAGATCGAGGCCCGCGCGAACCAGCGCCGTGACGCCATCAAGACCAAGGCCGATGCCGAGGCCTACGTGCGTGACGTGCGCGCGAAGATTCAGCAGTGTTTCGGCCGGTGGCCGGAGAAAACGCCGCTCAATGCCCGCGTCACGGGCGTGGTCCAGCGCGACACCTACCGCATCGAGAACGTCATCTTCGAGAGCCGCCCTGGCTTCCTCGTCACCGCAAACCTGTATGTGCCGAAGGGCAAGCTGCCAGCGCCGGGCGTGGTCGGCTCGTGCGGCCACTCGGCGACGGGCAAGGCGATTGATGCCTACCAGTCCTTCGCGCAGGGACTGGCGCGCCTGGGCTACGTGGTGCTGCTCTTCGATCCCATCGGCCAGGGTGAGCGGCTGCAATACGCGGACGAGCGGCTCAAGTCGCGCGTGGGCGTGGGCGTGCAGGAGCATCTGCATGCGGGCAACCAGCAGTTTCTCGTCGGCGAGTTCCTCGGCTCGTGGCGGGCATGGGATGGTATCCGCGCACTCGACTACCTGCTCACCCGCCCGGAAGTGGACTCGCGCCACGTCGGCATCACCGGCAACTCGGGCGGCGGCACCATGACCACCTGGCTCTGCGGCGTGGAGTCCCGTTGGACCATGGCCGCACCAAGCTGCTTCGTGACCACCTTCCGCCGCAATCTGGAAAACGAACTGCCCGCTGACACCGAGCAGTGCCCGCCGCGCGCCCTGGCCTTGGGGCTGGATCACTCCGACTTCATCGCCGCGATGGCCCCCAAGCCCGTCGTGCTGCTCGGCAAGGAGAAGGATTTCTTCGACGCCCGCGGCATCGAAGAGGCGTTTGCCCGGCTCAAGAAACTCTACCGGCTGCTCGGTGCGGAAGAAAACATCAGCCTCTTTGTCGGCCCCACGCCGCATGGCTACAGCCAGGAGAACCGCGAGGCGATGTATCGGTGGTTCAACCGCGTGACGAAGGTCTCCACCGCCGAGGCCGAGCCCGCGCTGACCATCGAAAAGGACGAGACACTGCAATGCACGCCCAGCGGCCAGGTCGCGGGGCTCAAGTCACGCACGGTGTTCTCCTTCACCAGTGACCTGTCCCGGCAGCTCGCAGCGAAGCGGCCAAAACTGACCGGCGACAAGCTGAGGGAAGCCGTCACCGCCACGCTCAGACTCCCGCCCCGTGAGGGCGTGCCGGACTATCGCATCCTCCGCGTGATCTCCGGGCGACGGTATCCGAAGCCGCACTTTACAGCCTATGCGGTTGAGACCGAACCGGGCATTCAGACTCTGGTCTATCGCCTGCAGGCCGAGTCGCTGGTCTCCCGTCCGCCGCGCGACACTGGCCGCACCGTGCTCTACGTCTCGCACCACAGCGCCGACGCCGAGCTGCGTGAGGAACCGCTCGTGGCCGAACTGCTCGAGGCCGAGCCGCAGTCCACGCTCTACGCCTGCGATCTGCGCGGCATCGGCGAGTCGCGCCCGAACACCTGCGGGCAGGACACCTTCCTCAGCCCCTACGGCAGCGACTTCTTCTATGCGATCCATGGCGTGATGCTCGACGAGCCGTATGTGGGCCGGAAGACGCACGACCTCCTGCGCGTGCTGGACTGGCTCGCCGCGCAAGGCCACGCCGAGGTGCATCTCGCCGGCAAGGGCTGGGGCGCAATCCCCGCGGCGTTTGCCGCGCTGCTCTCGACGCACGTCAAGCAAGTGACGCTGAAGAACGCGCTGACCGCCTACGCCACGCTGGCGGAAACGGAGCATTACAAATGGCCGCTCTCCGCACTGGTGCCCGGCGTGCTCCAGCACTTCGACCTGCCCGACTGCTATCAAGCGCTGGCAGCCAAGCAGCTCCGGCAAATCGAGCCGTGGGGCGCGGTGCCGGCGAAGGCCTGAACCGCTCCGGCGGGATCGGTCTTCGTTCGGAGTCCCGGCTTCAGCCGGCGGAACCGTGCGCAACCCCTGATGCTTCGCGCGCAGCGTCAAATACCCCGCGCGCCTGGCCGCCTAAAGGCGGGACTCCAAACAAACGGCGCAACCGGGGTTGAGAAATCGCCAACTCCAGACTTTGTTTTCCGGCGGCTTGGTCTACTGTTTTTTCAGAATAAGAAAGCGGCCATGATTCAAGACACCATCTCCAAGATCGAAGCCCGCATCGGGCATTCCGCCGTGAAGGACGAGTCCAAGGCCGAGCTGCTCACGCTGCTGGGCACGCTCAAGTCCGAGGTCGCCGAGCTGTCCAAGACCCACGACGAGGAGGCGCAGAGCATTGCGGGCTTCACCCAGGTCTCCGCCCATGAAGCCACGCGCGAGGAGCCGAATCCCGAACTGGTGAAGCATTCCCTGGAAGGCCTGTCCGCCTCGGTGGACGGCTTCGAGAAATCCCATCCCAACCTCGTGGCCATCGTCAACCGCATCTGCACGACGTTGTCGAACCTGGGAATTTGAGGGCGGGAACGGAGTGGTGGAGTAATGGAGTATTGGAGTGATGCCCCAGAGCATCCGCGCCCTTCCCAGCACTCCCCCACTCCGTTTCCCGCCTCCTCCCACTCTCCGATGATCTTCACCAGCACCCGCTTCCGGTGGCTGCCGTCATATTCTCCGTAGAAGATTTGCTCCCAGGGGCCGAAGTCCAGGCGGCCTTTCGTGATGGCAACGACGACTTCCCGGCCCATGATCTGGCGCTTCAACTGTGCGTCCGTGTTGTCCTCCCCAGTGCGGTTGTGCCCGATACCCTACCGGCCCAAATCACTTACGCACGGAGAGTCCTAGAACCCCCTCAGGAAGAACTGGCCAGAGGACTGGCAGTGGACTCCTCAAGTGTGTTCCGATGGGAAGCCGGTGACACCCCGCCCTCCACACCCAATCTGATCCGACTGGCAGGCTTGCCTTGGCAAAGAAGTGGATGAAGCCGAAGCCTGCCGCGCGCCGGCTAAAACCGGTAGCTCACGCCGGTGCCGAGGCCCAGGCCGCTGCTGAGGTTGA